>DASSZN010000226.1:0-8528 GCA_035702805.1 Thermomicrobiaceae bacterium | reverse complement strand
TCGCGGTCAAGCGGGTCGGGCAGTACGTCTACGAGATCCCGCGGTCGGGCGCGATGGAGGTGCCGGCGCGGGTCTACACCGACGAGGACGGCATGCGCGAGCTGACCGAGCCGGGTCAGGAGTGGAGCGCGCTCCGCCAGCTGGTGAACGTGGCGAGCCTGCCGGGGATCCAGGCGCCGGCCCTGGCGATGGCCGACGTCCACCCCGGCTACGGCTTCCCGATCGGCGGGGTGGGCGCCTTCGACCCGGCGACCGGCGTCATCAGCGTGGCCGGGGTGGGGTTCGACATCAACTGCGGCGTGCGGCTGCTGCGGACGGAGCTGACGCGGGCCGACCTCGCGGGCCGGGAGCAGGAGCTGGCGGACGCGCTCTACGCGATCGTGCCGGCCGGGCTGGGCGGCACGGGCGACCTGCGGCTCGACGAGCGGGAGATCGACCGGGTGCTGACCGAGGGGGCGAGCTACGCCGTCGCGCTCGGCTACGGCACGCGGGCGGACCTGGAGTACGTCGAGGAGCACGGCCGCCTGGCCGGAGCCGACCCGGCGGCGGTCAGCCGGACGGCCAAGCAGCGGCAGCTGGCGCAGGTCGGCACGCTGGGCTCGGGCAACCACTACGTCGAGGTGCAGGAGGTCGCCGAGATCGCGGACGAGGCGGCGGCGAGCGCCTTTGGGCTGCGGCCCGGCGCGATCGTGGTGATGCTCCACACCGGGAGCCGGGCCCTCGGCCACCAGATCGGGAGCGACTACCTGGCGGTGCTGGAGGCGGCGGCGAAGAAGTACGGCATCCCGATCCGCGAGCGGGAGCTGGTCTGCGCCCCGATCGCGAGCGAGGAGGGCCGGCGCTACTACGCGGCGGTGATGGCCGGGGCGAACTGCGCCTTCGCCAACCGCCAGGTGCTGGCGCACCTGGTCCGGCAGGCCTTTGCCGGCGCGCTCGACGTCGCGCCGGAGTCGATCGAGACCCTCTACGAGGTGGCCCACAACACGGTCAAGTTCGAGGAGCACGCGGTCGGCGGCGAGCCGCGGCGGCTGCTGGTCCACCGCAAGGGCGCCACCCGCGCCTTCGGCCCCGGCCGGCCGGAGGTGCCGGAGCGCTACCGCGGCACCGGCCAGCCGGTGCTGGTGGGGGGCACGATGGGGACGGCGAGCTACGTGCTGCGCGGGACCGAGCAGGGGATGGCCGAGACGTTCGGCAGCGCGCTCCACGGCGCGGGGCGGGCGAAGTCGCGCCACGCCGCGAAGAAGGCCTACCCGGCGCAGGAGGTGGTGCGGCAGCTCAAGGCGCGCGGGGTCACGGTGCGGGCGCACGGCCGCGGGGCCCTCAGCGAGGAGGCGCCGGGGGCCTACAAGGACGTCGACCGGGTGGTGGAGATCATGTGCGCGGCGGGCGTGGTGGCCCGGGTGGCCCGGCTGCGGCCCGTCATCTGCCTGAAGGGGTAGCCGCTCGCCGGCAGGGACGACGGCGCGGGTGACGGAGAGGGGCGTCAGGGTGAGCACGGGCACGGGCGGGAAGCCGGCGACGGTCGACGAGTACCTGGCGAGCCTGCCCGACGAGGCGCGGGCGACGCTGGAGGCGCTGCGCCGGACGATCCGCGCGGCGGCGCCCGAGGCGGAGGAGGCGATCAGCTACGGCATGCCGAGCTTCCGCTACCACGGCCAGCGGCTGATCCACTTCGCGGCGGCGAAGCGCCACTGCGCGCTCTACGGCACGGCGCGGGGCAGCACCATCCGCTTCCCGATCGGCGAGCCGCCGGACGAGGAGTTCGTCCGGTCGCTGGTCGCCGCGCGGATCGCGGACATCGAGGCGGCGGGGAGGTAGCCCCGGCCGTCCCGTCGCGAGGGAGCGCGCCGCGATCGGGGCCGGGTGGGTGGGAAGGAGCGTCGCCGGGCGCTCCTCCCGCGGGGATGCCTAGCCGGCCGGCGGCATGTCGAGGTAGACGGTCTTGAGCTGGGTGAAGAACTCGATGGCGGCGCGCCCCTGCTCGCGCGAGTAGGAGCTCGAGCCCTTCATGCCGCCGAAGGGGACGTGCGGCTCGGCGCCGGCCGTCTCCGAGTTGACGTGGACGACGCCGGCCTCGATGGCGCGGATGAAGTCGAAGGCCCGGCGGATGTCGCGGGTGACGAGCGCGGCGCTCAGGCCGAAGCCCACGCCGTTGGCGATCTCGATGGCCTGGTCGAGGGACCTGGCCGGGATGACGCCGACGACCGGGCCGAAGATCTCCTCCTGGGCGATGCGCATCGTCGGGTCGACGTCGGCGAAGATCGTGGGCGCGACGTAGTGGCCGTGCGCGTACTGCGGCCCGGCCGGCGGCTCGCCGCCGGTCAGGAGCCGGGCGCCCTCCCGCTTGCCGACCTCGACGTAATCCAGCACGGCGCGGCGGCGCTCCGCCGAGACGAGCGGGCCCAGGTAGTTCGCCGGGTCCAGGCCCGGGCCGACCCGCAGCGACCTGGCGCGCGCCACCAGCGCGTCGGTGAACTCCTTCAGCACCGGCTCGACGACGATGACGCGGCTGGTGGCGGTGCACTTCTGGCCGGTGGAGCGCATGGCGCCGGAGGTGGTGATCTCGACGGCCTGGTTGAGGTCGGCGTCGGCGGCGACGATGACGGGGTTCTTGCCGCCCAGCTCGAGCTGGACCTTGGCGCCGTGCTCGCTGGCGACGTGGTAGAGGTGGCGGCCGACGGCATTGGAGCCGGTGAAGGTGATGGCGTTGACGCCGGGGTTGCGCGCGAGGGCCTCGCCGACGACGTCGCCGGGGCCGTGGACGAGGTTGAGCACGCCGGCCGGCAGCCCGGCCTCGGCGAAGACCTCGGTGATCAAGTGGGCGGTGAGCGGGGTCAGCTCGGCGGGCTTGAAGACGGCGGTGTTGCCGTAGGCGAGGCAGGGGGCGAGCTTCCAGATCGGGATGGCGACCGGGAAGTTCCAGGGGGTGATGACGCCGACGACGCCGAGGGGCACGCGCTCGGTGAAGAGGAAGGTCTCCGGGTTGCTGCCGGAGTAGGTCTCGCCGAGGGCGCGCAGCGGCTCGCCGGCGAAGAAGCGCAGGATCTGGGCGCCGCGGTTGGCCTCGCCGACCCCCTCGCCGATGGTCTTGCCCTCCTCGCGGGTGAGGGCCTCGCCGACCTCCTGGGCGCGGCGCTCGAGGATCTCGGCGGCGCGGGTGAGGATGGCGGCGCGCTGGGGCCCGGAGGTACGTCGCCAGGCGGGGAAGGCGGCCGCGGCGGCGTCGACGGCGCGCTGGACGTCGGCCTCGCCGGAGCGGGGGAACTCGCCGAGGACCTCGCGGGTGTCGGCGGGGTTCTGGTCGGGGCGCAGCTCGTCGCCGGTGGGGTCGACCCACTCGCCGCCGACGTAGTTGCGGTAGCGCGGCTCGGTCGTCTCGCGTGGTCCCGGCATGGTACGCGTCCCTTCAACGTGGTCCGGCCGCCGGCGCGACCGGTCGCCCGGCGCGGTCGCGCAGATCAATGGTAATGCCCGCACGAGCGAACTGAAGGCGTGACCCGTGGCTACCGATAGCACAGCCGCCGGCCGCGGGCAACCGGGGAGTGACCGGCACACGGCGCGCCACCCGACGGCGTCGTCGGGATCGCGGGTAAGCGGGATCATCTCCATGCGGTGCCATCAGTCATACTGACGGTGGGAGGTCATACGATGCCGCACACCGTGGGGTCGAAGGGGCAGGTGGTCATCGAAAAGGCGATCCGCGACCGGCTCGGCGTCGAGCCCGGCTGGCTCGCCCTCCAGGTGCTCGTCGACGACCACGTCGAGATCCGCTTCGTCCCGCCGGAGCACGACCGCTCGCTCGCCGGAGTCCTGGCCGGACACAGCCGGGTCAGGGTGCCGGACGCCGACAGTCTGCGCGAGGCGCGCGAGCGCGTTTGGGACGAGCGGGCGCACGAGCGCGCGGCGGGCTGGGACGAGCGGCCGTCGACATGAGCCAGGAGGCCGTCATCCAGGCGCTGCTGCCGTGCGCCGTCGGGCCGCGTCTCCTTCGCCAATGCGATGCCGTGGGCGGCGCGCACGGTCGGGATTGGGAGCCGCGTCTACACGGCCGACGCGCGGTTCCCGGCAGCCGGCGCCGACGTTCGGCCCGCGTGGTAGCGGTGCGCCGCGTGTGACGGATCCGCCCTCCGGCCCGGCGCGAGTACCGGCCGGCAGCGGAGGCCCGGCTTACCGGGCTGCACTCCGCGCGTTCGCACGGGTCTGGTCGGCCGCGCTACCCGTGGGCTCGTCCAGGCACTCAGGGACCGCCATCGTGCAATCCGTACGCCAAGACAGGGCCGATCTCGCCGCGCATAGACCCGCAGTCGCGACATGCGCACCCGGTCGACGGTGTCACGCCGACCGGGTGCCTGGTGCACGAACCGCCTCCGGCACCTCGCTTCACCGTACAAACCGCGCCGGATGCGGACCTGCTCCGCCGGACACGCTGAGCACGCTCCGGCAGCGACGCGAGGCAACGGCGATCATTCCGCGTTGACGCCGACGGCGAGCGTGTAGCCGCCGCGGTGGTAGAACTCCGGATGGTTCACCAGCGCGTCCGGGTGCGCCGGGTCGCGCTGGGCGCGCCAGAACGCCCGGTCCTCCTCCGGGATGGCGGTCTGCTCGGCCGCCGCCGCGAGGTAGCGCAGGAAGGCGCCCGCCCCCTGGCGCTCGTCGTCGCTAAGCGGCGCCCAGCGCTCCTCGAGGTAGGTCCGTTGCCAGACGTCGCGCAATCCCGCTCGCTCCAGCCAGCGCCGGAGGATCGCCGCGCGGATCACCCCGCGCGCCTGGACGTTCCCCTGCGCAAGTCCATGCAGGTTCAGCCGGCGAAACAGCCCGATGTCGATCGGGTCATAGTGCGCACTCACGCCATCGGACTCCTTGACCGCCACGATGCCGCCCGGCCGCACCACCCGACGGAACTCGGCGAGCGTCGCGCGGAACTCGTCGTCGGTGAGGTACTGCGAGACGTTGGCGCACCAGACCGCGTCGAAAGCGGCGTCGGGAAACGGCAGGCGCGTCACCGAGCCCTCGGCGAATGTGACCGGACAGATCAGGGGATTCGCGGCCACGCGCTGCTTGGCCACGGCCAGATTGTCCGCGTCCAGATCGAGCGCCGTAAGCGCGCCGGTTGGGCCGATGCGTGAGGCGAGGGTGGGGAGGAAGCTGCCCGGCCCGCAGCCGGCGTCGAGGACGTGCCAGCCCGCCGCGAGCGGCGTGTCGGCGACCATGGCCTCGTAGATCGCACGGCTTTGCTCGAAGTGCGCGTCGAGCCATGCGGTGCTGGCCAGGGCGTGGCCCGTCGCGCTGTGGTGCAATGCGGCGTCGGCGTTCTGCTGCTCGTCCATCGTGCTCCCTCGCTCTCGCTCGTGCGGTCCGCGACCGCGTTCCGCCGGTGCCGTCCGTCACGGCCGGTTGCCCCGACTCTAGCCGGGAGCCGGGGCGGGCACATCCGTCGGAAGACGTGTTCGGAGAGGCACCAACGCCAGACCGACGGGACACTGAGCCTCCGTCGAAATAGGGAGGGAGAGTCGTGGAGCGGCGCGACTACGTAGGTAACAAGATCCCCAGGCGGGGCTGGTCGGTCAGACGAGGTCGTGCTCGACGGCGAAGCGGGCGGCGGCGATGCGGGAGTTCACGTTGAGCTTGGTGTAGATCGAGCCCAGGTGGGTGTTGATCGTCCGCGGGCTGACGAACAGGCGCTCGGCCACCTGGAGGTCCGTCAGGCCCTCAGCGACCAACCGCAGCACCTCGACCTCCCGCGCGGTCAAACCGGCTGGGTACTTCGGGCGTGCAGATTTCCCGCTGGTGGTCTCCAGCCGAGCTTCCAGGGACGCGACGCGCTCCAGCGTCGGCCTTGCCCCCAGCGGCTCGGAGATGCTCCGCACGTTGGCCAGCAGGGGATGCGCTTCATCGAGCTTCTCCTGAGCGATGCGCAGCCCGGCCAGCGCCAGCAGCGTGAGTGCGCGCTCGAAGGGCGCGGCGCAAGCCTCGGCCAGCGCCAGAGATTCATTCAGATGCTCCTCGGCGCCGGGGACGTACCGGTCATCCGTGTCGAGGATGCCCAGGAAGCGGTGGACCGCGATGAGGGCCAGCGGCTGGCGGGGCACGGCAGCCCGGGTGAGCGCCTGCTCGGCGTTCTGGCGGGCCAGGACGGCGTCGCTCGCGGCGTGGTGGTACATGGCCCACCCTAGCGCGCCCTCGGCCCGGCCGAGCACCGCGCCCGACCAGGTCAGCCAGCGGTCGTGTGCTTCCAGCCAGTCCAGCGCGGTTGCGAAGTCACCGGTCTCAAGCGCCAGCTCGGTGGCGAGCCGCTGCAGCGGGAGGGCGACTCCCAGGCTGACCGTGCCGGGCAGCGTGCGCGGCCCGTCCGGCAGGAGCGCGGAGGTGATGGCCCCGCTCAGCTCGGGCTCACCCTGGCGGGCGGCGAGGTCGGCCAGGATCACCGCGGCGGCCTGGCTCGCCGGAGATCGCCCGCCCGTCTCCCAGGCGCGCTCCGCGACCGTGCGCGCCGGGCCCCAATCGCCGCTCAGCCGGAGCAGCGGCAGGCTGATCCCGGCCGCGGACCGATCGTCGACGGAGGCCGCCTGCTCCCAGGCCGCGGCAGCCTGCCACGCCTGCCGCCGGTGCTCGTCGAGCCGGTCCGTCTGGTACGGGAGCAGCACGTTAAGCAGCTCCAGCGCCGAGGTCGTTCCCAGGGTGCTGTAGTTGCCGATCTCCTGGAACATGGCCCGGGCGCGGGCGAAGGTGTACCGGGCCTCCTCGGGCCGGCCGGTCCAGGCGTAGACCATGCCGAGGCCCACGTAGCGGTCGCCGTAGTGCGCCCAGGCCAGTTCGCCGAGCGGCGTGTGGCGGGGATGGCCCTCCCGCGTTGCCTCCCCCATGCGTAGCGCCTCCTGCAGGTGGCCGGCGGTAGCGAGCACCGTCACGAGCATGCCGCGCGGATTGGTGACGACCGGCTCGTCCTCGGCATCCGGCCCCAGGTCCAGCCGAGCCTGCTCCTCCGACGGGAGCGTTTCCAGCGCGTCGACGCCCGCGGTCATCTCCCGCACGGCGGCGGCGAGATCGCCGGCAAAGAACCGGCACAGCCCGCGCGTGTAGCGCGCCGCCGCGGCCAGGGCCACGTCCGGGACGGCGTTGGCGACCTCCAGCGCGCGGTCGAGGGCGGCGATGCTCTGCTGGGGCGTCCCATAGCGGCGCAGCCGGGCGATCCGGTATCTGAGCCAGCCCTGCTGCCGGATGTCGGCACCGGCCTGCTCGAGTGCGCGGAGCGCGGCCTCGTAGCGCGCGACCGCCGTGACCCAGGCGTACGCCAGCTGCGCCCGCTCGCCGGCGCGCACGAGCCACGCGGCCGCCCGGATGTCCCCCGCCTGCTCGAAGTGGTGGGCCACCGCGTCGGGGTCGGGCGCATGACCCTGGGCCAGCACCTCGCCGACGGAGCGGTGCCAGGCGCGGCGCCGCAAGGCGCTGACCTCCTGGTAGAGCGTGTCCCGCAGCAGCGCGTGGCGGAAGCGGTAGCACGCCCCGTTGGCGACCTCCTCGAGGAGACGGGCGTTGAGGCCCGCCTCAACAGCGGCGGCCAGCGCCGCATCGGTGGCCCCACCGACGTGCTGCCAGAGATCGAGCGGCACCTCCTGCCCGATGATGGCCGCCACCTCCAGCAGGCCCCGGGTCTCGTCCGCCAGCCGGCCGAGCTGCCCCTCGATCACCTGGATCAACAGGGGAGGGACCCGGGCCACGCCGAGGTCGCCCAGGAGCCAGGTATCGGCGTGGCGTGACAACACGCCCGCGTCCTCCAGGGTCCGGAGCAGCTCGGTGATGAAGAAGGGGTTCCCGCCGGCGCGCGCCGCCAGGTGCGCCGCCAGCCGCGCCGCGTCGGGGTCCGCCAGCCGGTAGCGACCGGCGATGAGCGCCCGCAGCGCCGGAGCGCCCAGCGGCGACAGGTCGAGCCGCGCGGCACGCGCCTCCCGGACGAAGAGGGGGATGAGCTGGGCGAGCGGGTGGCGGCGGGTGAGATCGTCACCGCGGTAGGTGGCGACCAGAAGGATCGGCTGGGCGCGGACCTCGCGGGCGAGCACGCGCAGCAAGTCGAGGCTCCCAGGGTCAGCCCAGTGCAGGTCGTCCAGGACCACGACCTGCGGCTGGCGGGAGGCGACCGCAGCAAAGAACGCCGTGACGGCGGTGAAGAGACGCTCCTGGGTTCCAAGCGCGGCCAGCGCCTCGGGGTCGTCGAGGAAGCCGGGGAAGGCGGGCTCGCGGCCGCTCGCCTGGTAGCGGCGGACAACCTCGATCCAGGGGCCGTAGGGGGGCGTGACCGTGAGGTCGTAGGCATGACCCCAGAGAACCAGGCAGCCCGCCTCTTCGGCCTGAATGGCCAGGTCCTCGACCAGCGTCGTCTTGCCGATGCCGGCCTCGCCGCCGACCAGCACCAGGCCGCCATGGCCCGCCAGCATGGCGTCCAGCTGCGCGCACAGCAGCGCCCGCTCCCGCTCGCGGCCGACCAGGGCGGGGAACTCTCGGCTGACTTCCTCGGCTGCGTCAACCGGGTC
>DASSZN010000183.1:0-26500 GCA_035702805.1 Thermomicrobiaceae bacterium | reverse complement strand
GCCTGTTGCCGGGGCCTCTATGGCAGAGCCGGCCGGCGTCGTCAAGCGTGGCGGGCGGCTCGTTCGGGACGGGGCGTCCCGCACTGTCACGCTGCTGAGACTTCTCGCCGCGTGTCGCTGATGCCGCTGTCGCGACCCCCTCGCTACGTTGGGAGTACTGCAGGCTCGCCGCGCGCCTGTGTGCGGCGGTGCCAGTCGTCAAGCAGGGAGGGACCGGTCATGGACAGGGTTGCGGACATCAAGGGGATCGACCCAACGGCGGAGCAGAAGCTTCACGCACTCGGCATCGTCACCACCGAGCAGCTGCTGGCGCGAACGAAGACGCCGGCCGAGCGTCGCGCCCTGGCGAAGGACCTCGGGGTCGAGCCGGGCCAGCTGACCGAGTGGATCAATCGTGCCGACCTCGTGGCGCTCAAGGGCGTCGGCCGCGAGATGGCCAACCTGCTGGAGGAGGCCGGCGTCGACTCGCTCAAAGAACTGAAGCACCGCAACGCCGAGAACCTCTACGCGCACCTGAAGGAGATCAACGACGAGAAGAAGATCACCCACCACGCGCCGTCGCTCGCCCAGGTCGAGGCCTGGATCGGCGAGGCGAGCGCGCACTAGCTGATCCCTCCGGCGACGGCCCGACGCCGCGCCCGGACGGTTGTCGTTGAGCTCGCGCCCCGGCAGCCCACGCTGCCGGGGCGCTCCCATCTGGCGGCTCGAATCCCGCGCGCCGGGCACGGCGCGGCCGGATCTGGCCCACCTGTCGGATAATCGGCTCCGTCGATCGGCGGCGGCGATCGCCGCCGCCTGGACGTGCGGGTTTGCGGACGTGAGCGAGGGAGGATCCGATGGATCTGGGATTGCGCGGCAAGGTGGCGCTCGTGCCGGCCTCGAGCTCTGGGCTGGGCCGGGCCGTGGCGCTCGTGCTCGCCGAGGAGGGTGCCCGCCTGGCGATCTGCAGCCGCGATGCCGGTGCCATCGAGGCGGTCGCGGCGGAGGCCCGCCAGCGCGGCGCCGAGGTGCTGGCGACCGCGGCCGACGTCTCCCGCGCCGATGACATCGACCGGCTGGTGGCCTCGACGGTCGAGCGCTTCGGCGGCATCGACGTGCTCGTGACCAACGCCGGCGGTCCGCCGGCCGGCACCTTTGACCGCTTCAGCGACGACGACTGGCAGGCGGCCTTCGAGCTGACGCTGATGAGCGTCGTCCGGCTGATCCGCGCCAGCCTGCCCTCGATGCAGGCGCGCGGCGGCGGCGCGATCGTCTGCATGACCTCCTCGTCGATCAAGCAGCCGATCCCCAACCTGCTCCTCTCCAACGTGATGCGCGCCGGGGTGGCAGGGCTGGCCAAGACGCTGGCCGACGAGGTCGCCGACGACCACATCCGGGTCAACACGATCGTGCCGGGGCGGATCGCCACCCCGCGCGTCGAGCACCTCGATCGGGTCAACGCCGAGCGCGAGGGGGTCGCTGTCGCGGTGGTCGAGCAGCGCGAGGCGACGCGCATTCCCCTGCGCCGCTACGGTGGCCCGGAGGAGTTCGCCGACGCGGTCGCCTTCCTGGTCTCGGACCGGGCGAGCTACATCACCGGCGCGACCTTGCAGGTCGACGGCGGCATGATCCGCTCCCTCTGGTAGAGGCGCACCCTCACCCCGCTGAGCACACGGCCCCGGCGATGCCTGCCGGGGCCGTCGGCGTCCCTCGCCCCCGACTATCGTCTCCGTGTAATCCAGCCTCCGGTCATGGGTGGATCGGTACTCGGGCCCGCCGCGTTGCGCCCGGTCGCCGCAGGTACCGAAACGTCCGGGACTGATGACGGCCGGGTTCGCCTCAGATTTTGACAACAAAGACCGCGTACGAACGCCGATTCCTGCGTTCCAGCGCCCATTGGAAGTACTTTCGTACCCTCTCGGATGGCCGGAAGGCCCTATTCCAGCGGACTGGGTTGTGGTAGGAATTATGTACCGGCCAAGAGGGCCGGTGGTCTTGGGGACACCGGGCCGGCAACGAAAATAACGGCGGCGTCGAAGCGCGGGCTGCAATGTGGGCACCTCGTCCGCGCGGAGCTGGTGGTGCAACCGGCCGGGTGACATTACGGCCGGTTTTTGCGTGTCGCGCGACAGCGGCCAGGGCCATCGGCTGGAGTGCAGGGCCGGGAGGGACGTGACCGGGTGACCGCGGGAGGACGGCGCCCGTAGCCGGACCAGGGTCCGGAGCCCCGGGGAAGAGGATGACCGATCCGGCGGGGAGGGCCCGCGAGCGGCGGGACGCCGGGTCGGCAGAGGGAGGGAAGCCATGGAGCGCGGGCGCGGGCGTCAGCATTCCCTTTTTCTCGGTGACGTGGCCGCGACGGCGGTGCGAGAGTCGCCGCCGGGCGAGGTGATCGCGGTGGGTGGGACGTCCGCGGCATCGCTCGGCGCGGGCGCGAGCGTGGCGGCGGAGCTGGCCGCGGGTGGCCGTCACGGCACGGAGGTGATCGAGTACCTCTACGCGCAGGCCGTCCGCGACCTGGGCGACGTGCGGTTCAGCCGGGCCTACCGGCTGATCAAGCGGGCGCTCGACGCGGCGGTGGCTGGGGTGGGGCTGCTGCTCCTCAGCCCGCTGCTGCTGCTGGTGGCCCTGCTCATCCGGCTCGACTCCCCCGGCCCGTCCCTCTTCGTTCAGGACCGCGTCGGCCAGCACGGCCGCCTCTTCCCGATGGTCAAGTTCCGCACGATGGTCCACGGCAGCGCCGTGCGGCTGGTCGGGCCGCACAAGCGACCCGACGACGATCGCGTCACCCGCGTCGGCCGCGTGCTGCGCCGGACCAGCCTCGACGAGCTGCCCCAGCTGCTCAACGTGCTGGCCGGCCAGATGAGCCTCGTCGGGCCGCGGCCGGAGCTGCCGGCCATCGTGCTGGCCCACTACGCACCCTGGCAGTACCGCCGGCTGCTCGTCCCGCAGGGCATGACCGGCTGGTGGCAGGTGACCGGGCGGGGAGCCAAGCTCCTCTACCAGCACACCGCCGACGACATCTACTACCTGGCCCATGCCGGGCTCGGGTTCGACCTGCGCATCCTGGCCTGGACCGCCCGTGCCGTCTTCCGTCGCGACGGCGCCTTCTGAGCCGGACGGCTCACGTACCGGTGAGCCGGCCCCGCCGGCTCGGAGATGGAAAGGAAGCCCAGTCATGTCCGTGGTCGTCATCACCGGCTCAGCCGGCCTCATCGGGTCCGAGGCGGCGGCATACTTCGGCGGCCTCGGGTTCGACGTCGTCGGTATCGACAACGACATGCGGCGAGTGTTCTTCGGTGACGAGGCGTCGACCGCGTGGAATGTCGAACAGCTGCGTACGAAGCTCGGGCGTCGCTACCACCACCAGGCGAGCGATATCCGCAACCGCGACGAGCTGTTCCGCATCTTCGCCCTCTACGGGCGGCGGATCGAGCTCGTGATCCACACCGCGGCGCAGCCCTCGCACGACTGGGCCGCCCGCGAGCCCTTCACCGACTTCGACGTCAACGCCGGCGGCACCCTCAACGTGCTCGAGGCCACCCGCCAGTACGCGCCCAACGCGGTCTTCATCTTCACCTCGACCAACAAGGTCTACGGCGACGCGCCGAACCGTTTGCCGCTGGTCGAGCGAGAGACCCGCTACGAGATCGACCCGTCCCACACCTACGTCGGCGGCATCCGCGAGGACATGTCCATCGATGGCTGCCTGCACAGCATCTTCGGCGCCTCCAAGGTCGCGGCCGACGTCATGGTCCAGGAGTACGGTCGCTACTTCAACCTGCCCACCGCCGTCTTCCGCGGCGGCACCCTGACCGGCCCGCAGCACTCGGCGACGCAGCTGCACGGCTTCCTCGCCTACGTGATGCGCTGCACCATGACCGGGACCCCCTACACCGTCTTCGGCTACAAGGGCAAGCAGGTCCGCGACGCGATCCACTCCAACGACCTGATCCGCGCCTTCCACGAGGTCTACCGGAGCCCCCGGGTGGCCGAGGTCTACAACATCGGCGGCGGCCGCTTCAGCAACGCCTCGGTGCTCGAGGCCATCTCGCTCAGCGAGCAGATCGCCGGGCGCCAGCTCGAGTGGACCTATACCGACGAGAACCGCATCGGCGACCACATCTGGTGGATCGGTGACAACCGCAAGTTCCAGTCGCACTACCCCAACTGGCACATGGAGTACGACGTTCCGCGGATCCTGACGGAGATCTTCGAGGCAAACAGGGAGAGATGGGCGCCATGTGGGACCTCGGGAAGAACAATGTCCTTGGTGTACTCGTCGACGCGGTAGATTACGGTGCCGCGGTCCACAAGGTCATCAGCGCGGCGCGGGATCGGCGCGGCTACGCGGTCACCGCGCTGGCGGTCCACGGGATCATGACCGGGGTGCAGGACGCCGAGCATCGCTACCGGCTAAACCAGTTCGACCTGGTGACGCCGGACGGGCAGCCGGTCCGCTGGGCGCTCAACCTGCTGCACGGGACGCACCTGGCCGAGCGCGTCTACGGCCCGACCCTGACCCTGGCGGTCTGCGCCGCGGCCGCCGACGAGGGGCTGCCGGTCTACTTCTACGGGAGCCGGCCCGAGGTGCTCGAGCGGCTGGTCGAGAACCTGTCGGCCCAGTACCCGGGGCTGGTCGTCGCCGGGGCGGAGCCCTCGAAGTTCCGGCGCACGACCCTCGACGAGAAGGCCGAGATCGCGCGGCGCATCCGCGCCTCGGGTGCCCGGATCGTCTTCGTCGGGCTCGGCTGCCCGCGGCAGGAGATCTTCGCCTACGAGTACCGGGACCTGCTGGGCATGCCGGTCCTCGCCGTGGGGGCTGCCTTCGACTACCACGCCGGGCTGCTCGACGAGCCGCCGGCCTGGATCCAGCGGTCCGGGCTCCAGTGGCTCTACCGCCTGGTGCAGGAGCCGAGCCGGCTGTGGCGGCGGTACCTGCTGCTCAACCCCACCTTCCTGACGCTGCTCGCGCTGCAGGCGTTCCACCTGTGGCGCCCGGGGACCCGCGACGCGGACGCGCCGGCCTACGACGTCCTCTACGGGTAGCGGGGAACGACGATGTACGCGGTGCGTGAGGAGGAGTCGCTCGACGGGAGCGTGGCGCTGCCGCGCTCCCGGCCGGCGGCCCGTCTGTCCCCCATCGCCCGGTCCGCGAGCGGAGGGGCGGCTCGCTCTGCGCCGCCGGACGCGTGTTTAGGACCTATCGCCCGGGCGGGCCAGACGGACCGGCTGCTATCCTCGAGTGGTGCCCGCCTCCAACCGGTGATGCGCAGCCGCGCCGCGCGCTGGTGGCCGGTGGACGTCGAGACCGTCCTGTATCCGCCGGCGCCGGCGGGCCGGCTCAACGGGGCGCTCGCTGCCGGCCGTGGCCGGGCAGCGGGCCTGCTGCGGAACAACCTCTGGGGCTTGATGGACCACGGGCTGATCTCCGGCACCAACTTCGTGACCATGGTGCTCCTGGCCCGCGGTCTGGGCGAGGTGGCCTTCGGCACCTTCACGCTCGTCTACACCCTGCTCCTCTTCGCCAACAGCTTCCAGGACGCGCTGGTCAACCAGCCGCACAACGTCATCGGGCCGACGCGCGGCGGCGAGGACTACCGGTCCTTCACCGCCTCCACCGGCGTGGGCCAGCTGCTGCTGCTGGTTGCGGCCACCGTGCTGTCGCTGCTGGGCTACGCGGTCGCCCGGTCGACTGGGAGCGGCGTCGCGCCCCTCCTGCTGGCGCTGGCCGCCGCAGTCTTCGCCTGGCAGGCGCAGGAGTTCCTGCGCCGGATCATGTACACGGAGAACCGGCTGGGCGCGGCCCTGGTCAACGACCTCATCGCCTACGGCGTCCAGGCGGTCGGCATCGCCGCGCTCTGGCGGCTCCACCGGCTCACCGGTGCCTCGGCCCTCTACGCGCTGGCGGCGACCTCGTTCGCCGGTGCCCTGCTCGGCTGCTGGCAGGTCCGCCACAGCCTGCGCGGCCGGTTCCAGGCGGTCGTCCTGCGCGAGAACTGGCGCTTCGGGCGCTGGCTGGCCGGCGGCGAGGCGGGACGCTGGTTCTCGGCCGAGGCGTACCTCTACCTGTCGGCCGCGCTGCTCGGCGCGGCCGCGGCCGGCATCCTCAAGGCGGCGCAGGTCCTGTTCGGCCCGCTGCGGATCCTGATGCTCTTCCTCTACACCGTGCTGCCGACGCGCTTCTCTCGCGCGCTGGCCGAGGAGGGCGAGGAGGCGCTGCAGGCGCAGCTGCGGCTGGCGTTCGCGGTGGCGGTACCCATCGTCTCCGGCTACTGCCTGCTCATGGCGTTCTTCGCCGGGCCGATCCTGCGCCTGGCCTACGGCAGTGAGTACGCCAACTCGGCGCACATCGTGGTGCTCTACGCGAGCTTCATCGCCTTCGGCCACCTGGGACAGTTGGTCGGCACCGCGCTGCGGGCCCGGCAGCTGTCGCGGCCGATCTTCATCGGCCAGCTCGGCGCCGGGGTGCTCAGCATCCCCACCGGCTGGCTCTTCATCCAGCTCTTCGGCCTTCCCGGGGCGGTGCTCAGCATGACGCTGACCTCGGTGGTGGTGCTCGGCGTCTCGTGGTTCGCGCTGGCCGGTCAGGGTCGCGGGCGCCTCGTGCCGGTGCTCGTCGGGGGAGGGGACTAGATGGTCGAGGTGCGCGCGGCCGACGCGGTCCCGGTGGTTGCCGGATCGCGGTCGGAGTCGCCCGAGCGGGACATCCTCTGGGCGCTGTTCGGCGCGCTCGACGCGGCCGGCGTTCCCTACTGCGTGGTCCGCGGCTACCAGGGCGAGCTGGCCGACCCGGATCGGGACGTGGACTGCCTCCTCCCGAAGGATGCCCTGCCGCGCCGGCTCGCCGCGCTGCTCCACGAGCAGAGCTCCGAGATCGGCGCCGAGCTCGTCCAGTGGCACGACCCGCACTACCTCATCCTGGCCGCGACCGGCCCGGACGGCACGCCGCGCTTCGTCCGGCTCGACTGCGCGACCGACCTGGAGCGGGCGGGTCGCCGCTTCTACGACGGCGCCGAGGTGCTCGCGAAGCGCCGTGACTACCGTACCTGGTGGGCGCCGGCCGCCGCCGTCGAGTTCGCCTGGTACGCCGTCGAGCGCGTCATCAAGGGCGCCGTCCGTCCCGCCGACGTGCCGCGACTGGATCAGGTCTTCCATGAGGATCCCGATGGCGCGGCGCGAGAGGTCGAGCGCCTCTGGGGCGCCGAGTGCGCCCGGCGCGTTGTCGCCGCGGCGACCTCCGGCGACTGGTCGGGCGTGATGGCGGAGATCCCGTCGCTGCGAGCCGAAGTCCTGCGGCGGGCGACGCGGCACCGGCCGCTTCGAACCGCGGTCAACCGGACCGGCGCCGTGCTCGGGCGCGCGCGCCGCTGGCTCCACCCGACGGGCGGGCTCCACGTCGTGCTCGTCGGGCCCGACGGCGTCGGCAAGTCATCGGTCATCGACCGGGTCCGCCGGGACCTGGCGCCGGCCTTCGGCGACCGGCAGTACTTCGATACCTTTGCGCCGTCGATCCTGGGCAACCGCTCGCAGGCCGTGCTCGACGCGCACGGGCCGCACGCGCTGCCGCCCCGTTCGCTGCCGGCGTCCGTCCTCAAGGGGCTGTACTGGGCGGTCTTCTACTCGCTCGGCTACTTCGTCACGATCTACCCCGCGCTGGCACGCTCGGCGCTGGCGATCAACCACCGCTACCTGATCGACGCGATCGTCGACCCGAGGCGCTACCGCTACGCCGGGCCGCGCTGGCTGCTCGACCTGGCCTGGCGGCTGGCGCACAAGCCGGACCTCGTCATCCTCCTCGACGCGCCGCCGGAGGTCGTGCAGGCGCGCAAGCAGGAGGTCACCTTCGCCGAGACCGCGCGCCAGCGAGACGCCTTTCACGCCTTCGTCGCGCCGCTGCCGTACGGCCATGTGGTCGACGCGACCCAGCCGCTTGCCGCGGTCGTCACCGACGTCGACCGGATCATCCTGCGTCACCTTGCCGGCCGGGTCGCCCGGCGCTTCGGTCTGGATGGGAAGCCGTGAGCCTGCCGGCCGCGCTGACCTGGGCCTATCTGTTCCCGACCGACGCGACCTTCAGCGGGGTGATCCCCGAGCCGCTGCGGGCGCCGCTCGCGGGTTGGGGTGACCGCGAGAGCCGGCGCGTGCTCGTCTCCTGGGGGCTGCCGGCGTCGTCCCTGCCCGACCTCGCGGTGTACGACGGCCTCGTGGCCGTCAACGCGGAGGGGCTCTCCCCGGCTCGGCTCGCCGCCGCGGGGTTCCCCTGGGTGCGGCGCTTCGGCGTGGTCCCGAGCCTGGAGAACCCGCGGCTGTTCATCCCGCTCGAGTCGGGCCCCGTTGCGGCGGCCGCCTTCGCCCTCTACACGCCCTACCGCGCGGCGGCGCGCCTGATGTACGCCGGTGCTCGCATCGCCGCCCGCAGCGGCATTCCCGGCTGGTACCGCGACCGGGTGGTCCTGGCGCGGCGCGAGGTCCCGGAGCTGGAACGCCTGGTGGCCGCCCGTTTCCCGAGCCGCGCGCCGCGCCTGGCCCTCTCCTCGGGCCCGCTCGGCCCGGACACGCGACGCAAGCCGGCTGTCGTCGTCCTCGACCCGGCCGGGCGGGCACTCGCCTACGGCAAGATCCCGGGCTCCGCCGTTGCCCGCGGCTACGTGGAGAACGAGGCGGCGATCCTGCCTCAGCTTGCCGACCGGCTCGGCGATACCTGGACCGGCCCGCGGCTGGTCTACGCCGGTGACGCCGATGGGACCTACCTGACGCTCCAGTCCCCGGTGGCCGGTCACCCGCCCGGGCCCGAGCTGACCCCGGCCCACCTGCGCTTCCTCGACGGACTGCGGCAGGGGCCACCCCGGCGCGCCACGGCTACGGCGATGTTCCAATCTCTGGCCGCGCGTCGCGACACGGTGCCGGACGTGGGCGCCACGCTCGACCAGGTCGGGCCGCTCCTCGACGCCACGGACGTGCCGGAGACGATCGCCCACGGCGACTTCCTGCCCTGGAACCTGCGCCTGCGGCATCAGGAGCTCGCGGCCTTCGACTGGGAGAACGGCGTGCTCGACGGCCTGCCGCTCTTCGACGAGTTCAACCACCGGCTGCTCACCGGCAACCTGGTCCAGGGCTGGACCGTCGATCGGGGGTACGCCGCGGTTGCGGCGGTCGCGGCGCGGGTTCCGCTGGGACTGCGACGCGAGCAGGTCTTCGCGCTGGCCGCCGTCTACCTGGCCGAGGTCCTGGTACGCCTGCTCGACCTCGACCACGGTGACGATCACGAGCTGGTGGTGTGGTACCGCGAGCTGCTGCGGCGCGTTGCCGCCGGCGTGCCCCAGGAGGTGCCGGCATGACTGTTACCGCCGCGCCCTTCGCCGGCACGCGGCTGCCGCTCCCGCCTGGTCTGCGGCCCCTCGAGCTGGCGCCGCTGCCGGAGCGGCCGCTCGTCTCGGTCCTGATCGCCAGCTACAACTACGCCGACTACGTGGGCCAGGCGATCGAGAGCGTGCTCGACCAGGGCTATGACCACCTCGAGGTGGTCGTGTGCGACGACGCGTCGCGCGACGACTCGTGCGCCGTCGTCGAGCGCTACGCGGCGCGCGACGCGCGGGTCCGCCTGGTACGCCACGAGCGCAACGGCGGGATGGCCGCCGCCACCAACAGCGCCTTCGCCGCCAGCCGCGGCGAGATCATCTGCCTGCTGGACGCCGACGACGTCTACCGCGCGGGCAAGCTCGAGGCGGTCGTGCGCGAGTTCCGGCGGCGTCCCAACGTCGGCCTGATCCTCCACCGCGGCATGTGTGTGGACGCCGAGGGGCGGGAGATCCAGCAGATCCCGTTCCTGACCGGCTTCGAGCACGGCTGGATCGCCGACCGCCTGATCCGCCGGGGCGGGCGCTGGCGCGATATGCCGACCAGCGCGCTGAGCTTCCGCCGCGAGGCGGCCGAGTACGTCTTCCCCATCCCCGAGGAGGAGTTCCGGCGTGCCAGTGACGGCTTCATCTTCACCCTGCTGCCGCTCCTGACCGAGGTCTCCGCGCTCGACGAGGTGCTGCACGACTACCGGGTCCACGGCCGCAACGACTTCGGCGCGGCGCAATGGACGGTCGATTCCGCCCGCGCCGACCTCCGCTTCATCGCCGGCCAGGTCACCGCGGTCAACGCGCGTCTCGTCGCGGTCGGCGTCGCGGACCGCTCGCTCGACCTGGGGCGCAACCTGCTCTACCGCCAGCAGTCGCTGGTGCTCGACCTGCTGCTCGGCCGGCCCCGCCGGTCGCTGCTCGGGAGCTACGTCGCGCTGCTCGGGCCGCTGGTAACCGACGACCTCTACGGCCGGTTGCAGAAGGTACTCGGCCTGGTGGTCTTCGGGCTGGCGATCCCACTTCCGTACCACCTCCGCTCCTCCTGGCTCAACCTCGCGCTCGGCTACAATCCCTGGAAGCAGCGCCTGCGGCGCCTGCTGGGCCGTGGCCGGGAGAGGACGTGATGATCCGCGCGCGGGGCTCGCACCGGTCGTCGAAATGGTCGTCGGGACGATCGCGGTCACGCGGGGGCCGGGTCTGGACGGGGTTTCGGCCATTCATGCCGCGGGGACGGGAGGGGCGCCGGTGAGGGCGGCCCGCGACCTGTCGGGCGGCGCCTCGGCTGCCAGGATCGTGGCGGCGGCGGTGGTGCTGGCGCTCGTCGGCGGCACCGTCAGCGCGCGGTACCCGCTGGCCGGCCTCGGGGCCGGGGCGGTCATCATCCTGGGGCTGGCCGCCGCGCTCGTGATCCCGCGGCTGCGGGCGTTCGCGGTGGCGCGCGCGAGCACGCTGCCGGCGGAGTTCTACCGCCAGGCTCCGGTCGCGCTGATGTTCGCCTCGCTGGCGCAGATCTTTTACAAGAGCGCGACCTCCTCGTCCGTCGGGCTGGCCGGGATCTACGAGTTCGCGCTCGAGGGGCTGGCCGTGGTCGTGACGCTGCTGGGTATTCAGTCGGGCAAGCTGCGGGTGGCTCTGCCGGCGCCGGCGCTCCTCTGGGCGCTGGTCGGCGCCCTCGCCATGGTGTCGGAGGCCTGGGCGCCCAGCTCGACCCTGGCCCTGCTCAAGGGCGGGCAGCTCCTGACGATCGGGCTGGTCGTGCCGCTCCTGTCGGTGAACTTCGCCAGCCGCGAGGAGGCCGCCCGCTTCCTGGGGCGCTTCGGCGCCGGTCTGATGGCCCTCCTGGCGGTGATCCAGGCGGTGGTCTCCAAGCCCAGCAGCCTCTATCGGGCCTACGAGCTCGGCAACCCGATGTACGTCGACGGCCGGGTCCGCCTCTCCCTGATGCAGATCTACCCCTTGACGCTCGGGATCATGGCCGGCGCGCTGGTCGTCCTGCTCCTCGTCAACCAGCCGAAGCGGGCCGACTGGCTCGCGATCGCCTTCCTGGTGGTGCTCCAGTACCTGTCCTTCTCACGCGGCCCGACGGCCATCCTGGCGGGGACGGTCGTGCTCTACGTGCTGCTGCGCGTGCTCGGTCGTCTGACCGGCTCGACCATCGGTGGGATCGGCACCGCGGTCGGCCTGCTGGCGATCCTGGCAGCGTTCGTCCTCGCGGTGAGCAACTCCCCGGCCCTGGTCGGGATGCTCGGGCATTTCCTGCCCTCCGACACCAGCTCGCTCAACGGCCGCCTGCCGGTCTGGCGCGACACCATCAACCAGATCGTCCTCGCGGCGCAGACGCCGGCCGGCGCGCTCTTCGGTCACGGCTTCGCCTCCTTCCGCTTCTACGGGCTCGACAAGTTCAGCTACGCCGGCGAGACGCACAACGCGCCGCTGCAGGTGGCCTACGAGATGGGCCTGCTCGGCCTGACCCTCTGGCTCGCCGCGGTGACGGCGTGCGCGGTGCAGGTGTGGAACTCGCGGGTTGGCCTGGTCAACAACCTGATCCGGCTGCTCCCGATCCTCTACATCGTGCTCGTCGAGCTGACCGACTCGTCGCTGGCGGACTCGCGCAGCTGGGTCCTGCTGATCCTCCTCTTCTACTCCTGGCGCTTCCGCGATGGCCAGCCGCGCCGGGTCGAGGAGCCGGCTACCGCTGGACCGCCGACGCGCGTGCGGCTCAGGGCGCTCTGACGTGGTGAGCGTCTCCCGAGCCCGCGTGACCACGAGCTGGGACGACGGGCACCCGCTCGACCTGCGGGTGGCGGATATGCTCGCGCGGCACGGGCTGGCCGGCACCTTCTACGTGCCGATGACCTCGGAGCGACCGACCATGACGCGGGAGCAGGTGCGCGAGATCGCCGCTCGCTTCGAGGTCGGCGCTCACACGCTGCACCACCGCGACCTCACGCGGCTCGACGACGCCGGGGCTGCCGAGGAGATCACCGGCTCCCGGTCGTGGGTCGAGGACGTCGTCGGTGGTCCCTGCGCCAGCTTCTGCTTCCCCAAGGGGCACTTCCGTCGCCGACACCTGGCGCTGGTGCGGCAGGCCGGATTCGCCGTCGCCCGCACCACCGAGCTGCTCTCGCTCGAACCGCCCCGCCCGACCGACGGCCTGCTCGTGATGCCGACCACCGTGCAGGCGCGCCCGCATCCGCCGTCGGTCTACGCGCGCAACTGTGCCAAGCGCGGCGCGGTACGCGGCTTCTGGCGCTACGTCGTGCACGGCCACACGTCGGACTGGCTGATGCTTGTCCGCGCGCTGCACGCGCTGGCCCTTGCCGGGGGCGGCGTCTTCCACCTCTGGGGGCACTCCTGGGAGGTCGAGGAGGAGGGGCAGTGGGGGCGTCTGGACGAGGCGCTCCGCTACGTGGCGGAGTTCTCGGCCGAGGCCCCCTGCGTCACCAACGCCGCCCTGGCCGGGATCCCCGGCGGCGTCGAGGTCCCCGCGTGAGCTCCGGGCCGCCGCCGGACGGCGCGCCCCGCACGATCCTGGTAGCCCACAACTTCTACCAGCAGGCGGGCGGCGAGGACGTGGTCTTCGCCGCCGAAACGGCACTGCTGCGCGCGCGCGGACACGCCGTCGTGGAATACGTGGAGGACAACCGCGAGGTCCACGGGGCCAACCAGCTCACCACCGGCCTGCGCGCGACCTGGTCGCGCACCTCGAAGGCCCGCATGGGCGAGGTCATCGCCGAGCATCGCCCCGACATCGTCCACTTCCACAACACCTTCCCGCTCATCTCGCCGTCGGCCTACTACGCCGCGCGCGCGGCGGGCGTGCCGGTCGTTCAGACGCTGCACAACTACCGGCTGCTCTGTCCCGACGCCCTCTTCTACCGCGACGGCCACGTCTGCGAGGAGTGCCTCGGCCGGCCGGTTCCCTGGCCGGGCGTGGCGCACTCCTGCTACCGGGGCAGCCGGGCGGCGACAGCGGCCGTGGCCGCGATGCTGACGGTGCACCGGCTGGCGCGGACCTGGGCCCGCCAGGTCGACGCCTACGTCGTCCTGACCGAATTCGCGCGGCGCAAGCTGATCGAGGGTGGACTGCCGGCCGGCAAGCTCATGGTCAAGCCCCACTTCGTCGATCCCGACCCCGGTCCGGGCACGCACGACGGGGGCTTCGCCCTCTTCGTCGGACGGCTCTCGGCCGAGAAGGGGGTGCGCACGCTGCTGGGTGCCTGGGAGCTGCTGGCGGGGCGAGTCCCGCTCCGGGTCGTGGGGGACGGCCCACTCGGCGGCGAGGTGGCCGACGCGGCGCGGCGCCTGCCCGACGTCGAGTGGCTGGGCGCGCGCCCCGGGGCCGAGGTGGCCGACCTGATGGGCCGGGCGGCGCTCCTCGTCGTCCCCTCCGAGTGCTACGAGACGTTCGGCCGGGTGGTGATCGAGGCCTACGCCCGGGGCACGCCGGTGGTCGTCTCCGATCTGGGGGCTGTGCCGGAGCTGGTGGAGCCCGGCAGGACCGGGCTCCTCGCGGCGCCCGGCGACCCGGCACGGCTGGCCGAGACGGTGTCGTCGGCCTGGGACCGGCCGGAGGATCTGGCGGCCATGGGCCGGGCGGCGCGCGAGGCCTACGATGCCCGCTACACCGCCGAGCGCAACTACGCGCGTCTCCTGGAGATCTACGCGGCGGCCCGGGCCCGGCGCTGACCCGCCGTCAGTGCTGCTCCTGCGAGGTGGGCACCCCGGCCGCCCGCAGCGTCTGGTCGAGCTGCGCGGCCGAGATGTAGACCCCGCCGTGCTCGCCGGGCGTCTGGTCGAAGGCCGCGAGCTGGCTCAGGTCGGCGGTCCAGTGGAAGCGCGCCGCCGTGGCGGTCGTCGTCGGGTACCAGTAGCGGTCGTTCGCCCCGTGGTTGTTGGCTCCCGCCAGGTAGAGCGGGCCGCGGTAGTCCTCCAGCCAGCGCAGCGCGTAGCGGTTGCCCGGGCTGAAGGCATCGCTGGCGGCGATGGTGTTGTCCTGGATCGAGATGTCCACCACCGGCCGGGCGTCGGAGCGCTGCTCCGAGAGCACGGTGATGCCGCTCACGTTCCAGGCGACCACGTTGCTGGAGACCAACGTGTGGTCGGAGCTGTTGACAAAGATCCCGGCCGCACCCCACGACGCCGGCTTGTCCCAGCCGTTCTCCCAGACCGCGTTGTTGGTGATCGTCCCGTCGTGGCTGACCTCGAAGGCGATGCCGGTGCGCGCGTTGTGGTCCGCCCGGTTGTCGCTCACGGTGACGCGGTCGCAGCCCATGTCCAGCCAGAGGCCGGCTCCGAAGTTCCGCGAGAACGTGTTACCGTCGACGGTGAGGTCGGTCGAGCGCGTGATCTTCGCGCCTCCCGCTTCCCACGCCGTGTCGAACAGCTCGGTGTTGTTGTCGTGGACCGTGTTGCCGCGCACGATCGCGCCGGTCGTCTTGTCGAGCGACAGCCCTTCCTGTCCCCCGCGCGCGATGTCGTTGTCGAGCACCTGGATGCCGGCGGCGCCGTTGAGGAAGACGTCGGCCCCGGCGGCGTCGCTCAGCGTGTTGTCCTCGATCGTCCAGTTCGCGTGACCGTCGTTCTCGATCGCGCCGCGCTGGGGAGACGACGCGGCGTCGCGCATGGTGAAGCCCTCGATCGTGACGTCGTCGGCGCCGCCGACGATCCAGGCCTGGCGCGTCGTGACCTCGACCGTGTGGCCGCCGGGGTCGTTGGCCAGCACCACCTCACGGGCGCTGTCGATCGCGAACTGGCCGCTCACCGGGTTGGCCGCCACCTGCTCGAGCGGCTTGCCGTCGAGGAAGACCTGCTCCGGCCAGTCGCAGCGGCCGTTGCTGGCGGGCAGGCAGGGCGCGTTGCTGGCCGGGAACGCCGGCACGGTGCCGCGCACCCAGTAGGCGCCGACCTTCGTCCAGCCGGTCCACACGTCGCTGCCGCGGATCTCGGCGCCGGGCTCACCGACCAGGGTGATCGGTTTGGTGATGGTGACGGTCTCGCGGTAGATGCCGGGTGGGACCACGACCACCGAGCCCGGTGCCGCTGCGTCGACCATCGACTGGATGGTCCGGCTCGGCGTTGGCGGAGGAGTCGTGGCCGCGCTCGCCGGTGAGTTCGCCGCGCTGGGCGTCGCGGCCGGAGGCGGCGTCGCCTTGTGCTGGAGCAGCACCCCCTGGGTAGTCGGCGTTCCCGCGACGCGCGTCGGCAGCGACAGCAGCGCGGCAGTACCCGCGACCGCGTTCGCCGTTCCCGGCCACGCGGCCCAGCCGGCGAGGAGCAGCAGCGCGACACCGAGGCCGGCGACGCGGAGCAGGCGGCCGGGCAGGCGCCGGTGCCGGCTGGGCCTTCGGAGGTGCTTCACGATCCGCTCCCCATTCCCGCCGTCCCGCGGCGCGACGTCGTGTCGCTCCGGGCCGGTCGAGGGAGCGTCGCGCGTGACGTCCGGCCCGCGGCCGTTGGCGCCGGGCCCAGGCGATGGGCTCCGACGAGTCGGCCACCACGAGGCTAGCGACCCGGCGCATTCGGTACATGAGGCGCCGGGGCCATCGTGGTCGGTGCGATCGGGCTACTGTGGCCGGTACCCCGGCGGGCGGCCGGCGGCGCGGGCGGATTGAGACCAATGGGCCGGTGAATCTGGGCGCGGAGCACCTCGACCGGCCGCGGTGTCGCGAGTACGGTTGGTGCAGTCAGCGGCGCGGCCCCGCCGCGCTGCCGTCGCGGAGCAGGAGGTGTGGATGGCCCCGGGCAGGGATGGACCGTCGGAGCCGGATCGCCGCGCGTGGTGGCCGCCGGGAAAGCTGGAGCAGCCCCGCCGGCAGCCGGTGCGACGGCGCGCTCCGGTGCGTCGTCCGGCCCCGTCCGGCGTTTCCTGGCCGGCGCCCGGCGTGGTCCACGAGCCGGCGCTGGCGGCGCCGCGGCCCGTCGAGCTGCCGCCCGCGCCGGGTCCGGCGTTGCCCGCGCCGGTCCTGGAGCCCGTCGCGTCGCGCCGCTGGACGGACCTCGTCGACCTGCACACGCACGTCCTGCCTGGCGTCGACGACGGTGCCGGCGACGCCGCGGCGTCGCTCGCGATGCTGCGGGCGGCCTCGGCCGACGGCATCCGCACCGTGGTCGCCACGCCGCACTCCGGCGCCATCGACGCTCACCGGATCGGCGACGCCGTGGCCCGGCTCGGCGCGCTGGCCGAGACGGAGGGGATCCCGGTCACCGTCTTGCCGGGGAGCGAGGTGCGGCTCGAGGCCGGCCTGGCCGAGCGCTACCGCGCCGGGGACCTCGTCACGCTCAACGGGACCTACTACCTGCTGCTGGAGCTGCCGCTGCACGGCGACTGGCCGCCCTATCTGCTCGACGCGGTCTACGAGCTCCAGGTCGAGGGGATCGCGCCGATCCTGGCGCACGCCGAGCGCTACCCGGCGGTGCAGGAGGACCCGGACATCCTCATCGAGCTGATCGTCCGGGGCGTTCTGATCCAGGTAAACGCGACGTCGCTCCTCGAGGGCGCCGCCCCCGGTGAGCGGCGCACCGCCGAGTACCTCGTCCGTACCTGGATGGCCCACCTGATCGCCAGCGATGCGCACGATCTGTCCACGCGCCCGCCGCGCCTGCGGCGGGCGCTCGACGCGGCCACCCTGCTCGTCGATGAGGAGCACGTCGGCTGGATGGTCGAGGCCGCCGCGGCCGTCGTCGCCGGGGAGGGGGTGGCTCCGCCCGATCCGCGGCTGCCGTCGCGGTCCTCGTTGCTCCAGCGGGTGCGGCGGGGCTGAGCCTGCCCGTGGACGGCTTCCGGGCGCGACAGGGCGCCAGATGACACGTGCCCGCGCCGGTCAAACGGCGCGGGCCCGCGACGTGTCGGGATCGGTGCGGATCAGCCGCCGGTGCGCCGCAGGGGCTCGGGCGACTGGTTCCCGTGGTCCTGGCCCGGCGCCTGGAGCGGCCGGAGCGCCCGGATGCGCTGGCTCGCCGGTGCCGCCGCGCCGGGAGTGGACGGCGTGGGCGCGGTCGCGCCGCTGCCGGACGTTTTCGCGCCGGTCTCGTAGTACGCCCGATAGTAGGCGTAGTAGCTGCCCGCGCGCTCCAGCTCGACCTGGTTGATCACCACGCCGATCAGCGGTGTCCCCGTCTGGGCAACCTCCTGGATCGCGTGCTGCAGCTCCGACGTGCGCGTCCGGCCGTGGGTCACCACCAGCATCACGCTGTCGACGATGCCGCCCAGGATGAGCGCGTCGCTGACCGCCATCGGCGGCGCGTCGAAGAGGACGATGTCCGCCTCTTCGGCGAGTTGCTCGACGATGCGGCGCATGCGCGGCGCGTTGAGGACGTCGGGCGGGTTGGGCGGCAGCGGGCCGGCCGGCAGCACGCGCAGCCCCGGGATGGGGGTCTGACGCAGCAGCGGCCGCAGGTTCACGTCGGTCGTGCTCAGCAAGAGGTTGGTCAGCCCGGTGCGCGTCGTCAGCCCGGGGAAGTGCTTGTGTACCTGGGGCTTGCGCAGGTCGGCGTCGACCAGGATGACGCGCTGCCCGCCCTGGGCCAGCACGGCGCCGAAGTTCACGATCGTGGTCGTCTTGCCGTCACCCGGTCGGAAACTGGTGACGACCAGCGAATGGATCGAATCCCCCACGTTCGCGAACTGGAAGTTGGTGCGCATCGTCCGGTACGCCTCGGTCGCCGCCGCATTGGGGTGGGCAAGCGCCTCGACCGCGTCCGGCGAGCGCAGCGTCGGGATGAGGCCGAGTGCCGTGCGCCCGGTCAGCCGCTGCACGTCGTCCGAGGTCTTGACCGTGTCGTCGATGTAGCCGACCACCAGCACGATCCCGCAGGCCAGCAGCAGGCCGAGCAGGCCGGCCACCGCCGTGTTGAGGGTGATCCGCGGCTGGACGAACGTCCGTGGCGGCACCGCCTGCTCGGCGATGCGCACCTGGGCGCCGTTCTGCGCCGCGGCGAGGTCCATCTGCTGCTGCGCCTGGAGCAGGCTGGTGTAGGTCGCCTGGTCCTGGTTGAGCTGGGTCTGCAGCTGCGTGATCTGCGCCTGGACACTGGCGCTCGTGGCGTCCGGCTGCCCTTGCAGCTGGGTGAGCCGGGCCGAGTCCGAGTCGATCCGTGCCTTGACCGTGTTGATGTTGGTCTGGATCTCGGTCCCGCTTGAGCCCACCGTGGCCGACTGCTGCGCCTTGAGCTGGTTGATGAACGCCTGACCGACGGCGTTGGCGATGTTGGCGGCCATCTCCGGGCTGCGGTCGTCCGCCGCGATCTTCAGCAGCTGCGTGTTGTTCACCGGGGTGACCGTCAGCTGCTTGGCGAGCTGGTCCGGCGTGGTCTGCAGGCCGAGCTGCTGGATCACCGCGGTCAGCACCGGCCGCGTGGTCGCGAGCGTGCTGTAGGTCGTCGCCAGCTGCTGCGCCGCCTGAATGTCGTTGTAGGTCGCGGCGCCTGCCGACTGGTTCTGGTCGATGACGAGGATCGCGTCTCCCTCGTAGACGCGCGGGAGGGAGCGACTCACGCCATAGGCAGCCACCGCGGCTACCAACGGACAGAGCACGAGCACCCACCACCAGCGGCGCGCCAGTTTCAGGACATCGCCAACGGTCAAGTCCCGCACAGAACAGGCCCTTTCTCGCCGCTTCGGCCACGGCCCTGGACTCGTGACGTCCGCCGGGTTCCGCAAGATTCAGTGTACTATAGGCAATCGGGGCGGGTAACCGGGGCCTCGACGACTCAGGACCTTCGTCTAGTGTACGTACATTCCCTGCGACAAAGTCGTCGTGCCGGCCGGCCGGAGGGTACAATCCGCGCCTGGCGGCGCGTCGTCGAGTGTGGCCAGGGCAGACAGGATGGATAGGGGCAACGTGCTGAACGAGGCGATGGACTTCCGCCAGCAACTCGCGCTGGCGTTTCGGAACTACCAGGACCTGCCGCCGCTACCGCTGAGCGACGAGCTGTCCGAGGTCGAGCAGCACCTGGCCACCCCCGATCGGCTGGCCTTCGCCCTCGGCTGGGTGGTCGCCAACGCCATCGTTCGCGCGCGCTACGCCGACTCCGCCATCGACGCCCTGCCGGTCTTCCACCCGGAGAACGGCTGGGACCGCTTCCTCCTGACCCGCCGGGTGACCTCGACCCTGTTCCAGGAGGAGGCGGCGGACTCGTTCGGCATGATCATGCTGACCGGGGAGGACGCGCCGCGCATCACCCACGGCAACGGCGAGACGCGCCTCGCGCTCGGCCGGGCGCTGCGCGAGGACCCGGAGCAGGCCCTCAGGGACATCGTCGCCCTCTTCCCGCCCTACGGCCTGCCGGAGCAGGACCTGGGCATGTACTGGCCGGAGCGGCAGGGGAACTACCCGCTGCTCTACAGCGTCGTGACCGACCTCATCCTGGAATACCCCGGCGTGGTCGCCGCGCGCGAGATCTTCGTCGACGACCAGCCGGTCGACGGCGCCTACCACCCCCTCTACCTGCACGGCGTCACCCTGTACCCGAAGATGGTCTACGACTTCTTCATGCTCCAGTACGGCGACCGCGCCGTCTTCTTCCGCCTGCACGGCGGCCAGGCGATCTACGAGACCGATCGCGGCGGCTGGTCGACCGTCCGCCGGCAGCTCGCGGAAGAGCCCAGCACCGCCGACGTGAAGCGGCGCCTGCTCGCCTGGCTGCGGATCGAGGGTGCACCCCAGCCGGACTCCATCGACTGAGCCCAGCGGTGCCGTCGGTTTCGGCTTGTTTCACCGAAGATCCGGCGGCAGCATCCGGGGACTGGCGATGAATCGGCATGATCCAACGAGAAACTCCGCGAGATCGGCGTAGCACCGCAGCGTGCGCGCGATCGGGGCCGGAGTAGGACCTTGCCATAAGAGCGGAAGCTGCTACACTCGGGGTAGCTCAGGGGCCGGTCGTGGCGCCAGGCGGCGGGTCCCGTCAGCTCGGCGGTGGCTGCCCTTCGGGGGTTGTGGCAGATCCAGCGCCAACAGGGCCATCGGAACCGCGGAGAGAGCCGGGCTGCCGGCTCTTTTCGCTGTCTGGGCCCGGCCGCTCACCCCTCCACCGTGTCCAGCAGCCCCTCGATCTGGTCGCTGATCTCCCGCGGCAGCGGCAGGGGGTCTCCGGACGAATCGACCACCCGGCCGTTCTCGGTGTGGCCGGTTGCCCGCACCTCCCAGGTCCCGTCGGCGCTCCGCTCCCACAGCGTGAAGCCGGCGCCGAGCTTGCCGTGGACGGGGTGGAGCTCGAGCCGCTGGTCACCCTGCTCGATCTCGACCGGGACCCAGCCTCGCTCCGCCAGCCGCTGCCGCAGGTCGTCCTCGATGCTCACGGTCGTCTCCCCGTATCGGGTCCGCGGCCACCCTGCGTGGGGGGCTCCGACGCGGCGCGCAAGGCGCGTGCCGTCCCCCCTGGCGCGCGGGCGTCACGCCCCGGGCGCACGTGAGCCGGCGCCGGGCGTCCCCTCGCCGTGGTAGGCGCCGCGGTAGCCGGACGCGGTCGGCGCGGCCAGCCGGTGGAACACCAGCTGGACGATCCGGGCGTCGCGCTCGACCCGGAAGCCGGCCGGGTTGTAGACGACCAGCAGCGCCACCCCCCGCCCGGCGTAGCCGGCGTCCCAGACGGCGGTGTGGACCGCCACGCCCGAGCGCAGCAGGCTGGAGCGGGGCCGGGCGTAGGCCATGCAGTCGGCCGGCAGGTTGACCGTCTCGTTGAGGCGGATGAGATACGGTCCCGGCGCGAGCGTCAGGCCGCCGGCGGCGTCGAATGGCAGGTCGTCCGCTTCGGGCAGGCGCCGGTTCCGATTGTCCACCGCGAGCGTGCCCGGACCGCGGAACGCGGCTACCGAGGTCAGCGTCAGGTCGATGCCGTTGGGCTGCAGCTGGGCGTCCCGATCGATGAGGCCGGCCAGCAGCGGCGGCTCGGCGTCGAGCAGCGCGGCGAGCTGCTCGCGGCTGAGCACCCCGGTGTCGTTGGTGTCCCGTGCGTCGCGCTCGTCGTGCTCGCTCATCCGCGCCTCCTTCTACTGCGTCTCGCCGCGTACGGACGCTAGAGCTTCCGGCGGCGCACGTCAAGCCGGCCCCCCGGCTTGGGTTGTGCTATCCTCGCCGGCCAGGCACCCGGCGGGCGCTGGTGGCGTCGATGCCCCCGCGAGAGGACAGTGGATTGTCGACGGATCAGCCGCGTTCCCTCTACCTGGCCACCGAGGCCGAGATCAAGGCCGGCCTGACCACCGACGTCTACTTCGAGCGCGCCGTCGAGATCATCCGGGCCACCGGCACCGACCGGCCGGTCCGCGCCGAATTCACCGCCAAGACGCTGCCGCACGGCGCCGACTGGGGCATCTTCGCCGGCCTCGACGAGGTGGTCGCCGTGCTGGCGGGGCGCCGCGTCGACGTGCGGGCCGTCCCGGAGGGCTCGGTCTTCCACCCCTACGAGCCGGTCATGGAGATCCGCGGCTCGTACCTGGAGTTCGCCGGGCTCGAGACGGCGATCCTCGGCCTGATCTGCCAGTCCTCGGGCGTGGCGACCAAGGCGGCCCGCATCCGCCGGCTCGCCGGGGAGCGGGTGGTAGCCAGCTTCGGCGCGCGCCGCGCCCACCCGGCGATCGCTCCCGTCATCGAGCGCGCCGCCTACGTCGGCGGCTGCGACGGCGTCAGCGTGGTCAAGGCGGCGCGCATCCTGGGCGCTGACCCGACCGGCACGATGCCGCACTCGTTGATCCTGCTCATGGGCGACACCGTCGAGGCGGCTCTGGCGTACGATCGGGTCCTCCCCGCGTCGCTGCCCCGCATCGTCCTGGTCGACACCTTCAACGACGAGAAGTTCGAGGCGGTGCGGGTGGCCGAGGCCCTTGGCGAGCGCCTCTGGGGCGTCCGGCTCGACACCCCGAGCTCCCGCCGCGGCGACTTCCGCCGCATCGTCCAGGAGGTCCGCTGGGAGCTGGACCTGCGCGGCTTCCAGCACGTCCGCATCATCGTGAGCGGCGGGCTCGATGAGGTGGACATCGTCGCGCTGCGCGACCTCGTCGACGCCTTCGGCGTCGGCACCAGTATCGCCAGCGCCAGCACCATCGACTTCGCCATGGACATCGTCGAGATCGACGGCAAGCCGATCGCGAAGCGGGGCAAGCTGAGCGGGGCCAAGGAGCTCTGGCGCTGCCCCGCCTCTGCCCAGGACTGGGTCCTGCCGCTCGGCGAGTTGCCTCCCGACGCCGAGTGCGTGGACGGCGACCGGCCCGAGCGCATGCTCCGGCCGCTGCTCCAGGCCGGCCAGCTCGTCGCGGAGCTGCCGCCGGCGCGCGACGTCCGCGCCTACGTCCTCACGCAATTGCAGACGCTGCCGCCACCGGCCTGAGGCCGCGGCGCCCCGGCAAATCCCCTGCGCCAATACCCTGTCCAGCGGCGACGTACAGGTGTAACATTGCATCAGGTGTCATCGAGGAGGTGGCCGTGACCGACCGTTCCTGGCTCCTGTTCGTCTACCGCGTCCCCAGCGACCCCGCCAGCAAGCGGGTCGCCGTCTGGCGCGATCTCAAGCGCATGGGCGCCCTCTACCTGCAGCAGTGCGTCTGCATCGTCCCCGAGCAGCCCGAGCTGCGCGCCGAGCTCGAGCGCGTCAGCGAGAAGATCGCCGGCTTCGACGGCGACGCGACCCTGTTCCCCGTCCCGTGGCTGCGACCCGAGGACGACGCCAAGATCGTCGCGGCCGTGCGCGAGCTGCGCGACAAGGAGTACGCCGAGATCGTCGAGGAGTGCGAGACGAAGTTCGTCCGCGAGGTCGAGTTCGAGCACTTCCGGCGCAACTACACCTTCGAGGAGACGGAGGAGATCGCTCAGGACCTGGAGAAGATCCGCCGCTGGTACGACCGGATCGTGGCGCGCGACTGGTTCGGCGGCACCCGGCGCCGGGAGGTCGAGGACTGGATCGCCCGCTGCCAGGAGCTGCTCGACGGATTCGAGCACGAGGTCTACCGCCACCACGGCGACGACGGCGCCGGGGCGGGCGACTACCCGCTGCCGGTGGCCCCGCTGCCGGCACGCCCGGACGGCGCGGCGCGCCTGCCGGTCGCCGGAGAAACCGGTGAGACAGAGGAGACGGGCTCATGAGCGTTGCGTTTCTGCTGCTCGCGTCCTTCCTGGCCTCGACCGTCGAGTTCGTCGAGGCCACCACGATCGTGCTGGCCGTCGGGGTGACCCGCAGCTGGCGCTCCGCGTTGATCGGCGTGGCGGCGGCGACCGTCGCCCTGGCCGTCGTCGTGGCCGCGCTCGGCCCGGCGCTGACCCTCATCCCGATCGCGGCGCTCCGGCTGGTGATCGGCACGCTGCTCCTGATCTTCGGCCTGCAGTGGCTGCGCAAGGCGATCCTGCGCTCGTCCGGCTACAAGTCGCTGCACGACGAGGACGCGATCTACCAGCGCGAGGTGGCCGACGCCCGGGGCGCCGGCACCGTCGTGCGGGCGGGCATGGACTGGTACGCCTTCACCCTCTCGTTCAAGGGGGTCTTCCTCGAGGGTCTCGAGGTCGCCTTCATCGTGCTGACCTTCGGCAGCACGATGGGGAGCGGCGCCCGGGGCATCGAGCTGGCGGCCCTGGGCGCGGCGGCCGCGCTGGTGCTGGTGGCCGGGGTCGGCGCCGTCGTCCACGCGCCGCTCAGCCGCGTGCCCGAGAACACCATGAAGTTCGCCGTCGGCGCGATGCTGACGACCTTCGGCACCTTCTGGGGCGCCGAGGGAGCCGGCGTCCACTGGCCGGGCAGCGACCTGGCGATCCTGGGCATCCTGGCCTTCACCCTGGCGGTGTCCTTCGGGCTGGTGGCCTTCCTCCGCTCGCAGCGGGAGGCCGCGCGGGCCCCGTCGCGGCAGGCGGTCAAGTCGGGCTCCGAGGAGGACTGAGGTGCGCTACATCGTGAACTTCCTGCGCTTCTGGTACGACTTCATCGTCGGCGACGACTGGATGGTGGCGGTCGGCGTGGTCGCCGCGCTGATCCTCACCATCGCCCTGGCGCGCGTCGGCGCCCTGGCCTGGATCATCATGCCGGCCGCCGTCGCGATCGTGCTGACCGTCTCGCTCTGGCGAGCCATCCAGACCAGCAACTGAGGCGCCGGCCCGGCACCGCCTCGCCGGTGACACCTGCTCCCCCCCTCGGAGGAGCGGGTGTGCCGTCTCGGCGTCGTTGACGGCGGGGCGTCCCGCCTGCCATCATCTGGCACCAACCGGGGCCGCGGATCCATCGGTGACCGCTGCCCGGAGGGAACCGGGCGTCGGCGCACCTGCGTCAAGCCGGTCGTGGCGGGGTTTCTGCTAGGGCAGCCCGCCTGCGCCCGGTGCTGCCGGGTGCTCCCGTGATCGGCGCGATCAGGATTGGCAGGCGGCTGTGATCGGTTACCCGCTGCTGCTCCGACCACGCTACGACGAGAAGGTCTGGGGCGGCCGACGCCTGGAGACCGTCCTCGGCAAGGGGCTGCCCCTCGACGCCGCCGTCGGCGAGTCGCTCGAGACCGGCGACGCCGCCGTGGTCCGCAACGGGCCGCTGGCCGGCCGAACGCTCGGCGAGCTGGCGCGGCTGGAGGGCGACGCGCTCCTCGGGACGCGGGGCCGCCATGCCAGCGGCGACTTCGGCGACTTCCCGCTCCTCGTCAAGTTCATCGATGCCGACGACGTCCTCTCGCTGCAGGTCCACCCCGACGACCAGGGCGCGCTCTCCCTCGGCAAGCGGGGCAAGACGGAGGCCTGGTACGTGGTCCAGGCCGAGCCGGGTGCCGCGCTCATTACCGGCTTCGTCGACGAGGTCACGGTGGACGAGGTGCGCGCCGGCATCGAGGACGGCAGCCTGCACCGGCTGCTCGAGCGCCGGACCGTCTGTGCCGGCGACACGCTGATCGTCCCGGCCGGCACCGTCCACGCCATCGACGCCGGTATCCTGCTCTACGAGATCCAGCAGAACAGCGACGTCACCTTCCGCCTCTACGACTGGGGACGCCTGGGGCTCGACGGTCTGCCGCGCGACCTGCACCTCGACGACGCCCTGCTCGCGCTCGTGCCGGGCCGGCGTGCCGCGGTCACGTCCGCGCTCCCCATCTCGGAGAGCCGCGCGGTCCTGACGGCCTGCCGCCACTTCACCCTCGAGCGCTGGACGGTCGACGGCACGTTCGCGGTGCCGGATGCGGCCGGCGCGTCCTGCCATCTCTTGAGCTGCGTCGAGGGCGCCTGCGAGCTGCGCTGCGGCGACGGTGAGCCCGTGCGGCTGGAGCGTGGCGAGACCGCCCTCGTGCCGGCCGACGTGTCCGGCTGCGTGCTGGACGGCCGGGCGACGGTCCTGGACGGCTGGATGGCGGACCTCGCCGCGGATGTGGTGGCGCCGCTGCTCGCGGCCGGCCACCAGGCCGAGGCGATCGCCCTCCTCGGCGGCGGCACCGGCGACCTGCTCGGACCGCTCGCCGCCGCCCAGCGTGCCCACGCCGTGCCGCGACGCCACCGGGTGCCCTGACCGTGCGCTACCGGGTCGAGACGCGCCTGCGGCCGGGCGAGGTTTTTGCCCGGGCCCAGGACACGTTCGGCCCCGCGGGCAAGCTCGGCCTGGATCTCACCCAGCGCGGCGTGAACCACCGCGTCTACACTGGGGGCGGCGGCTACGTCACCCTCTCGGCGCGTCCCCTCTTCAACCACACGCGGGTCGACCTCGAGGTGTGGCAGTTCGACGCCGAGGCGCGGGCGTTCGTCGCCTCGCTTCCCGGCCCTGCCGGTCCGCTGCGCGGCTTCCTCCGCGGGCTGCTCGGCCGGCGCGGCGGGTAGCTGGGGCGGCGGCCGAGCCCGGCCCGGTGAAGGGAGGATCGATGCGGGAGAACCCGCTGGTCGGTGCCTGGCGGCTGGTGTCCTGGCACAACCGCGACGCGGACGGCCGGGTCAGCTTCCCGATGGGGCCGGACGCGACCGGCTACATCCTGTACAGCGCGGACGGTCACATGGCGGTCAGCCTGATGCGCGCCGGGCGGATGCCCTTCACCGCCGGTGACCTCCTGCGGGCCGCGCCGGCCGAGAAGCAGGCGGCGGCCGAGTCCTTCGTCGGCTATGCCGGTCGCTACCGCTACCTCGGCGACCGTGTGATCCACGAGGTCGAGGTGAGCCTCTTCCCGAACTGGGTTGGCACCAGCCAGGAGCGGCTTGTTCGGCTGGACGGGGCCCGGCTGACGCTCAGCACCG
>DASSZN010000324.1:0-24716 GCA_035702805.1 Thermomicrobiaceae bacterium | reverse complement strand
CCCCCCCCCCCCACGCCGCTTGACTCTCCCCTGGACGAGTGGCAGAGTTGCGGCTACATGTGAAGGCTGAAGCGGTGCCGGCGGGTCACCGCGGGCGCCCCGGTCCGTCGCCCCAATCAGCTTCCGGCTGATCAGGAAGGTCCTATCCCTTGCCTGAATTCCGTTACCGCTCCCCCTACTCGCAGCCGCCGCCCCAGCGCAACGTCCTCCCCAAGATCGTGATGAGCCTGCTCGCCATCGTCGTGGTCGTGCTCGGCGTCTTCCTGCTGGCCGACCGCTTCGGCGGGAATCACCTGCTCAGCAACGCGACGGTGCCCGGCCTGCCCGGTGCCCCCGCCGCCTCGCCCGGCGCCGGCACGGCCAGCCCTACCAACCTCGCCTCGGCGCAGGACGTCGCCGGGTCGTTCGTCAATCTCTGGAACGCCGGCGACTACCAGGGCATGTACAACCTCATCTCCGCGACCTCCCAGCAGCAGATCACCGAGGCCAACTTCGTCAAGCGCTACCAGGGCATCGACCAGGAGATCGGCCAGACCGCGATCAAGATCACCATGGGCCAGGCCGCGTCCAACGCGCTGACCTTCCCCATCCACGTGGTCCGCCAGACCGCCACGGTCGGCCAGCTGGCCGAGGACAACACCATCCCGATCGTCCGTGACAGCGGCGGCTACCGGATCGAGTGGACCCCGTCGCTGATCTTCGCCAACCTGGGCGACGGCTTCGTCCGCTGGAACCCCGACATCCCGCAGCGCGGCCGCATCCTGGCCGCCAACGGGCAGCCGCTGGCGGCCCTGGGGTCGATCGACAAGGTTGGCGTGGTGCCGGGCCAGATCAAGGACGAGCAGACGATGCTCCAGAAGCTCAGCCAGGCCCTGGGCATGTCCCCCAGTCAGATCAAGCAGTTCTACCAGGGTGGCCAGCCCGACTGGTTCATGCCGATCAAGAACTACTCCGACCCGATGGATCCCAAGCTGGTCTCGCAGCTGGCCGGCATCCCCGGCGTGGCCATCCAGAAGTGGCCCGACCGGGTCTACCCGCTCGGCCCGGCGGCTGCCCAGATCACCGGCTACCTGAGCCAGGTGACCGCCCAGGAACTCCCCACCCTCGCCAAGCAGGGCTACACCTCCGGCGACATGATCGGCCGCGCCGGGCTGGAGGCCTGGGGGGAGAAGTACCTGCGCGGCAAGCCCGGCGGGCAGCTCGTGATCGTCGGCCCCAACGGCAACGTGCGCTCGACCCTCGGCCAGGTCAAGAGCCAGCCGGCCGCCGACATCGTCACGACCATCGACATCAGCCTCCAGCAGGCAGCCTACAAGGCGCTGAACAACCGGCCCGGCAGCGCCGTCGTCGTCGACCCGAACAGCGGCGCGATCCTGGCCATGGTCAGCGGTCCAAGCTACGACCCGAACCAGTTCATCCTGGGCATGACGAACCAGGACTGGACCGCCCTCAATAACCCGACCACGACCCCGCTCCTCAATCGCGCCACGCAGTCCTCCTACCCGATCGGCTCGACCTTCAAGATCGTCACCACGCTGGCGGCCATGACCGACCTCGGCATGACGCCCCAGACGCAGATCAACTGCCCCGGCAGCTTCTCGCTCCCCAACGATCCCAAGCAGGTCTGGAAGGACTGGAGCATCACCGGCCAGGGCCTGCTGACGCTGCACAACGCGCTGGTGCAGTCGTGCGACACGGTGATGTACCAGATCGGCGTCAAGCTGGACCAGAAGAACCCCAACCTCCTGCCGGACATGGCCAAGGCCTTCGGCTTCGGCAAGTCGACCGGCCTCCCGGAGCTGCCCGAGACCGCGGGCGTCGTGCCCGATCCGGCCTGGACGCAGGCCAACGGCTACGGCTACTGGTCCACCGGGGACGCGGTGAACCTCTCGATCGGGCAGGGCTACTTCCTGGCCTCGCCGCTGCAGGTCGCCGACGCCTACGCGGCGGTGGCCAACGGCGGCACGCTCTGGCAGCCCTACCTGGTCAAGGAGGTTGACGCCCTCAACGGCACCAAGCTCTACGTCCACCAGCCCAAGCAGATCGGCAAGCTGCCCGGGACGCCGCAGATGCTGCAGGAGATCCGCTCGGCACTCCACGACGTCGTCACCGCGCCGAACGGTACGGCCGCCGGGCTGTCGGTCACGCACCCGTTTGCCGGGGAAACGCACTCGATCGGCGGCAAAACCGGGACGGCGCAGAGCGGCCACGTCCTGCCGCACGCCTGGTTCGCCGCCTTCAGCCCGGTCGAGGGCGCCAAGCTGGTGGCGGTGGGCATGGTGGAGCACGGCGGCGAGGGAGGTGACGTGGCGGCACCGATCACCCGCCAGATCATCGACACCTACTACACCGAGCCTAAGCCGTGACGCCGCGCGGCCGGCGCGGCGCCGCTCCCGTCCCGGCCACGGCGATCGCCCCAGTTGGCGAACGCCGCGCGTCCTGAGGGCCCTCGCGAGCAGGAGACGGCGTGTCGACCGCGATCACCCTGCTGATCCTCGGCATCCTCGGCCTGGGGGCCGGCGCGCTACAGCTCTATCTGGGCCGCACGCTCCAGCGCAAGACGGACCTGCTGGCGCGCGTGCCGGCCTCCAGCGCCGCCGACGTCTCCCGGCTGCTGCCCGGCGAGCCGGTCGCGGTCCAGGGCACGCTGCGCTGCGATGCACCCCTCACCGGCGAGATCTCTCAGCAGCCCTGCGCCTACTACGAGGCGACGGTCGTCCGCCAGTACGAGCGCGACCGGCGCCGCCGGCGCCGCCGCAGCCGCGACACCCGCTCGGAGGTCGTCTCGACCAACCGGCAGGCGGCTCCCTTCTCCGTCGAGGACGCCTCCGGCCGAGTGCTGGTCCGCCCCGACGAGGCGGAGATCGACGCGCGGTCGGTCGTCAACCGCTTCGAGCAGGCCGCGAACCGCCAGCCGGTCCTCTCGTATGGCGGGCTCTCCCTCGAGCTCTCCCGCGGCGACGGCACCGTCGGCTACCGCTACGAGGAGCGCGCCCTGCCCCTCGGCATCCCCGTCTTCGTGCTGGGCGCGGTGCAGGAGAGCGGGGAGATCGGCCCGCCGCCGGTCGGCAGCCACAGCGGCGCCTTCATCGTCAGCGCCCGCGGCCGGGACACGCTGCGCCGGGAGTGGGGCAGCCGGGCGCGCTGGCTGGCCGTGGCCGCGATCGTCCTGTTCGCCCTCGGCGTGGCGCTCACCGTCGCCGGGCTCGTCACCCTCGTCGTCAAGTAGGGTCCGCACCGCGACCGACGCGATCAGCCGGCGGGCCACTCTCCGGCGCGCGGCGGCCGCTCGAGCGCGGCCAGCCGCCGGCGTAGCTGCTCGAGCTCGGACTCGATCGCCGCGATCCGCTCCAGCGCCTCCTCCAGCGTCGGGAGGATCAGCCTCCCGGTCGGCACGCTGCGGAAGAGCTCCTCCATCCGCGCCCGAAAGGCGGCGTCCTCCAGGCGAACCAGCGCGGCCGCCTGGGGACGGTCCCGGTCCCGCAGCACGGGGGCGAGCACCGAGGCCGCGACGATCTCGGCGGCCTCCCGGCCCGCCCGGTCCGCGAACTCGGCGTGCTCCCACCAGCGGACCTCACCGACCAGGTCGGGGTTGATCGACGCGGCGAAGGCGCCGGTGACGACCGAGCTGTCGCGGAGGATCAGGTGCTGCTTGAGCCGCGCCCGCAGGTTCGCGGTCTCGCCGAGGTAGACGAGCGCGCCGGTCCGGCGGTCGTGGAGCCCATAGACCGCGGGGACGTCCGGCAGATCCGCCACCGACGAGACGACAGGCACGCGCCACCCTCCTGAGCCGGCCCTGAGGCTGGGACAAGAGTACCGGATTCTCGTCATGCAGGCACGTGAACCGCCGCGAAAATTGACGTTGTCGGGCGCGGCTGCCTATCCTCTGCCCAGCGAACGCTGGGACCAAAAGGAGGGATCGGCGGGGTGACTCATGCCATGCTGCTGCTGATCATCGGCATCGCCAGCCTGGGGCTCGGGGTGATCCTCCTCGGGGTCAGCCGCGGCCCGCAGGACAGGCGCGACCTGCTGGCGCGCGTCGTCACCTCACCCGCCTCCCAGGTGCCGTACCTGCTGCCCGGCGCGCCCGTCGAGGTGACGGGGATCCTCCGCTGTGACGCCCCCCTGACCGGCGAGATCTCGCGGCACCCCTGCGCCTACTACGACGCCCGCGTCACCCGCGAGTATGACCGGCGCCGGACGGACGCCGACGGCCGCACCTACCTCGAGCACCACACCGAGGAGGTCTCCGCCAACCGGCAGTCGACCCCCTTCTACGTCGAGGACACCTCCGGCCGCGTGCTGGTCCGCCCGGACGGCGCCGAGATCGACGCCCAGCAGGTGGTCGACCGCTTCGAGCCGGGCGCGGCCGGCGGGCCCGACTTCGGCAAGGCGGGGTTCGCGGTGTACGGCGTCGCGGTGAGCGACGAGACGACGGTGGGCTACAAGTACGTGGAGCGCGTCCTGCCGGTCGACGCCCAGGTCTTCGTCCTCGGTACGGTCCAGCAGAACGGCGAGATCGGCCGCCCGCCCACGAGCAGCCCGTCCGACCGCTTCATCGTCAGCTACCGCTCCGCGGAGACGCTCGAGCTCCAGTTGAGCCGCAACGCCCACTGGTTCAGCTACGCGTCGATGGCGTTCGTCGTCGCCGGCGTGGCGCTGGTCGTCGTCGGACTGGTGTCGCTCCGCGTCTGAACGCGTACCGCCGCCGGCCCCGCCCGGTCTACGCGACCGGCGTCTCCTGCTCGATCCGGATCGAGCTGCCCGTCACCAGCACCACGATCAGCGCGACCGCCGCCAGGTAGGGGGCGATCACCGCGCCGATGACGCCGACGGTCACCGAGAACTGCGCGACCGTGCGGTCGTCCTTCGAGATCACGACGCGGCGGATGTTCCCCTCGTGCACGAGCCGCTCGATCTGGTCGCCCAGGCGGGACATCTCGCTCCTGAACGAGTCGGACCAGGTCTGATTCTGCATCTGACTGCTCCCTCCGCTCCCGTGGTCACCACGGGCCGGGCGCCATTCGCGCCCCAGCATCAGCATCCCACGGCGGCCGTTACAGACCCGGCGCAGCGGGCACACAATCCGTTGCAGGTCCGCGACAGCGTACCGGCGTGCCGGCCGCCGACGTGTCCGATCCTGCGCCCACGCGGCCGCACCCGGCCCCGCACGCCCGGCCAGCGACGCCGGGCCGACCGGACAGGGGACATCGCACGGTACCCACCGTCGTCGGCCCGTGGATCCACGGGCCGGAAAACTGTCACGGAACTGCAACGTTTGGCAACCGGATTCGCGGGGAACCCGCCGTACGATTCCGGCGGAGAGCGTGGGGACGGCGGCGGCGACCTTCCGGCCGTCGCCATGGCCGGTTCTTGGCACCCTGACTCCGCCGGAACCCCCGCGCCCTGCCCCGGCCGGCGCACGGCCGCGCGCCCCGGCGACCAACGCGATGGGAGCGGCACCACCATGCCCCTCAGGCTGTCGAACTTCACGCCGCCGGTCGATCTGCTCGCCGCGCCGGGCACCGGGCCGGTCCGGGCGCGGCGCCCGGTCTACGTCGACCTCCTGCCGCCCTGCAACCAGGCCTGCCCGGCCGGCGAGAACATCCAGGCCTGGCTCGCCCTGGCCCAGTCCGGGCAGGTCCGCGCGGCATGGGAGACGCTGGTGCGCGACAACCCGCTGCCGGCGGTACACGGCCGGGTCTGCTACCACCCCTGCGAGACCGCCTGCAACCGCCGCGAACTCGACGACGCCGTCAGCATCCACGCCGTCGAGCGCTTCCTCGGCGACCGGGCCGCCGCCGAGGGCTGGCCCCTCCCGGTCGACGCCCCACCGAGCGGTAAGCGCGTGCTGATCGTCGGCGCCGGTCCCAGCGGGCTGTCGGCCGCCTTCCACCTGGCACGCCTCGGGCACGCGGTCGAGGTCCACGAGGCCGGGCCGGTCCCGGGCGGCATGCTGCACTTCGGCATCCCCGCCTACCGGCTGCCCCGGGCCGACCTGCTGCGCGAGATCGCGCGGATCGAGGCCATGGGCGTCCGGATCGTGCTCGACCACCGCGTCGACGACGTGCTGGCGGAGCGGGACGCCGGGCACTTCGACGCCGTCTTCATCGCCGTCGGCGCCGGCGTCGCCAGGCACGCCGACATCCCGGCACGGGATGCCGGCCGCGTGCTCGACGCCGTCTCCTTGCTGCACGCCGTGAGCGGCGGCGAGCCACCGCGCCTCGGCCGCCGGGTCATCGTCTACGGCGGCGGCAACACGGCGATGGACGCGGCGCGCACCGCCAGGCGCCTGGGCGCCGACGAGGCGCTCATCGTCTACCGGCGCGACCGCGCCCACATGTCGGCCCACGCCTTCGAGGCGGACGAGGCGCTCGAGGAGGGCGTCAAGATCCGGTGGCTGACCACGATCAAGGAGATCGTCGGTCCGGAGCTGACCGTCGAGCGCATGGAGCTCGACGACCAGGGCCGGCCGCGGCCGACCGGGCAGCTCGAGTCCCTCACGGCCGACGCGATCGTGCTGGCCCTCGGCCAGCAGACCGATAGCAGCTTCCTGCGCCGGGTACCGGGCATCGTGGTCGGCGAGGACGGCGTGGTCGCGGTGGGGCCCGACCTGATGACCGGCTGCCCCGGCATCTTCGCCGGGGGCGACATGGTGCCGAGCGAGCGCACCGTGACCACCGCTGTCGGCCACGGCAAGCGGGCGGCCCGCGCCATCGACCGCTGGCTGCGCGGCGGCGGGGACGGGCCGGCGCCGAAGCACCCGCTGGTCACCTTCGACATGCTGCACCTGCCGATCTACAGCGACGCCGAGCCGCGCGCCCAGGCGACGCGACCGGCGGCCACGCGCGCCGCCGACTTCTTCGAGATCACGGCCGGGCTCGACGAGGCGGCCGCGACCTACGAGGCGCGGCGCTGCCTCTCCTGCGGCAACTGCTTCGAGTGCGACCAGTGCTACGCGGCCTGCCCGGAGCAGGCAATCGAGAAGCTCGGGCCGGGCGATCGCTACCGCATCCACTATGACACGTGCACCGGCTGTGCCGTCTGCTTCGACACCTGCCCGTGCCACGCCATCGAGATGGTCCCGGAACCACCCGCGCGCTGAGACGACCGGAGGCGAGCATGTCCATGTCCGCAGCATCGACGACGACCGCGAAGGCCACCATGGACGGCAACACGGCCGTGGCCCACGTCGCCTACCGGGTGAACGAGGTCTGCGCCATCTTCCCGATCACGCCCTCCTCGCCGATGGCCGAACTCGCCGACCAGTGGTCGGCGGAGGGGCTGGCCAACGTCTGGGGCAGCGTCCCGGTCGTGGTGGAGATGCAGAGCGAGGGCGGCGCGGCCGGCACGGTCCACGGGGCGCTCCAGTCGGGCGCGCTCACCACGACCTTCACCGCCTCGCAGGGCCTCCTCCTGATGATCCCCAACATGTTCAAGATCGCGGGCGAACTCACCCCGACCGTCTTCCACGTGGCGGCGCGCGCGGTGGCGACACAGGCCCTGTCGATCTTCGGCGACCACTCGGACGTCATGGCGGCCCGCACCACCGGCTTCGCCCTGCTCTCCTCCGGCTCGGTCCAGGAGGCGCACGACGCCGCCCTCATCGCCCAGGCGGCGACGCTCGAGTCGCGCGTGCCCTTCCTCCACTTCTTCGACGGGTTCCGCACCTCGCACGAGGTCAACACGCTGACCCTGCTCTCCGACGACCAGATCCGCGCCATGATCCGCCCGGATCTCATCCGCGCCCACCGGGCGCGCGCGCTCAACCCCGAGCACCCCTTCATCCGCGGCACCGCCCACAACGCCGACACCTTCTTCCAGGCGCGGGAGACGGTGAACCCCTACTACGCGGCGGTCCCGGGGATCCTGCAGGCGGCCATGGACCGCTTCGCCGCCCTCACCGGCCGCGCCTACCGGCTGTTCGAGTACGCCGGGCCGGCCGACGCCGAGCGGGTGATCGTGCTGATGGGCTCGGGGGCCGAGACGGCGCGCGAGACGGCGGACTTCCTGGGGCGGCGCGGGGAGCGGGTGGGCGTGCTCCAGGTGCGGCTCTACCGCCCCTTCTCGGCCGAGCACTTCGTCGCCGCCCTGCCCGAGACCTGCCGCGCGGTCGCCGTGCTCGAGCAGACCAAGGAGCCGGGCGCGGCGGGCGAGCCCCTCTACCTCGACGTCGTGACGAGCCTCGCCCAGGCGGTGGCGAGCGGGCGACGTGTCACCATGCCGCGCGTGATCGGCGGGCGCTACGGGCTGGGCTCGAAGAACTTCAGCCCGGCCCAGGCGAAAGCGGTCTACGATGAACTGACCCGGCCCGAGCCGCGTAACGGCTTCACCGTCGGCATCGAGGACGATGTCGCCCACACCAGCCTGCCGGTCGACCCGGCCTTCTCCATCGAGCCGGACGACGTCGTGCGCGCCCTCTTCTACGGGCTGGGCTCGGACGGCACGGTCGGCGCCAACAAGAACAGCGTCAAGATCATCGCCGAGGACCCGGCGATGTTCGCTCAGGGCTACTTCGTCTACGACTCGCACAAGTCCGGCGCCCAGACCGTCTCGCACCTCCGCTTCGGTCACCGCCCGATCCACGCCCCCTACCTGATCGAGTCGGCGAGCTTCGTCGCCTGCCACCGGGCGGGCCTGCTCGAGCGGGTCGACGTGCTGCGGCTGGCCGCCCCGGGCGGCACCTTCCTCCTGAACACGCCCTACGGCCCCGACGAGGTCTGGGACCACCTGCCGCGCTCGGTCCAGTCCCAGATCGTCGACCGGCACCTGCGCCTCTTCGTGATCGACGCCTCGCAGGTGGCGCGCGACGCCGGCCTCGGCGGGCGGACGAACACGGTGCTGCAGACGTGCTTCTTCGCCATCTCCGGCGTGCTGCCGCGCGACGAGGCGATCCGGCGCATCAAGCACGCGATCGAGCAGAGCTACGGCGCCAAGGGCGCCGAGGTGGTGCGACAGAACTTCGCCGCCGTCGACGCCGCGCTGGCCCACCTGGCCGAGGTCACCGTGCCGGCGGCGGTCACCAGCCCGTTCGACCGGCCGCCGATCGTGCCGGCGGGGGCCCCGGCCTTCGTGCGCGAGGTCACCGCCCGGCTCATGCTCGAACGCGGCGACGAGATCCGCGTCGGCCAGCTCCCGGTCGACGGCACGTATCCCTCCGGCACCGCCGCCTACGAGAAGCGCAACGTCGCCGACGTGGTCGCGGTCTGGGACCCCGACCTCTGCATCCAGTGCGGCCAGTGCGCCTTCGCCTGCCCGCACAGCGTCATCCGCGCCCGGTACTTCGACCAGGCCGCGCTCGACGGCGCGCCGGCCGGCTTCAAGTCGGCCCCGGTCAACGCGCGCGGCAACCCGGACGTCCGCTACGCCCTCGAGATCAGCCTCGAGGACTGCACCGGCTGCGGCATCTGCGTCGAGGTCTGCCCCGCGCGCAGCCCCGTCGCGCCGGAGCGGCGCGCGCTCGACCTCGCCCCACCCCCGGCAGACCTGACCGACGAGCGGGCGCGGATCGGCTTCTTCGAGGCGCTGCCGGTCAACGACCGCTCGCGCGTCGACTTCGCCAACGTGCGCGGCGTCCAGTTCCTCGAGCCCCTCTTCGAGTTCTCCGGCGCCTGCGCCGGCTGCGGCGAGACGCCGTACCTCAAGCTCCTCTCCCAGCTCTTCGGCGACCGGCTGCAGATCGCCAACGCCACCGGCTGCTCCTCGATCTACGGCGGCAACCTGCCGGTCACGCCCTGGACCACGAACCGGGAGGGCCGCGGCCCGGCCTGGTCCAACTCGCTGTTCGAGGACAACGCCGAGTTCGGCCTGGGCTTCCGCCTGGCGGCCGACACCCACCGCGAGCGGGCCGAGGCGCTGCTGCGCGGGCTGGCGCCGCGGCTGGGCGAGGAGCTGGCCGAGGACATCCTCGACGCGCCGCAGCAGCGCGAGTCCGAGCTGCGAGCGCAGCGGGCGCGCGTCGAGGAGCTCAAGGCGCGGCTCGCCGCGCTCGACGACGAGGACGCCCGCGACCTCCTCTCGGTCGCCGACCACCTGGTCCGGCGCAGCATCTGGCTGGTGGGCGGCGACGGCTGGGCCTACGACATCGGCTACGGCGGGCTCGACCACGTGCTGGCGACCGGTCGCGACGTCAACGTGCTGGTGATGGATACCGAGGTCTACTCGAACACCGGCGGCCAGTCGTCCAAGGCGACGCCCCTGGGAGCGGTGGCGAAGTTCGCCGCGGCGGGCAAGCGGGTGGCGCGCAAGGACCTGGCGCTGCAGGCGATCGCCTACGGCAACGTCTACGTCGCCCAGGTCGCCATGGGCGCCAACCCGCAGCAGACGCTGCTCGCCTTCCGCGAGGCCGAGGCCTACCCCGGCCCGTCGCTCATCATCGCCTACAGCCACTGCATCGCCCACGGCTTCGACCTGCGCTACGGCATGCGGCAGCAGAACCTCGCCACCGCGAGCGGCTACTGGCCGCTCTTCCGCTTCGACCCGGCGATGCGCACCATCGGCGAGCGGCCGTTCCGGCTCGACTCGCCGCGACCGACCGTTCCCTACCGGGACTACGCCTACAACGAACTGCGCTACCGGGCCCTCGCGCGCGTCGACCCGGCGGCGGCCGGGGCGCTGCTGGCGCAGGCGCAGCGGGTCGTCGACGAGAAGTACCGGGAGTACGAGGAACTGGCGACCCGCGGTGGCGAGACCTTCCACCCGGCGTCCCTGGATGGCGGCCACGCCCACGCGGTCGCGATCGGACCCGGCGACGGCCCGCCCGACGATGCCCGGCTCGACGTCGAGGAGCCCGCCGGCTACGTGACGCCCCGGGACCGCTAACCGGCCCTCGCCGCGTTGACGACGCGGCCCCCCGACGCTAGGCTGGCCCGCACGCGGGCGGATCGCGGCGGCGCGGGGCGGAGGAGGGCAACATGGCCGCGGAGCGGGAGCGAGTCCGGATCGACGCCGGGGTGATCGTCGCCGAGCAGGACGGCGAGCACCGCATCCTCCGGGACGGCGTCGTCGTGGTCGAGGGGAACGAGATCCTCCACGTCGGCCGCGGCTTCGACGGCAGCGTCGACCGCGTGATCGACGCGCGCCGCATGCTCGTCACCCCCGGCCTGATCAACACCCACACTCACCTCTCCGAGAGCCCGCTCGACAAGAGCTTCGTCGAGGACGTCGGCCGCCGCCAGTTCTCCTACTCCGGCCTCGCCGAGATGCTCCCCGCCCGCTCGGCCGCCATCGACCCCGACGCGCGGCGCGCCGCGGTCGACTACTCGATGGCCGAGCTCATCCGCACCGGCACCACCACCGTCATGGAGATCGGCGGCATCGGCGACTACGTGGCCGACGCCGCCGAGCGCGCCGGCCTGCGCGCCTACATCGCCGACGGCTACCGCTCCGGCCGCTGGCTCACCCGCGACGGCAAGCGCATGGAGTACGCCTGGGACGAGGCGGCGGGACTGGCCGGCTTCGAGCGCGCCGTCGACCTGATCGAGCGCATCGACGGCCGCGCCAACGGCCGGATCAAGGGCTTCCTCTCGCCCTCCCAGGTCGACACCTGCACCGAGGACCTGCTGCGCCTCTCACGCCAGGCGTCGGACGCCATGCGCGTCCCGCTCGCCCTCCACGTCAGCCAGTCGGTCTTCGAGTTCGACGCCATCGTCCAGCGGCACGGGCTGACCCCGGTCGAGTGGCTGGACGCGATCGGCTTCCTCGGCGAGTGGTGTATCCTGGGCCACGTCCTCTACACCGCCGGCAATTCCTGGGTGCAGTTCGCCGGAGACGACCTGGCGCTCCTCGCCGCCAGCGGCGCCTCGGTCGCGCACAACGTCTGGGTCTTCGCCCGCCGCGGCGTCGCCATGGAGTCCTTCCCGCGCTACCTCGACGCCGGGGTCAACCTGTGCCTGGGCACCGACACCGCGCCCCAGTCGATGCTCGACGGCCTGCGCTGGACCGCCGTCATCGGCAAGATCATGGCGCGCGCGACCGACCGCGCCACCGCCGCCGACGTCTTCAACGCCGCCACCCTCAACGGCGCCCGCATGCTCCACCGCGACGACCTGGGCCGAATCGCCCCCGGCGCGAAAGCCGACCTCCTCTGCTGGAGCCTCGACTCCCTATTCATGTCGCCGGAGCGCGACCCGATCAAGAACCTGGTCTACAGCGCCACGCCGGAGGACCTGCGCCACGTCATGGTCGACGGCCGGCTCGTCCAGCAGGACGGCCGCGTCCTCACCGTCGACGAGCCCGCGGCCTGCGCCCGGCTGCAGCAGGCGGCCGAGCGCATGTGGGCACGCATCCCCGAGGGGGACTGGGCCGGCCGCACCGCCGACGAACTGGCCCCACCAACCTTCAAGCCGTTCGCGGGCTAACCTGCGGCGATTCGGAACGGGAGAGCACCGGTGACGGACGATGCGCTGCTCTGGGACGTCCGGGCGTTCGTCTACGAGCGGTTTGCCGCGACGGCGCAGCCGCCCACGGTCGCGGAGACGGCGGCCCGCTTCGCGCTGACCACCGAGCAGGCCGCCGGGGTCTACCGCGAGCTGCACGCGCGGCACGCCCTCTACGTCGACCTCGACACGACCACGGTCCGCATGGCGAACCCGTTCTCGGCCGTCCCCACGCCGTTCCGCGTCCACGCCGGCGGGATCGACTACTGGGCCAACTGCGCCTGGGACGCGCTCGGCATCCCGGCGGCGCTCCACCGGGACGCCACGGTCGCGGCGACCTGGGCGGACTCGGGCGAGCCCGTGACCATCACCGTCTCCGGCGGTCGCGTCACCGGGAGCGACGCGGTCGTCCACTTCCCGCTGCCGTTCCGCCGCTGGTACGACGACCAGGTCTTCACCTGAGCGACGATCCTCCTCTTCCGGTCGGAGGAGGACGTCGACCGCTGGTCAGAGGCCAATGGGCTGCCGCGCGGCGAGGTCCTCCCACTGGCGCGGGTGTGGGACCTGTCCCGCCGCTGGTACGGCGACCGGCTCTCGCCCGACTTCCACGGGCGGTCGGCTGCCGAGGCCGAGCACATCTTCCGCGAGCTCGGGCTCGACTCCCCGTTCTGGTCCGCCACCTGAGGTTGTCCGCGGCAGGCTGGCCCGCCCGCTACCGACCGCGCCGCGCCAGCAGGGGGATCTCCCACCAGAGGGTGCTCGCCGCCGCGATCAACGCCGCCAGTCCGAGCTGCGCCGCCCCCAGCGGCGCGAGCGACAGCAGCCGCGCCACCGGCGGGACGTAGAGCGCCGCGAGCAGGCTGAGCAGGCTCGCGCCGATCACCCACGGCAGCAGCCGGTTCCCGCCCAACCCCGCCCGCCAGAGCGGCCGCTCGCCCGCCCGGATCAGGAAGACGGCCAGCGTCTGGCCCAGCACCAGCGTCGCGATCGCCAGCGACCGCGCCGCGTCCACCCCGGCCGGCAGCCTCACCAGGTAGGTCACGAGCGCCGCGATCGAGAGCGCCGCGCCCAGCGCCAGCGAGCGCAGGAAGTCGGCGCGCGACAGCAGGCTGCCGGCCCGCCGCGGCGGGCGCCGCATCAGGTCCGGCGCGGGCGGGTCCCCCTCGAAGACCAGCGACGCCGTGGGGTGCACGATCAGTTCGAGCCAGACCAGGTGGATCGGCAGCAGCAGGAGCGGCCGGCCCAGCAGCGGGATCACCAGCGCCGCCACCAGCAGCGGCGCGTGGAAGGCGACGAGGTAGGTGAAGGCGCGGCGCAGGTTGTCGAAGATGCGGCGCCCGTCGCGCACCGCCCGCACGATGGTGGCGAAGTTGTCGTCGAGCAGCACCATCGTCGCCGCCTCGCGGGCCACCTCGGTGCCGCGCTCGCCCATGGCGATGCCGATGTCCGCCTCGCGTAGCGCCGGGGCGTCGTTGATGCCGTCCCCGGTCATCGCCACCACCTCGCCCCGCTCCCGCAGCGCCACCACCAGCCGGTGCTTCTGCTCCGGGCGGGTGCGGGCGAAGATCGCGCTCCCGGCGACCAGGTCCGCGACCCCCGCGGCGTCGGCCGCGTCGAGGTCGTCGCCGGTCGCGATGCGCCGGTCGTCGTGCGGCAGGTCAAGTCCCTCCGCCACGGCATGGGCGGTCACCGGGTGGTCGCCGGTGATCATGATGACCCGGATACCGGCGGCGCGGCACTCGGCGAGCGCGTCGAGCACGCCCGGCCGCAGCGGGTCGGTGAAGGCCACCAGCCCGGCGAAGCGCAGCGCGGACTCGTCCGCCGCCCGGTCGCCGCTGCTGCCACTCAGGTCGCCGGCCGCCACCGCGATCACGCGCATGCCGTCCTCGGCGAGCCGCGCGTTGGCGGCCAGCGCCCGCTCGCGCGCCTCCGGCGACGCCTCGCTCCGCGCCAGGATGCCCTCCAGCGCCCCCTTGGCGGCGATCCACACCCGCCCGTCCCGCCGCCAGACGTGCGACAGGTAGCGGCCGGCCGGGTCGAACGGGTAGTCGCGAACCAGCTCCGCGCCCTGCAGGCCGGCCACGTCCACCCCATTGGCGGCGGCGAAGCGCAGGACCGCCTGATCCAGCGGGTCGAAGGGATTCGGCTCCGAGGCCAGCACCGCGGCTTCCAGGAGCGCCCGCTCGGCCGGGCGGCGCCCGTCCGCGGCGCCGCTGACGCCGTCCGCCGTCGCCAGCCCGCCGACCTCCAGATGGCCGAGGGTCAGCGTGCCGGTCTTGTCGGTGCAGATCACGGTGGTCGCCCCGAGGGTCTCGACGCCGGGCAGCCGCCGGATCAGGGCGTGGTCGCGCGCCAGCCGCCAGGCACCCAGCGTCAGGTAGAGGGTGTAGACCATGGGGAACTCTTCGGGGATGGCCGCGATCGCCAGGCTGACCCCCGCGATGATCGCCGCGGCCCAGCCCCGGCCCGCTGCCAGCTGAATGCCGGCCACGCCGAAGCAGAAGAGGGCAGCCACGACCGCCAGCTGGCGGATCAGCCGGTTGATCAGCCGCTGCAGCGGCGTCGGCGGCTGGCGGATGCCGGCCAGCAGGGTACCGATCTGCCCGTAGCGGGTGGCGCTCCCGGTCGCGGTGACCTGGGCCACGCCGCGGCCGGCCAGCAGCGTCGTACCGGCGTACAGGTCGACGGCCGGTGCCTCGTCGACGTCCTTGAGGACCGGCTGAGACTCTCCGGTCAGGACCGACTCATCGACCATCAACTGGCGGCCCCGCAGCAGCGCGCCGTCCGCCGGGATGACGTCTCCCTCCTGGAGGAAGACCACATCCCCCGGCACGATCTCCCCGGCCGGGATCACCTGGCGCCAGCCGTCGCGCCAGACCGCCGCCGTCGGCGCCGTCAGCGACCGCAACTGCTCCAGCGTGCGCTCCGCCCGCGACTCCAGCACGACCGTCACCAGCGTGATCGGCACGACCGCCACCAGGATGACGATGGCGTCGGCGTAGTCGCGCAGCAGCAGGTAGGCCCCGCCCGCCACCAGGAGCAGCAGCACCATCGGGTCGGCCAGCGGCTTGAGCAGCCAGCGCAGCAGCGTGGAGCGGCGTCCCGCCGGCACCAGCAGGTTCGGGCCGTACGCGGCCAGGCGCGCCCGGGCCTCCTGGCTGGTCAGACCGGGCAGGTCGAGCGCGTCGGCGGGTGGGGCGGACGCGCGGTCCGGCGAGGTCGGCGGGCTGGTCGTCGTGGTGGGCCCTCCCCTGCGGCGGCGAGCGTCGGAGCGGGGCCCGCTGGCTCCGCTCCTCGCAGCCTACGCCGGACGGCGTCGTGGTCGCGTGACAGCGCGGCCGGTGGGTGCAACGAAGCGGTAACAGTTCCGCGTCCCGCGGATGCGGCTACTCCGCGTCCGCGCGACGGTGCCGGCCGCGCGGGCGCGGACGCTCCTCCGCCGGGGACGAGGGCTCCGGCCGCTCGGCCGGCTCGACCGGGGTCTCCCGGCTGAAGCGCAGGCGCCCGGTCGGTCGGCCGCGCTGGCCCGCCGCCTCGCCGTCCGTCCCCGCGCGAAGGCGCCCGCGCGCCCATCCCCGCAGCCGAGCCCCGGGCTCCTCGGCGTCCGTCGGCGCCGCGCCCGGCTCCTCCTCCGCCTCCCAGGCGGTCGTAAGCTTGACCAGGATGCGGTAGAGCTGGTGCCGCTCCGTCTCATCGAGGGGCGTGAACATCTCCTCGAACGTCTGGCGCATCATCGCGGTGAACTCGTCGAACCCCAGCGCCCGGCCGGCCTCGGACAGCGTCACCACGACCGCCCGGCGATCGTCCGGGTCGGGACGGCGCTCGACCAGCCCCTCCCGGTCGAGGGCATCGACCATAGTGGTCATGGTGCGGGGCGTCACCCCCATCTCGTGGGCCAGCTCGTTCATACGGAGCGGGCCGTGGAACGCCAGCTCGCCCAGCAGGCGCATGCGGGGCACCGACAACCCGCGGCCGGGCAGGCCGCCGTGCTGCTGGAACACCCGCTCGTTGCGGCGCCGCATGACCTGCATCGAGCGCATCAGGGCGTTCAGCAGGTCGTCGATCCCCGGCTCCGTGGCGTCCAGGGGCCCGCGCTCTGCGGTCTCTCCGTCGTCGAGATCATCGGGTTGCGGGGCGCTTGACATCGGGAGCATTGCTGAGTATTCTCACTATCAATAGTCTCACGATCTGATCTGGGTCTACCCCAGGGCTCACCAACGAGAGGATACCACGTGGGAGACGCGTCACCGATCATCCGCGTCGAGGGGCTGGTCAAGCGCTTCGGCGCGACCGAGGCCCTGCGCGGCCTCAACCTGGTCGTCCCCGAGGGCACCGTGCTCGGCCTGCTGGGGCCGAACGGCGCCGGCAAGAGCACCCTCGTCAACGTCCTGACCACCCTGCTCGAGCCGGATGCCGGCCATGCCGAGGTCGCCGGCCTGGACGTCGTGCGCCAGGCTCGCCAGCTGCGCGCCCTCATCGGCCTGAGCGGCCAGTACGCCGCCGTCGACGAGCACCTGACCGCCCGCGAGAACCTCGAGATGTTCGGCCGCCTCTACCACCTGCCGGGCGCCCGCGCCCGACGGCGCGCCGCCGAGCTGCTCGAGGCCTTCGACCTGGTCGACGCCGCCGACCGCCCGCTGCGTACCTACTCGGGCGGCATGCGGCGCCGGCTCGACCTGGCCGCAGGCATCATCATGGCCCCGCCGGTCCTCTTCCTCGACGATCCGACGACCGGGCTCGACCCGCGCAGCCGCCTCGCCATGTGGGACATGATCCGCCGGCTGGTCGAGGGGGGCACGACCCTCCTCCTGACCACGCAGTACCTGGACGAAGCCGACCAGCTGGCGAATCGCATCGCCGTCATCGACCACGGCCGCGTCATCGCCGAGGGTACCCCGGGCGAGCTGAAGTCGCGCATCGGCGGCGCCCGACTCGAACTGACGGTCGCCCGCGGTGGCGACCTCACCGCCGCGGTGCGCGCGCTCCACCCCCACAGCCGCGGCGACATCCGGATCGAGGCGGACCGGCGCGCCGTCACTGCTCCGGTCGACAACGGCCCCGGGCTGCTCGTCCAGATCGTCCGGGACCTCGACGCGGCGGGCATTCCCGTGGACGACCTGGCCCTGCGTCGCGCCACGCTCGACGAGGTCTTCCTGTCCCTCACCGGCCACGCCGCGTCGACCACGCCGTCCGAGCCGGACGTGCCGGTCGAGCTGGCGGAGCCGGTAACCGCCGAGGAGGTTGCATGATCGCGCTCGCAGACGCGGCCGCCGGCCGCGACGCCGCCCCACTCGAGCCGGTCGTCCGGCCGCGGCTCATCTCGGCCATCACCGACGCGCTCCTGGTGGCGCGGCGGCAGTTGATCCACCTGCGCCGCATTCCGATGGAGCTGGTCGGCTACACGGCCATGCCGATCATGTTCGTGGTCCTCTTCCGCTACGTCTTCGCCGGCGCGATCCACGTCGGCGGCGGCGTCAGCTATGTCAACTACCTGATGGCCGGCATCTTCGTCCAGTCGATCGCCTTCAGCGGCCCGCACACCGGCATCACCCTGGCCCACGACCTCCAGAAGGGACTGATCGACCGCTTCCGCTCGCTGCCGATGGCGCCCTCGGCGGTGCTGATGGGCCAGACGCTGGCCGACACGTTCAAGACCGCCATCTCCGTCGTCGTCATGGTCGGCGTCGGTCTGGCCGTCGGTTTCCGGCCGGGCGCGAACGTCGTCGAGTGGCTGGCCGCGGTCGGGATCATGCTCCTCTTCACCTTCGCCATGTCGTGGCTGGGCGCGACCATCGCGCTGGTGGTCGTCACGCCCGAGTCGGTCGACCAGATCCTCTTCACGGTCCTCTTCCCGCTGACCTTTGCCAGCAGCGCCTTCGTCCCGGTCGCGACGATGCCGGGCTGGCTGCAGGGCTTCGCCCAGCACCAGCCGGTGAGCGTCGTCGTCAACGCGGTGCGGGCCCTCCTGCTCGGCCAGCCGGTCGGCAGCGTCGGCTGGGAGGCGGCGGTCTGGAGCCTGGGCATCCTGGTCGTCGCGATGCCGCTGGCGCTGCGCCTCTACAAGCGGACGACCTCGCGCTAGCGCGGCGCGGGCGGGCCACACCGCAGGGGTAAAATGGCGACGCGCCGGGGCGCGTCGCCCTGGTGGTTGCACTCGGCCGAGGAGGCGAGGCCGTGCGTCAACTGAATGACTACACCGTCGTCACCCGCCCCGACGACAACGGCACGTTCGTCGCCTATGTCCCGGCGCTCCCCGGCTGTCATGCCTGGGGCCGGACGCCGGACGAGGCCCGTGCCGAACTCCAGAATGTGTTCGATATGATCCGGGCGGAGTTCGCCGACGAGGGGCGGCCGATGCCCGCGGACGTGGACCTGACCGTGAGCCATGCCGGCTAACGCCAGGGACCTTCAGCGCGTCGCCTTGCGGCTAGGATTCCGCTTGGTTCGGCAGAAGGGCAGCCACGCGCGCTGGAAACACCCCGATGGGCGCGCCACGACTATCCCGGTTCACGGCGACGCGGATATCGGCGGATGGCTCTTCCAGGAGATCCTGCGACAACTCGGCGTCACGGAAGTGGAGTTTCGCGAACTCTCCCGCTGACTCGTTCCTGTATCGACGGCAGCGATAGCGGTGGCCTGCGCCGGACGATCCCCCACTACATTTGCCGCGAGTAGGCGTAGCGCCACCCCCTTGTCCCCGTCCACCTCCATCCATTGGCTCAGATCTTCACACTAACAGGTCACCGCCCGGCCCGCCCGGCGAGGTCGACCTGGCCGACGACGTGGCCCGAGGCCATGGCGCCGCCCCCGCCGACAGGGCAAGATTGACCCGCCAGGGGCGCGACGGCACACCGGGGGTGAAGCGGGGTATGGGGCGGCGGGCAACGGCAGCGATTCGCGCGAGCGTGGGCCGCTACCCGCGCGCCCTCTGGCTGCTCGCCCTGGCGAACTTCGTCCTCTTCGGCGCGCGGGGCATGACCGCTCCCTTCCTCGTCATCTTCTTCGGCCAGATCGTCGGCCTGCCCGACGGGCTGGTCGGCGCCGGCATCGCCGTCAACGCCGTCGCCGGGGTGATCTTCACCCTGCTCGTCGCCGGGGTCATCGACCGGCTCGGCCCCCGCCGGGTGCTCATCGCCATGATCTTCGGCTGCGCCGTGGCCATCGCCGTCTTCCCGCTGGCGACCACGCCGGTCCGCTTCTTCGCCGCCATGGTCTTCTACGGCTGCGTCAACCAGCTCTACTGGCCCGCCTCGGACACCTTCGCCACCTCGCTGGTGCCCGTCTCCCAGGCGGGCGAGATGTTCGCCCTGCTCCGGGTCGCCAACGCCATCGGCATCGGCGCGGGCGGGCTCGTCGGCGGCCTGATGGTGGTCGGGGGCCGCTTCGACCAGTACCGCACCCTCTACCTCGTCAGCGGCGTCGGGATCGCGCTCGCCGGGGTGATGGTGATCCTCTTCGTCCACGGCCTGCGGCGTGGGGCACCCGCCAGCAGCGCGCTGGGGGTCGGGACCTGGCGCGACGTCCTGGCCGACCGTCGCTTCGTCGTCAGCCAGGTGGTGATGTTCATCCTGATCGCCGGCTACACCCAGGTGCAGGTGAGCGCCCCGCCCTACCTGCGCGCCCAGGCCGGCGTCGACGAGGCGGTCATCGGCCTCCTCTTCTTGATCAACACCGTCATCGTGATCGCCGCCCAGCTCCCGGTCGCCACCCGCATCTCGTCCTGGGGACGCGGCACGACCTTCGCCATCGCTGCGCTCTTCTGGATGGTCGCGCTGGCCATGATCGGGGCGAGTCCCTGGCTCGGGGTGCTCCCCTTTGCCGCCTTCGTCGTCTACACCCTGGGTGAGATGCTCTTCATGCCGACCTCCGGCGTGCTGGTCGTCGAGCTGGCGCCGGAGCGGCTGCGCGGCCGCTACCTGGCGGCCAGCAGCGTCACCTGGGGCATCGCCTGGGGACTCTCCTCCTGGCTGGGCGGAGTCGTCCTCGGCACGCCCCACCCCGGGCTGCTCTGGCCGCTCCTGATCGTGATCGTGCTCATCGGCGCGGCCGGAGCCTTCGCGTTCGACCGCGTCGGCGCGCCGGCCCGGCCCGGCTCCCCGCGCGCCGCCGCCCTCGACCTCGACTGACCCGGCGGCGTTGACCGTGCCGCGCACCGGACGGTACCCTCCGCGCGAAGGGAGAGCCCATGACCGAGACGAATGGCGCCACGCTCCTCGTCCGGGCGCTGGCGCGAGCCGGCACCGAGCGCATCTTCACCCTCTCCGGCAACCAGCTGCTGCCGGTCTACGACGCCTGCCTCGACGCGGGCATCCCGGTCACCGACACGCGCCACGAGGCCGCCGCGGCCCACATGGCCGACGCCTGGGCCCGGCTGCGCGGCACGCCCGGCGTCTGCCTCGTCTCGGCCGGTCCGGGCCACACCAACGCGGTCACCGCGGTCGCCAACGCGCTCCTGGCCGAGTCGCCGGTCGTCTGGATCAGCGGCGGCGCGGCGCTGGCCACCCGCGGCCGGGGCGGCTTCCAGGAGCTCGACCAGGTCGCGGTGGCCAGGTCGGTCTGCAAGGCCGCCTGGGAGGTCACGCGCGCCGAGGAGATCCCGGCACTCGTCGCCCTGGCCTGGCGCATGGCCCTCGCCGGGCGTCCCGGCCCGACCCACCTGACGATCCCGGAGGACCTGCTCGCGGCTCCGGTCCCGGCGAACCCACCGCTGCCCGAGCCATCGGCCTTCGTGCCGGAGCCGCGCGCCGCCGAACCGGACGACGTCGAGCGGGCGCTCGACCTGCTGGCCGGCGCGGCGCGTCCGGTCATCCTGGCGAGCCCGTCGGCGGCGCGGGGCGCGGCGGGCGCGGCGCTCCGGGCCCTCGCTACGACGACCGGCATCCCCTTCCTGGTGGTGGAGAGTCCCCGTGCCCTCAACGACCCGGCGCTGCTCGACACCGGCCGCGCCGCCGCCCTGGCCGACGCGATCCTGCTGGTCGGCCCACAGGACTACGCCGTGGCCTACGGCAACCCCGGCGGCACGGCCCAACGCGCGCTCGTCCAGGTCCTCGCGGACGCGGAGCTCGCACGCAACGTGCTGCCCGACCTCGGGCTGGTGGGCGACGCCGCGAGCGTGCTCGGCCAACTGGTGGAGGCGAGCGCCGGCCGCGCCTGGCGGTCGGCCCCGTGGCGGGCCGAGGTCGACGCGATGCGGGCGGCGGCCCGGGAGCGCTTCGCCGACGCCACCCGCTCCGACGAGGTGCCGATCCATCCCCTGCGGGTCGCGGCCGAGCTGCGCCGGCTCCTGCCGCCGGGCGCCGTGGTGGCGCAGGACGGCGGCGAGTTCAGCCAGTGGGCCCGCTGGGGGCTGGCCGGGGCCGACGTCGAGACGCTGGTCAGCGGCAAGCTGGCCATGATCGGTCCGGCCATCCCCTTCGCCATCGGTGCGGCGCTGGCGCGACCCGGCGTGCCCCCGGTCGCCGTCCTCGGCGACGGCACCTTCGGCTTCCACGGCATGGAGTTCGACACCGCCGTGCGCCACGACGTCCCGTTCGTGGCGGTGGTCGGCAACGACGCCGGCTGGGCCGCCGAGCGGCACCGGCAGGCCGCCCGCTACGGCGAGGACCGGGTGGTCGCGAGCGACCTCCTGCCGACCCGCTACGATCGGGTGGCCGAGGCGCTGGGGGCAGAGGGTGTCCGCGTCGCGCGGCCGGAGGAACTGCGCCCGGCGCTGGAGCATGCCCTGGCGAGCGGCCGCCCGACCTGTGTCAACGTCATGATCCGCAGCGTGCCCAGCCCCGCTGCCATCCCGTAGAGCGTTGATGCGGCCTGGCCTGTCGCAACGGCGGAAGGCACGGCCGCGCCTGACCGGAGGAGATCACCTGTGACGACGACGGGCAGTATCGAGCCGGCCCGCACGCAGGTCGTCGAGCACGACGGCGCGCGCCTCCACGTCGAGGAGTTCGGCGCGGGCTACCCGCTCCTCCTCCTCCACGGCGGGCTCGAGTCGGGGCGCACCTGGCGCCACCTGATCCCCGGCCTCGCGTCCGACTACCGGGTCATCACCGTCGACACGCGCGGGCACGGCCGCTCGACCAACCCGGCCGGGCGCCTCAGCTACCCCGAGGTCGCGGACGACTTCGCCGCCGTGATCGCGGCGGTGACCGACGAGCCGCCCTTCGTCGTCGGCTGGAGCGACGGCGGCCAGCACGCGCTGCAGCTCGGCCTGCGCCACCCGCGCCACGTCCGGGCGCTGGTCGCCGGGGCCGCCGACTACCGGGCCACGCCCGAGTCCCGCGCCGGGGTGCGCGACTTCTTCGGCCTCGACGCGCGGGACGAGCCCGACCTCGCCCGGGTCGCCGCGATGCTCGGCGATGCCTACCCGCGCTTCCGCTCGATGCACGCGGGCGGCGACGCGGAGTGGCGGACGCTCGTCCGCCAGACGGCGCGGCTCTGGCTCGACTACCCGGGGCTCACCGACGAGGAGTTCGGACGCGTCACCGCTCCGGCGCTGGTCGCCGTCGGTGACCGGGACGACGACGTCCCGGTCGAGGACGCGGTGGCGCTCTACCGGGCGCTACCGCATGCCGAGCTCGCCGTCTGCCCGAGCGCCACCCACTCGATCCCCTGGCGCCGCACGACCTGGTTCGTCGCCACGGTGCGCGAGTTCCTGGCCCGTCACTGACCTGGCCGCGCGCCGGTGTCGCCGAGACCGCGCCTCAGGCGTGCCACCGGACACCTATCATGATAACCTGACCGGTGACCGGCGCCGACCTGTGATGAGCCGGCGCGTCGCGGTCGATGATTCCCCAACAAGTTGCAGCCCGGCGCGGCCGTCGACCGCGCCGTTCGCGCGTCACCGATCGGAAAGGCGACGACCACGTTCGGAGTGGTGGCCGACCCGGCCCTTGCCCTCGGGGCGCTGGTGATGGTCGTGGCCGCGCTGCTGGCCGGCGCGACCGGGTTCGGCTTCTCCCTGGTGTCGGTGCCGCTGCTGCTGGCGCTCGGCTTTCACCTCAAGTTCATCGTCACGGCGAACCTCGCACTGGCGCTGGTGACGCGCGTCGCGGTCGCCTGGCAACTGCGCCGCCACGTCTTCCCGCGGCAGGCCGCGCTCCTGATTTTCGGCAGCGTCCCCGGGCTCCTGCTCGGCATCCTCGCGCTCACCGTCGTCGACCGGTCGGCGCTCAGACTCTCCGCCGGCCTGCTGGTGATGGTCGCCGCGCTGCTCATGCTGCGGGCCTCGAAGGTGGCCGCGCCGGTTCGGGGCGGCGCCCTCGCCGCGGGCCTCGCCGGCGGGTTCCTCGGGGCGACCACGTCGCTCAACGGCGTCCCGCCGGCGCTGCTGCTGACGCGGAACGGGGTTCGCCCGCTCAGCTTCCTGGCGGATCTCGCCCTCTACTTCGTCGTCTCCAACGCCGTCGCGCTCACGCTGCTCCAGGCCCGCGGCGACCTGGTACGGGCCGCCCTCCTGCCGGCCGCGGCCGTCTGGCTGCCGGGGGCGCTCGCCGGCAACTGGCTGGGCGTACGCCTCGCCGGCCGGATCCCGCAGCGGGCGTTTCGCGCCATCGCGCTGACGATCATCCTCGCCGCGGGCATCCTGGCGGCCACGCAGGGGCTGGGCGCCGTGCTGACCGCCTGATTCGGACCGGCGAGCGCGTCGTGAGGTGGAGTGATGCTGTCGCGGAACGGGAACCCCACCGCCGCGATCCGTCGTGAACCGGGAATCGCGGCGGTAGGGTCAGTCGGTCACTCGCTCCGGTACGGTCGCTCGAGCTCGGTGACCGGCTCCGGCTCCTGCCGGGGCGACAGCATCAGCGTCGGGGCCGGACGCAGCATCCCGACGACCGGTTCGCGCACTCCAGCCCAGACCCGGCGGAGGAAGGCGACCGCGCCCGTCCAGGCGCACGGCCGTCCGACCAGGCGGCTGAGCCCCGGCAGGTAGATGAAGAGGACGCTGATCACCACCGCGCCGCTGGCCGCGAGCGCCCAGACCAGGAAGGCCCGTAGCGCCGCCGGCCAGACCGCCGGCATGGCCGGGGCGACCGACGTGAGCACGTTGTTCAGGATGAAGGCGTGCACCAGGTAGACGCCGAACGACGCGTCCGACAGCAGCGCCACGAACTTCCAGCCGCGCGGGTGCGCCACGCCGCCCCGGCTGAGTGCCCAGCGGCTGCCCATCCAATAGAGGAAGAGGGCCGTCGCCCCGCTGAACAGCACCACCACCGGCTGGAACACCTGGGTCGCGTAGTCGGTCGTGAGACCCTGCCCCCAGATGCCCCAGGCGTAGCGCCCCCAGAGGAGTGCGAGCCCGGCGACCATCGCCGCGACGACCAGCTTGCCGTGCCGCATCACGAACGA
>DASSZN010000014.1:0-5238 GCA_035702805.1 Thermomicrobiaceae bacterium | reverse complement strand
GCGAGTGCGGCCGCGTCGACGAGCCGCTGCGGCGCGGCGAGGGGCGCGCCGCCCGCGGCGACGACCACGTCGCCGATCAGGAGGCCGCTCGCGGCGGCGGCGCTGCCCGGCTCGAGGGCGGAGACGACGAGCCCGAGGGTCGCGCCGGAGCCGACCAGCCGGGCGTAGGCCGGCGGGAGCGTGACCGGCACGGCGGTGATGCCGAGCCGGGGCACCCGCCCGGCGACCCGGGCCACGAACGCCCGCACGACCGCGCTCGGCACGGCGAGCGCCAGGCCGGGTCCCGCCACCATGGCGTTGATGCCGACGACGCGCCCGGCGGCGTCCGCGAGCGGGCCGCCGGAGTTGCCGGGGTTGAGGCTGAGGTCGGCCCGGACCATGGGCCGCTCGGCCGCCGGCTCGGGCAGGCCGCTGACGATGCCGGCGGTCAGGGCGTACTCGAGGCCGAACGGGTGACCCAGCGCCAGCACCAGCTCGCCGACGCGGAGGCCGGTCGAGTCGCGGTGCGGCGCGGCCGGAAGCCCGCCGCGCCCGACCCGCACGGCCGCCAGGTCGTGCTCCCGGTCCCGCCCGACGACGGTGCCGGCGAGCCGGTCGCCGCCGGAGAGGACCACGCCCACCCGCTCCTCACGAGCGACGTGGTCGTTGGTCACGACCAGGCCGTTGGCATCCCAGATGACCCCCGCCCCGCCGCCGGCGCGGCTCTGGACCTGGACCACGCTCGCGCGCAGGTCCTCCGCGACGGCGCCCAGCTCCGCCGCGAGCGGGCCGGCGCGCCGGAGCACCTTCTCGATCCGCATCCCGTCACTCCTCTCCCGCCGCTAGCGCTCGCCCGCGGTGAGCGCGAGCTCGACGAACTGCCCGCCGCGCACCAGCCGCGCCGGCTGCGCCACGCCGACGCTCCCCGGCCCCAGCCGGTCCTGGAGCGCCTCCAGGTCGGGCGTGGCCTGGCCGCCGAGCGCCACCAGGACGTCGCCGATCATCAGGCCGGCAAGCTCGGCCGGGCTGTCGGGCTCGATCCCGATCAGGAGCAGGCCCGACATCTGGGTCAGGCCGAGCGTGCCGCGCAGACTCTCGGGGAGAGCGACCGGCTGGGTCGCGACGCCGAGGAAGCCGCGCCGCACCTTGCCCTGCGAGACGAGAGCCTCGACGACGCGCGACACCACGGCGTGCGGGATGGTCACGCCGAGCCCGCGCGCCAGCGTCGAGGAGTTGACGCCGATCAGCCGCCCCTCGGTATCCACCAGGGGACCGCCCGAGAAGCCGGGGTAGAGGGTGGCGTCGGCCCGGACGACCGACTCCAGCGTGCCGCCGCGCCAGGTGCGCCACGGCCCGCTCACGGCGCTGACGACACCGAGCGTGGCCATCGGCGCCTCGCCGTGGCCGCGGCCGAGCGCGAGGACGAGCGCGCCGACGCGGGGCGCGACCGGACTGAGCGCGGCGGCGGTGAGCCCGGCCGCCTCGACCCGGAGCGCGGCGAGGTCCGTGCCCGGGTCGCGCCCGACCAGGCGCGCCGCGACCTGGCGGCCGCCCGGGAGGTCGACGGTGATGTCGTCCTCGCGCTCGATGACGTGGTCGGCGCTCACGATGACGCCGTCGGCGGACCAGACGATACCGGTCGCGCCCATCCGGCGCCGGGCATTGACGCGGACGACGGACGCGGAGGCCCGCTCCACGGCGCCCGCGAGGTCGTCGGACAGTTCGCTCAAGAGGCTCTTGCCTTCGCTGGATGCACTGCTCATGGGTGCGTCTCCTTTCCGCACCCAGGGTATCCCGGGGCGGCGGCCTGCCGGATCGCTCGAACCGGTGGCCGAGCACCTAGACGAACGGGCAGGAGGGGCGAGTGGGCCCGGGTCAGAGGACGATCAGGCCGGCGCGGGCCGCCCGGGCGAGCGCCTCGGCGCGGCTGGCGGCGCCCAGCTTGTCGAGGATCGCGCCGACGTGGAACTTGACGGTGTGCTCGCTGATGCCCAGCGCGCCCGCGATCGCCTTGTTCGGCAGACCCTCGGCGATCAACTGCAGCACCTCGCGCTCACGCGGCGTCAGGGGCTCGGCGTCGGAGTCCGGACCGGGCGCGGGGCGGGCCGGGGCCTCGGTGGCGAGGACGCCGACCGCGCGGCGGTCGAGCACGACCAGCCCGGCGGCGGCAGCGTGGAGCGCCGCCTCGATCTCGGCCGGCGTCGCGTCGCGCAGGAGGAGCCCGGCGAGGCCGGCGCGCAGCACCTCGCCCGCGGCGTCGACGGCCCCGGCGAGCAGCACCACCGGCGGTAGGGTGCCGCCGCCCGCCAACCGCCAGACGTCCTCCAGCCAGGGGTCGGGGTCGTCGCCGGCGTCGAGCAGCACGGCGTCGGGCGCGAGCTCCTCCGAGCGCGCCACGAGCTCGCTCGGGTCGGCCGCCCCGCCGGCCACCTCCAGGTCCGTCTCCTCGGCGAGCAGGCCGCGCAGCCCGGCGCGCGTGACCGGGTACGGGGCGGCGACGAGGACGCGGAGCACGCGCACCACCGGTTGAACCTCCCGAGCGCGGCGACGGACCGGGCATCCAGGTTGCGTGACCGTCGTGGCCGATTATAGTGGCCGCGGTGACGGTGCCTGGACAAGGCAGCGAAAGGACAGAGGATGAACGTGCGCGGAGTGCTCCTGTGGGGCTTCGCCGGGACAACGATCCTGACCACGATCATGCGGACGGCGCAGGCTCTCGGCCGGACGCGCGTCGACCTGCCGCTGATGCTCGGCCTGATGTTCACCGCCAACCGGGACCGGGCGAAGGTGTACGGCTTCCTGGTCCACCTGGCCAACGGCTGGGTGTTCGCGTTCATCTACGCGACGGTGTTCGACCAGTTCCGTAAGGCGACCTGGTGGATCGGGACGCTGATCGGCGTGGTCCACGCCATGTTCGTGCTCGTCATCGGCATGTCGCTGCTGCCCGGGCTGCACCCGCGGATGGCGACGGACGCGCGGGGTCCGCAGCCGACGCTCGAGCTGGAGCCGCCCGGCTTCCTGGCGATGAACTACGGGCGTCAGACGGCGATCGTCACCGTGCTGGCCCACCTGGTCTTCGGCGCCGTGCTCGGCACCTTCTACCGCGTCCGGCGCTAGGACGCGGTCACCGTCGCTCGGGATGGCGCTCGAGCTCCTCGAGCGTCAGGGCCGCGTTGATCAGCCCGAGGTGGCTGAAGGCCTGGGGGAAGTTGCCCAGGAGGGCGCCGCTGCCGGGGTCGATCTCCTCGGAGAGGAGCCCGAGCGTGTTGCGCCGGCCGAGCATGTTCTGGAACATGGCGTGCGCCTCGTCGAGCCGGCCGACGTGCGCCAGCGCCTCGATGAGCCAGAAGGAGCACATCACGAAGGCCCCCTCGCCGCCGGGCAGGCCGTCCTCGCCGACGTAGCGGTAGACGAGGTCCCCGTGGGCCAGGTGCCGCTGCACCGTCTCGACCGTCGAGACGACCCGCGGGTCGTCGCCGGGCAGGAAGTCGACCAGCGGGATCACCAGCAGCGAGGCGTCCAGGTTGTGCCCCGGGGTGCGGGTGAAGGCCCCCAGCTTCGCGTCGTAGCCGTGGGCCAGCACCCAGGCGTGGATCTCGTCGCTCACGCGCGCGAGGTGGGGGAGCGAGACGCCGAGGCTGACGTCCTTCGCCAGCTCGCGGACGGCGCGCAGCCCGGCCCAGGCCATCACCTTGGAGTGGACGTGCTGGGCGCGCCCCGAGCGCACCTCCCAGATGCCGTCGTCCGGCTCGCGCCAGCGCTGGGTGATGACGTTGGCCAGGCCGGTGACGAGGTTGCGGGCGTCCCGGTCGAACGTGCCGCCGGCACGGTGGTAGATACGCAGCGCGTCCAGCACCTCGCCGTAGACGTCGAGCTGCAACTGGTTGGAGGCGGCGTTGCCGACCCGCACCGGACGCGAGTGGCAGTAACCATCCAGGTAGCCGAGCGTGCGCTCGGGAACGTGGGACTCGCCGTAGATCGTGTAGAGCACCTGCAGCTCCGGGTGGGTGAGCTGCGTCGTGTGCAGCAGCCACTCGGAGAAGGCGTGCGCCTCGCGGTGGTAGCCGATGCTGAGGAGGGCACGCACGGTGAAGGCGGCGTCGCGCAGCCAGCAGTAGCGGTAGTCCCAGTTGCGCACCCCGCCGATGCTCTCCGGCAGCGACGTCGTCGGGGCCGCCACGATCGCCCCGGAGGGCGCGTAGGTCAGGAGCTTCAGCGCCAGGGCGCTGCGCTGCACCGCCTCCCGGTACGGTCCGTGGTAGTCGCAGCGGTCCGACCAGTCCCGCCAGAACTGCTCGGTCAGCTGCTGGATCGGGTCGACGCCGGCCAGCGTCGGGAGCTCGGCGGGCGCCTCCGCGGAGAAGGAGAGGAGCAGGTCGAGCCGCTGCCCGGCGACGACGTCGACGTCGGCCACCAGGCCCTGAGGCGTGATGGTCAGCGGCACGCTGCTGGTGACGTGCAGCGCCTGATCACCCCACTCCACGGCCCAGCGGTGCGCGGACTGGCGACGCATGCGCGGCGCGGTCGTGCCGTAGTTGGGGCGCGTGCGCACGACCAGCCGGGCCGGGACGCGGCCCGACACGCCCTCGACGCGACGGATGATCTCCCGGAAGGGGACCGGGTGGTGCCGCTTCTGTGCCTCGGTGAGGGCGGGCATGAAGTCCAGCACCCGCATCCTGCCGGTGTCGACGGTGAACTCGGTAGCCAGGATGTTGGTGTCCCCGAGGTACCGGTGCGCGCTCTCGAAGGCGGGACGCGGCCGGACCGTGCAGAACCCGCCGAGACGCTCGTCGAGAATCCGCGCGAAGATGGGGTCGCCGTCGAAGCGCGGGAGACACCACCAGTCGATCGAGCCGGCGCGGGAGACGAGCGCCACGCTCCGCCCGTCGCCGATCACGCCGTAGTCCGCGATGGGCGGGTACTCGACCGCCTCCAGGACATCCGCGCCGAGAGGTTGCTGCGCCACCAAGCCGTCTCCTCCTTCCGGGCACCGTGCCCGCAAGCCCACCGCCAGAGCCGTTCCAGCCCTGCGGTGCCGGGTCGCTCCGATCCCATCCTCGCACGTTCGCGCGCGGCCGGCCGGGGCGTGCGCCGTCGCGGCGCCGGGCGCGCTGGGCGGCGAAGCGGCCGACGTGTAGAATGTGGCCCTCCGGAACGGCTCCACGAGTGAGCCCGGACCCATCGAGGCGAGCGAGGAGTTCCCGTGCCGTCCAGGCAGCCCGAACCGTTCGAGACGACCGCCACGGTGCGCGACGAGGT
>DASSZN010000309.1:0-4738 GCA_035702805.1 Thermomicrobiaceae bacterium | reverse complement strand
GACGGGTTACCCGCCGGAGGTCGTCGACCTCGACGCGGACATGGAGGCGGACCTCGGCATCGACAGCATCAAGAAGGCGCAGCTCTTCGGCGAGCTGCGAGAGCAGTTCGGCCTGCGGATCGAGTCGGCCGAGCAACTGGCACTGGACGACTTCCCGACGCTGCGCCACGTCCTGGCCTTCCTGCGCGAGCAGGGTGTGAATCCGGACCAAGCGGGCGGCCCGGACGTGGCCGACACGACGGCGATGACGCCGCCACTCGCCTCGGCCCCGGCCAGCACCATCGTCGCGCCCGACGGCGCCCTCGCCCGGCTCAACCTTGTCCACCTCGCCGGTACGCCGTACGAGATGGGGCGCCAGCACGGCGAGCGTTTCGGTGATGACATCCGGCGCACGCTCGTCGCCTACCGCGATTTGCTCGACCGCTCGGCTCCCGGCACCGTCGCGCGATTGCCGGAGATCGTCGACGAGCTCATGGAACGGGCATCCGACTACCTTGACGCGGATGCCCTCGCCGAGCTCCAGGGGATGGCGGACGTCCTCGAGATCCCGGTCGGGCACCTCATCGCGCTCAACCTGGGACTCAACGCCGACTACGCGCCCGGCTGCACTCAGTTCGCCATCACCGCCCGGCGCAACGGTTCGTCCGGCCTGCTGCATGCCGCCAACGAGGACTGGCCGCTCGCCCTCAAGCTTCCCGGCAGCCTCACGCGGCTCGTGGCGGTGCGCCATCCGGAGGGCGGCATCCCCCACCTCCTCTTTACCGCCGCCGGTGAGGCCGGTGGCGTCAACGGCATCAACGCGCGGGGCCTCGCCGTCACCAGCACCGCGCTGCTGGACCGTGACTGGGCCGTGGCCGACCGTTCCGGCACCGTCCATCCCGTCATCGTGCGCACCATCCTCGAGCGCGCCGACTCCATCGAAGCAGCTCTCGAGCTCCTGCGCGGCTTCACGCGTGTCGGAGCCTGGAGTATGTGCCTCAGCCATGCAGCGACGGACCGTGTCGCCTACGTCGAGTACGACCACGACGACCTCCAGGTCGACCTGGCACGCGACGGCGTGGTGAGCGCGAACCACTGCCTCCTCTTCCCGTCGTCGGCCGCGGTGCCCGCTGACTCGCGTCACCGTCTGACCCGCCTGGACGGCCTGGTGGGGCCTGAGACGTGGGGCACGCTGTCGCCCGCGGACGTCCGACGCGCGCTGCGGGACCGGTTCGACCTTGGGCGCGGGCGCGAGACCGCCCACCCGACCATGAACACCGTGCTGCGGGTCGACAACCAGACCAGCATCGTCCTGCAGCCGGCGCGTGGGCGTGCCTGGGCGACGGACGGCGCGCGGGGACGGGAGGATCTCGATCCCTACGTTGAGCTGGACCTGGTCGAACTCCTCGGGCTCGAGCCCGTCGACGGCCCCGCGCCGGAACTGGCAGCGGCGCATACGAACGGCCTCGCGACTGCTCCGTCCGCGCTGGACGCCACCGTGCCGGCGCCCCGGCCGGGCGCCGCCGTCGTGCCGTCCGACCACGTCATGCGCCGCTTCGTCCTGCGCCTGGCTGACGCCCCGCTCCCGGCGCCGGTCGTCGGCCAGCCGGAGCCGGAGGCGCTGCGTGGGCGCACCCTGCTCGTCGGCGACAACCCGACGGCGAGCGCGCTCGCGGCGAGGCTGCGGGCTACGGGCAACGAGCCGCTCGCGCTCGCCGAGAGCGGCGATCACGAGGCGACGCTGGCGGCGTTCGACCGGCTCTGGGCCGGCGGTCCGATCCCGAACCTCGTCCTCCTCACCGGCCGCGACGCCGCCGCGAGCGGCGACCTGACCGTCGCCTCCTGGGCAGAGCGCCGCGAGCGCGGCATCATGCTTCCCTATCTGCTCTGTCAGCGGTGGGTGCAGCGCGTTGAGGAGGCCGGCCTCGGCGACGCCGCGACGTTGACGGCCGTCACCGGACTGGGCGGCGACTTCGGACTCTCCGGCGATGCCGGCGCGGTCGAGGGCGGGGGCCTTGCCGGCCTGCTCAAGGCCATCCGGCGCGAGTTTGGCTGGCGGGTCAAGGTCGTCGATGCACCGGTCGACGAGCGTCCCGACTCGGTCGTGGCCGCCGTGCTCACCGAGCTCGCCTCCAGAACCCCGGAGGTCGAGGTCGGCTACACCCGCGGGAGTCGCCGTCTGGTGCGGGCCGTTCCGCGCCCGGTCCCACCGGCGACCCGCGCGCTGGTTGCCGGCCAGGCGTGGGTCGTGACCGGCGGCGCGCGGGGAGTCACCGCCGCGGTAGCCCATGAGCTCGGCCGTCGCTTCGGACTCCGCCTGCACCTGCTCGGGACCAGCCCGGCGCTGGCGCCGTCTGACGAGGCGCTCCTCACGGCCGACGAGCGCGCGCTGCGTGCCGCTACCACGCGTCGGGCGCGCGAGTCCGGTGCCGACCCGGCGCTGGCCTGGCAGCGCCTCGAGCGCTCGATGGAAATTGCCCGCACGCTGCGACGCTTCGCCGACGACGGCATCGCCGCCACCTACCACGTCTGCGATGTCGCGGACCGCGCGGCGCTGGCGCTTGTCCTCGACGAGATTCGCGCCGTCGACGGCCCGATCCACGGGGTGGTCCACGGCGCGGGCGTCGAGTCCGCCGCCCGCTTCGCCCGCAAGCGCGTCGACCGGGTTCGGGCGACGCTGGCCGGCAAGATCGACGGCGCCGTCGCGCTGATGGAGTTGACGCGCACGGATCCGCTCGACTACTTCGTCGGCTTCGGTTCGGTGAGCGGGCGCTTCGGCGGGTTGGGGCAGACCGACTACTCGATGGCCTCTGACCTGCTGGTCGCGCTCGTCCAGCGCTTCCGCGCCGAGCGGCCGAACTGCGCCGCGGTGACGCTGGCGTGGCCGGCCTGGGGCGAGGTCGGCATGGCGATGCGTCCCGAGAGCCGCTTTACGCTGGAGCTCGGCGAGCAGCAGTTCATGCCGCCGCTGGAAGGCGCGGAGCACCTCATCGACGAGCTGCTGGCCGGCGCCCCGGAGGGCGAGGTCGTCACCCTCGACCGGCCGGGACGACTCGACCTCGACGGCACCATGCCGGACCCCGAGACCCAGCGGGGTTACGAGCGGCGCGAGCCGGCGGTCGCCGACGCTCCGCTCGTCGAGGGCATCCGGCACCTGGACGAGGGGCGCGGCCTCGTCGCGGAGCTCTTCTTCGACCCGCGGCACGACCCCTTCCTTGCCGGACACCGCTTCCGCGGGACGCCGCTGGTGCCGTCGGTTGTCTGGCTGGAGTCGCTGGTGGAGGCGGCATCGGTCTTCGAGCCGCAGGAACGCGACGGTTTTCCCCCGACGCTCCGCGACGTCGAGATTCTCAACGGCCTGCGCTTCTACGCCGACCGGCCGGCGCGGGTGGACGTCTCGCTGACCCGCGGCGAGGAAGGGCTTGCCGCCGAGGTCGCCGGCCGCTTTGTCAACCGCCAGGGGAAGGTGATCGACCCTCGTCGCGTCTTCGTCCGCGGCACGGTTGAGTTCAACGAGGAGGCCCCGGACCACACCGGCCCGTCCTGGTCACCGCCGGATCCGGCCTCCTGGATCGACGTTGCCTACCCGGATCCCGACACCGCGCCAACCGCGCTGGTGTTCCACGGGCCGGAGTTCCGTACGCTTCGGCGTCTCGCCCTCGCGGAAGACGGCGGCTGGGGCGAACTCGAGGCGCCCGAGGCGGCTGCCCTCGGCGGCGATCGTCGCGGCCATTGGCGAATCCCGGCGGCGGTCATCGACGGCGCACTCGTGGCCAGCGGCGCCTTCGTCAAGCATTCCCTGCAGCTCGACCACCTGCCTCGCGGTTTCGGCGCCGTCCGGGTGACGCGCCTGCCCGGCCCGGGCGAGCGCTGCCGGACGCGGTTTACCTTCCGCGGGCGGCGTGACGACGAGTTGTCCTTCGACCTCGTCGTCTGGGGCGAGGACGGCTCGCCGCTCGTGCGGATCGAGGGCTACCGCGCGGTCGTCCTGCCGGCGAGCGCGCAGTGAGCGCGTCGGCCGCCCCGAAACGGCTCGTCGGTGACGGCAACGCCGGTGCCCGTCTGGAATGGATGTGGGTCACGCGAGCCGAACTGGCCGCGCGCGCCCGCACCAGCGGTGACTCGTTCCTCCATCTCCTTGAGCGCGAGGACCTCGCCACGATCCGGGACCCTCGCCGCCGAGAGTCATGGCTCCTGGGACGCTTGCTCGCCAAGGAGTTGATCCAGGAGCGCCTCGGACTGTCCGTGGCAGTGTCGTCGATCGCCATCCACTCGCGCGACGGCGCGGGCCGCGCGGTGCGCCCCTGGGCCATGCTCGATGGCCGGCCGCTGCCGCTGTGCCTGTCGATCGCGCACACCGATCGATCGGTCGCGGCGGCCTGCGTCGGGGCCCCCGTGACGGTCGGCGTCGACCTTACCCCGGTCGGCGCGCTCGGCTCCGGCGCGGCTCCGCTCTGGTTCAGTGGCGCCGAGCGTGCCTGGTGTGCCGGGGAGGGCGAGGTCGTCGGCGCCCTCCGGCGCGCGGCGCTGTGGGCCGTCAAGGAAGCAGGTTACAAGGCGACGAATCGGGGTGAGGCGTTCGCGCCGCGCCGCTACGAAGTCCGCCAGAACGCCGGCGGGCAGCCGACGCTCACCGTCGCCGCGGCCACGGCGCCGGTCCAAACGGACGTATGGGTGACGGAGCGGGACGGGGAGATCGCCGCCGTGGTGATCGCCCGGGGAAAGGATATGCGGTGATAGACCTGACCGGGAAGATCGC
>DASSZN010000303.1:0-9233 GCA_035702805.1 Thermomicrobiaceae bacterium | reverse complement strand
TCGGCCGTGTAGGCGCAGATGTCCCAGTCGACGTCTGGCATGAAGCCCATCGTCTTCAGGCGCGTCAACGGGTCGTAGGCGCCGATGAAGTCGAGCGCGGTCATCCCCTCGTACACCACGAACGCGATGCGCATCCGGCCCTCCCTCACGGTGCAACTCCCTGTCACGGCAACGGCGCCGGCTTGTGGTTTCTTCCCCCAGCGCGCCTCCGGTAGACTCGGCAGCGAGAGGAGTCGCCGTGGAGCCCGACCCGAGCGAGGAGCTGTTCGATGTCCTGACCGCGGAGGGCCGACCCACCGGGCTGGTAAAGCCGCGCGCGCTCGTGCACCGCGATGGCGACTGGCACCGCTCCTTTCACTGCTGGGTCGTCTGGCCCGGCGATTCCGGCAGCGCCCGCATTGTCTTCCAGCGGCGTAGCCTCACCAAGGACACCGTGCCGGACCTGCTCGACGTGTCGGTCGGCGGCCACTACCGGGCCGGCGAGACGCTGGCGCAGGTGGTTCGGGAGGTGGACGAGGAACTAGGACTTAGTCTGGGCCCCGGGGACTTGATCCCGGTCGGGTCCCGCCGCTCGGCCCGCGTGGGCGGCGGCCGGGCCGACCGGGAGATCCAGGACGTCTTTGTCCACGTCCTGTCCGGCGGGCTGGACGTCTTGCGGCCGGAGCCGGCCGAGATGACCGAGCTCTACCTGCTGGACAGCCGCGACGTCACGCGGCTCTTCGGAGATGAGGTCGAGCGCGTGCCGGCGCTGCGGGCGCTGGTCCTCCCAGACCGCTCGCTCGGGACGGCTCTGCCCGCCACGGTGCGGCGCGACGACTTCGTGCCAGTCGAGGACGGCTACTGGGCGGCCGCGGCGCGCACCGCCGAACGGATCCTGGCGGGCGAGCGCGACGTCGACCTCGGGCTCTGGTAAACGGTCCGCGACCGGCCCGACACCCTACCTGAGGGGCGCTCGCATCACTTCTCGTGACGGACGCCAACGCCGCCGAAGAGGGCGATCGCGTTGACAGTCAGCGTCGGCGCGCCCTCCGGTAGCGGGCCGTCGGCCTTCGTCCGATCGTCGTAGCCGCCGAAGATCGGCAACCCGCTCATCGCGATATGCCAGCCCTGGGGCACCAGGATCGTGACTGCGCCGAAGGCGGCCGTGGCGTCGACGAAGGCGCCTTCTGGGGCGAGCTGCGCCTGGCGAAGGTCGAGCGTGACCCCGCCGAAGAGCGCGACCAGGGTGCCGCGCGTGAAGGCGAGCGACCGGCTCACGAGGTCGTTGCCACCGAAGATGACGAACGAGTGGACGTTGCTCTCGGCTTCTCCGGCGCGCTGGCTCCAGGCACTGCGACCGATCAGGACGAAGGCGCCGACCGCGATCAGCACCAGCGGCCAGAAGATCTGGCCGGCGTCCACGCCGAGCACGTCCGAGGTCGACAGCAGCAGCACGGCGCCGACCGCCACGACCAGGAGCGGCCCAACCGGGGCTCGGGGCACGACCGCCAGTTCGAGCAGCCCCAGCGCGATGATCACGACCGGCCACCAGTGCTGGACGACGTCGCCCATGCTCGCCACGTTGAACTGGTCGAGCAGGACGAGCGCGCCGATGAGGACCAGCCCCAGGCCGACCGCGATGCGCCCGACGCTCAGGCGTGTGGTGACCATGATCGCCTCCCGTCGCGGGGTGGGCCGGCTCCGCGCGAGCCATGCGGCGCCGCACCCGAAACCGGCGCGACTCACCGCTCCCCGCGGTTCCACTCTACGGCGGACCCGGTGGCCGATGCGTGACAGCGCCCGGGGATTCGTTACAGTCTCGTGAGACGAGTCCCGGCCGGGTGGTCGGGCGCGGAGGGGAAGGGGCGGAGGATGAGCGCGCCGTCGCTGGTGGATCGCTACCGCGGCTGTCTGCTCGGCCTGGCGGTCGGGGACGCACTGGGCGGGCCGGTCGAGTTCATGACGGCGGGAGCGATCCGCGGGACGCACGGCCGTCTGCGGGAGATGATCGGCGGCGGCTGGCTGCACCTGGCGCCCGGTGAGGTCACGGACGACACCCAGCTGACACTGGTCATCGCCCGGAGCATCGCGCGGCTGGGACGGGTCGACCCCGCCGACATCGCCGCGGGGTTCGTCGACTGGTACCGGGGCCGGCCCAAGGACGTCGGCAACACGACCGCGGCGTCGATCCGGCACCTCATCGCCGGGGCGTCCTGGCGCGAGGCGGGCCGGATGACGCACGGCGGGGACGGCGGGCTGGGAGCCGGCAACGGCTCCCTGATGCGCACGGCCCCGCTCGCCCTCGCCTGCCGGCGCGACCCAGCGTCGCTCGATCGCGCCGGCCGCGAAGTCTCGGCCATCACCCACGCGAGCCCGCTCGCGACGGAGTCCTGCGTCGCGTTCGACCGCGCGCTGGTGGCGGTGCTGGAGGGAGTGAGCGATCCGCTCGTGGCCGCCGCGGCGGTGGAGCACGACGAGGTGCGCGCGGTGGTATCGGCGATACCCGGGCTGGAGCGGCCCGACGTGCGCAGCGGTGGTTTCGTCCTGGAGACGCTACAGGCAGCGCTCTGGTCATTCGCGCGGCACGACGACTTCGAAGAGACGGTCGTCGAGGCGGTCAACCTCGGCGGCGACACCGACACGACCGGCGCGGTCGCCGGGGCGCTGGCAGGAGCCCGCTATGGCGTCGACGCCATCCCGCGACGCTGGCTCGCGGTGCTCCAGGGGAGCGAGGAGCTCGCCGCGCTGGCGGACCGGCTGCTCGAGGTCGCGGGGGGCTGAGCGCCGGTCGCTTCGAGCCGTTCAGGCGTCGAAGAGCGAGCGCTGCTCGGGCGGCTGCGTCTCGGGGAGCGGCGGGTGCTCGACGTGGAGGATGTCCATCAATCGGGCAGCATTGCGCGGTCCCTGGTCGCCGAAGTTGGTGTTGAAGAAGACGTGGACCACCTCGGCGGCCTGCAGCGCGGCGTCCAGCTTGCCACGCCACTCCTCCAGCTCTGCGGCGCTGTACTCCCAGTTGAAGCGGTCTCGGCTCGAGCCGGTAAAGCGGTACCAGGTCTCGTAGTTGCGGCCGTGAAAGCGGACGATCGCGAGGCGCGGGTTGGTCACCGCGTAGGTCGGCGGCACGCTGCCGCTGCCCATCTGTGGCTCGTCGACCATGGTGTAGCTGAGCCCGGACTCGGCCAGGAGCGCCAGCGTCTGGTCGGCGTGCTCCTCGTCGAGCCAGTCACGCCGCCGGAACTCGACCGAGAGCGGCACGTCCGGCATCAGCTCGGGGAGCAGGCGCAGGTACTCCCGGTGCTCCTCGGTGTTGCGGTACGACGGCGGGAACTGGAAGGTGACGGCGCCGAGCTTCTTTGCCTCGGCGAGGGGCGCGATGGCGTCGACGAAGGCGGCGGCGACGTCGGCGTCGGGCGTTGGCGCCTCGCCGCGCGGCACCTCCGGCGTGCTGGTCAGCTCGCGCGGCGGCTTCACGTCGAAGACGAAGCCCTCCGGGGTGCGGTCGACCCAGCCCTGGACCATGCGCCGCGCCGGGATGCGGTAGTAGGTCGTGTTGACCTCGACGATCGGGAAGTAGCGCGCGTAGAACGGGAGCTGCTCCGCGGACCTGGTGCCCGGCGGGTAGAACGGATCGTGGTCGCTCCAGGCCGAGGTCCCGATCAGCAGGCGGCTCACCCTCACCCCTCCCGGTTCCATCCGGCTGGCTCAGTGCTGCCAAGTATCGCACGGCCGGTTCCTCTGATGGCAGCGACCCTGCAACGGCAGGGCCGTGGCGGACGGCCATCGGCCGCGCGGACTGGCGGCGTCTGAAGGCGGAAGCCTGCGCAACGGTGCGACAACTTTCTGAACTGACACGGTTTCTTGACGCCGGACGGGCCCGACGCTCCTATGATGGTTGCGACCTGGCCGGGGCACCGGCCGGGATGCCCCGCGATGGGAGACGGGCAGTGGCAACGCGCACCGAGAGGGACCAGCGTCTGGTCGACGCGCTCACGGAGAGCTGGAAGACCGAGCACCAGAGCGCGGCCACCTACCGCCTGCTCGCGGAGCGAGAGCCGGACGAGCGGCGCCGGGCGCTGCTGCTCAAGCTGGCCGAGGCGGAGAGTCGTCACGCCGAGCGCTGGGCGGGGCGGCTTCGCGAGCTGGGTTCTGAGCTACCGGCGACGATCCCCACCGTGCCCGCCACCGTGCGGCTACGCTCGCGGGCCGACCTCGACACCACGCTGCGGCGGATCGAGGCGACCGAGGAGGAGCACCTGCGCCACTACGAGACGGACATCGCGGCCCTCGGCGACGCCGAGACAGCGGCAATCGCCCACGAGGTGGCACAGGAGGAGGGGCAGCACGCCCGGACGCTGCGGGCGATGACGGGCGGGACCAACACCGAGCAGGTGCGGAGCCGGCTCACGGCCATCATGAAGGGCGAGCGGCACGTCACCTCCGGCAACTGGATCGCCGACGCCATCTACGGGGCGAACGACGGACTGGGGGCGATCTTCGGCCTGGTGGCCGGTGTGGCCGGCGCGAACGTCGGGAGCCGGTACATCCTGGTGGCCGGCGTGGCCGGTGCCGTGGCGGCGGCGGTCTCGATGGGTTCCGGCGCGTTCCTGGCCGCGCGGTCCGAGCGCGAGGTCCACGAGGCCGAGGTGGCACGTGAGCGGCGAGAGATCGAGGAGGACCCGGCGGAGGAGAAGGAGGAGCTGTCGCTCTTCTACCAGTTGAAGGGCTTCAGCGAGGACGAGGCCAACCGGATGGCCGAGCGCATGTCCCAGGACGAGAGCCGTTTCCTGGGCGCGCTGGCCTCGGAGGAGCTGGGGCTGTCCGAGGAGCGCCTCCCGAACCCGACGACCTCGATGCTCTCGGCCATGATCTCGACCGGCGTCGGCGCGATCGTGCCGGTGCTGCCGTTCTTCTTCATGACGGGCTGGACGGCGGTCATCGTGGCCGCGGTGATCAGCCTGGCCGGCCACTTCGCGGTCGGGGCTGCCAAGAGCCTGGTGACGATCCGCTCCTGGTGGGCCAGCGGGCTGGAGATGACCCTGATCGGCGTCGTCGTGGGCGTGGTGACCTACGGCGTCGGGTTCCTGATCGGCGGGGTTGCCGGATAGGCCCCGCGGCTGCGGACGACGGCGCTGTTGTCGGGTTCGGGATATACCCTCCCGGGGTATGGTATGATCGAGCAGGCTCACGCGAGGGTGGGCCCGCGGAGAAGGGAGCGATCTGTGGCGATCATCCCGCAAGAGGACCAGGACTACCTGCGGAACCTCTTCGACGAGAAGCTGGAGCAGGACGTCACGCTGCGGTTCTACACCATGCACGCGTCACCGCTGAGCGTGCCGGGACAGGACTGTGAGACCTGCAGCGACACCCACGAGCTGCTCAACGAGCTGGTGGGCCTGTCGGACAAGCTGACGCTCGACATCCACGACTTCTACGTCGAACGCGACGCGGCGGCGGAGGCCGGCATCGACGAGATTCCGGCGATCGTCCTGGAGGGTCAGAACAAGGGCGGGGTGCGCTTCATCGGCGTGCCGGCCGGCTACGAGTTCGCGACCCTGATCGAGGACCTGGTCGACGTCTCGCGCGGGACGACCGGGCTCGCGGCGCACAGCCGGGAGGTGCTGGCCGGCCTGCAGGAACCCGTGCACATCAAGGTGTTCGTGACCCCTACCTGACCCTACTGCCCGAGTGCCGCCAGGATGGCGCACATGATGGCCGTGGAGAGCGACAAGGTCACGGCCGACGTGGTCGAGGTGAGCGAGTTCCCGCACGTCGCGCAGCGCTACCAGATCTATGGCGTGCCCAAGACGGTCGTCAACGAGACGATCCAGTTCGAGGGTGCGCGGCCGGAGGCCGCGCTGATCGGCGCCGTCGAGTCGGCGTCGGCCGGCAACGGCAAGAAGCCCCATTAGGTCCCCGAAACGGGGATACGAGGAGATCACGGGGGAATGTTCGAGTTCAAGGTCCGGCTGGGCGGCCCCGCCGTGCCGGACCGAGTGGTGGACATCGCGATCGTCGGCGGCGGCCCGGCCGGGTACGCCGCCGGCATCTACGCGGCGCGCGCCGGGCGCGACGTGCTGCTGATCGAGAAGGGCGTGCCCGGCGGGCAGATGGCGACCACGGAGCTGGTCGAGAACTGCCCGGGCTGCGTCGAGGGCTCCGGCGCCGAGATCGGCATGGTCATGCGCCGCCAGGCGCTCAAGTTCGGCTTGAAGGAGCTGACGGCCGAGGTCACCCGGCTGGATCTGGCTGCCTCGCCCAAGCGCATCGAGACCCCGGCCGGCGACGTGCGGGCGCGCGTGGTTATCGTGGCGACCGGGGCGGAGCCGCGGCGGCTCGGTGTGCCGGGCGAGGACCGCCTCTGGGGGCGCGGCGTGTCGGTCTGCGCCACCTGTGACGCACCCTTCTTCCAGGACCGCGACATCGTGGTGGTGGGCGGCGGCAGCACCGCGCTGCAGGAGAGCCTCTACCTGACGCGCTTCGTCCGCCACCTGACGATCGTGCACCGGCGCGACCAGTTCCGCGGCGAGGCCATCCTGCGCAAGCGGGCCGAGGCCGACCCCAAGATCGACTTCCTGCTCGACACGACGGTGGAGGAGATCCTGGGCGAGGAGCGCGTCGAGGGCGTGCGCGTGCGCAGCCGGCTCGACCGGAGCGAGCGGACGCTGCGGGCGAGCGGGGTGTTCGTCTTCGTCGGGCTGGAGCCGAAGGTCGACCTGGTGCGCCACCAGCTGGCGCTCGACCCGTACGGCCAGCTGGTCGTCGATGAGCAGATGCGAACGAGCCTGCCCGGCGTCTACGCCGTGGGGGACGTTCGCAGCGGGGCGGCGCGCCAGATCGTGACGGCGATGTCGGACGGCGTGGTGGCGGCACTCGACGCCGAGCACGTGCTGAGCGCCGACGAACTGGTCGAGGCCCACGCCTGACTACCCGGGAGTTCGGCTCGATCGAGGGCGGCTCGGGCCGTCCTCGATCCATTTCGCGCGAACCTCTTGACACGCCGGCACAGTGGTGCTACGGTGAATATGCGGTCCCGAGGAGTTCTCTACGGACCGGCGCACTGCCACCAAGGTCTCGACCGGAGTGGTGGGTTCCGACCAGAACCGGGCAACCGGGGAGGTCAACCGCAATCGCGGCCAACCGTGGTGCGGTAGTCGGTACAGGATCGGCAGATCCATCGGCGCAAGCCAGTGGTGATCCGGTTCCGAGGCCGGTGGGGCGGCGTCGGAGGACGTGAAGCTCGTCGGGATCGCGTTTTTGTGCCCCGTGATCCCCGACATCCGCACCCAGCACGCGGCTCAGCCGCATGCTGGTCCTTCCTCGGTCCCCATTGCCCCAAACTGGCGAATCGGGTCCCTCAGCGGGATGAGGACGCGGTATCTCCGACCGGCCAGAAGCGCTCGACCGGGACGCCGCCGCCGACGGTCCGCGCGTACGACCGCGTCGATTCGGCCGGGTCGCCCTGGTGGCGGAAGATGACCGGGAGCTGCGAGCGGTAGCAGAGGATCGCCCGCACCCGGCGCTCGAGCCGCTCCGCGCTAAGCACCTCGATCCGCGGCTGGCCGTCCGAGACGACGCGGGCACGCGTCAGTACCGCTTTCCGGCCGGTCGGGTCCCCCGCGTAGGGGAAGTCCTCGTAGGCCCACACCTGGTGCCCGGCCCGGGCCAGCCGCCGACCGACGTCACAGACAATGCGATGGTCAACGTGGCCGCCGACCGCCAGCGGGACGTAGCAGACCGTGGCGTCCACTCCGTCCAGGCACGGTGCGAGCGCGGCCAGCAGCGCGCCCGGCAGCCCGGCGTCGTCCGGGTGGACCTCACCGAACAGTTCCTCGTCTGACCGGTAGCGCTCGCCCCGGTAGATGGCGTCCGGCAGGTCGAGCCAGCGATGCTCGGCACCCAGCGCGGACGCGGCGCAGGACTCCTCCGCGCGCCGCGCGCGCAGCACCTCGTCGGGCGCCAGCCCCCAGCGAGCGTGCTGGAAGCGGGCGAAGTCGCTCAATGGCCCGGCCGGCTCGCCGCCGAAGCAGGTGACGATCAGGGGCCGGGCACCGGCCCCGGCCAGCGCCGCGACCGTCCCGCCGCAGGAGAGGGCCACGTCGTCGTAGTGGGGGGCGAGGAAGAGGGCGCGGCCGGGACTACCCACCGCTGTAGCGGACACGCTCGTCACCGACGCGACGCGTCACGCGCCGCTGGTCGAGGAACTCCAGCACGGCCTGGGCGTATTTGCGGCTGCTGCCGAAGTGGTCGCGAAACTGCGCCAGCGTGATCCGGCCGTCGCGGTCGATCACGGCCAGCACCTGCTGCTCGATGTCCTGAAAGGTGTCGGCCGGGAAGACGATGCTCGCGTCGACGCGCACCACCTCGCCGGTCTCGGCGAGGGCGATCGCCAGCTCCGGCTCGATGCCGAACTCGGCCGGCGCGGGCGGCGTATGGGGCGCGGCGCGCAGCGCCGCCAGGTAGCGATCGATCCGCGCGCGCTGGTCCGGCGTGAAGCGGATCTGGAACTCCGCCAGTCGCAGCGTCTCGCCGTCGTCGGCGATCAGTCCGGCGGCGACGGCCCGCGCGACCAGTTCCTCGAAGGGGCGGGCCGGCCAGCCGAGGCGGCTGCGGATCTCCTCGCGCGCCATGCCGCGTCGCAGCGGGTTGCGCTCGTGGTAGGTCGCGAGGCTCGCCCCGATCTGTTCGGTTGCCCGCGTGACCACCGCGACCCGCGCGACATAATCCGACGGCGCCAGCGACGCCGACGCCGTCTCGCCGCCTCGCCGAAGCGTGACCACCCGGCCCTCGGCGGTCAGCGCCGTCAGCGCCTCACGCACGCTCGACTCGGGCAGAGCCACGGCGCGGAGCAGCGACCGTAATTCCAGCGGCGCGTCGCCGAGCGCCTGCACGACAATCTCCTCAGGGGTTCCGGTCGCCAGCACGTCCAGCGCCGCGACCACGTCGGAGCGGAAGCGCCGGTGCCGCCGTGGGTGGGGGTCGACCACCGCGCCGCCGCCGATCGTCAGGCTGGGGGAGGGGCGACGCAGGATAAAGCGGTCGCCCTTGACCGCCACCAGCGGCTCGGGGAAGCGCAGCTGCAGCCAGCCCTCCAGGCCGGGGTCGAGCCGCTCAGCGTCGAGCAGCGTCACCCGGGCCGTCGTCTCGGCCGAGCCGATGAAGAGGTCGACCTCGTCGTTCTGCTCGAGCGGGACCGGCGAGTCGGGGACGAGCCGCACGCGCGCGTCGAGCAGGCGCGTCGGCGTGAGCCAGCCCGG
>DASSZN010000100.1:0-5264 GCA_035702805.1 Thermomicrobiaceae bacterium | reverse complement strand
TCGAAGCCGGCCTGAACGCTGAGACGACCGGCGTAGGCCGGGTGGATGCGCTCGATGGCGCGCTCCGAGAAGTGGACGACCCCGAGGCCGAAGGAGGCCATCAGCCACTTGTAGGCGTGGGCGCCGATGACGTCGATGCCGCAGGCGTCGAAGTCAATGGGAAGCGCGCCGATCGACTGGGTGCCGTCGACGATCGACAGGATGTCGCGGGCGCGGCACAGGTCGCCGATGGCGCGCAGGTCGTTGCGGAAGCCATCCATGAACTCGACGTGGCTCAGGACGAGGGCGCGGGTGCGGCCGTCCATGGCGGCCTCGATGCGGGCGAGATCGGTGAAGCCGCGCTCGTCCTTGTCCACGAAGCGGACCTCGACGCCATGGCGCTGCTGATTGAGGAACGGGTAGACGACGGAGGGGAACTCGTCGCGCGGGATGACGACGTTGTCCCCGGCATGCCAGTCGATGCCCGCCGAGGCGAGGCTCATGGCCTCGGCCAGGCTGCCGACGAAGGCGACCCGCTCCGGCGCGCCGCCGACGAGCGCGGCGACGTTCTCCCGCGCCCGGCGCTCGCTCCCGGCGTAGGCGCCGAAGTCCATCGTGGCAGGCGAGGTGAAGCCGGTCGCGACCGCGTTGACGGCGGCCGCGGTGCGGTTCGAGAACGGTCCGTAGGCAGCGTGGTTGAGGTAGGCCCACTGATTGGTGAAGGGGAACTCGGCGCGGAGATCCTCGACCCGGGTCGCCATCTCGCGATCCCTCCCTGCGGTGTCGTCCCAATTGAGCCGGCGTGCGGCGAATAGCCGCATGGTAGCGCGCCGCCCGTCCGCTGTCACCGGCGAGCCCGGCGGCTCAGGAAAGCTCGCGGGTGCACGTGGCGTAGACCTGGGGGGACTCCCAGACGCGGACCGAGAGCTCGCGCAGTCCCTGGCCGTGGAGGCGCGGCGAGAGGACGTCGCGCAGGTAGCGGGATACCTCCTCGGCGGTCGTGTTCCGGTCGGCGAAGGCGGGCAGCTCGTCGAGGTTGCGGTAGTGCAGGTCTCCCACGACCTCGTCGACCCAGACGCGCAACTTGCCGATGTCGAAGAGGGTACCGTCATCCTGGAGCTGCGGGCCGGACACCTCGACCTCAACCCGGTAGGTATGACCGTGGAGCCGGCTGGCGGGGCCGAAGTCGCCCCGGAGCGTGTGGGCGGCCTCGAACTGGGACACGACACCGATCGCGAACATGCGCTCCTCCGTTCCGGCTGACCCGTTCCCGGTCGTGGGCGACGGCCCCACCGTCGTCGCGCGGCGGGCGATGGGGGAGGGTGGTGAGCGCAGTGAAGGTGTCGCCGCGTCCGCCATTATCACCCAGGCGCGCCGTAGGTGAGCACAACCTGGAGCACGTCTCTCGGATGCTCGTCGACCAGCCGGTAGGCGTCGGCGGCGCGTTCGAAGGGAACGCGGTGGGTGATCAGGCTCGTCAGCGGGAGCTCGGCCAGGAGGGACGTCACCAGGTCGCGGCGGCGACGGTAGTCCCAGCGGGGAGCGAGCGCGGGATCGAGCGTGCCGACCTGGGAGCTCACGATGCGGAGCCGACGCCGGTGGAAGTCGGCGCCGAGCGACAGCGACACCGGCTTGGTCCCGTACCAGGAGGCGACGACGACGGTGCCCTGCGTGGCGACGAGGGCGAGCGCCCGGTCGAGCGCGGCCGGCGCCCCGCTCGCCTCGACGACCACGTCGGCGCCGCGTCCGCCTGTCAGCGCGCGGACGCGTTCGACGAGCCAATCGTCGGGCGCGAGGGCCGCGTCGGCGCCGGCCTGGAGGGCGCGGGCGCGCCGGGCCGGGATGGGATCGACCGCGACGACGCGGCGCGCGCCGCTCCGGCGCAGCAGGAGGGCGACGAGGTGGCCCACCACGCCCTGGCCGAAGACGACGGCGGTCTCGCCGAAGCGCAGAGGCGTGTCGAGGGCCACGTTCACGGCGGTCTCGAGGTTGGCGTAGAAGACGCCGGCCTCGGGCGTCAGCCGCGGCGGCAGCGGTACGGCAAGGTCGGCCGGGATGACGTAGCGCGTCTGGTGGGGGTGGAGCGCGAAGACGAGGTCACCCGGGTGGACCCCGTCGACTTCCGGCCCGACCGCCTCCACCGTGCCGACACTGGCGTAGCCGTACTTGATCGGGAACGCGAAGCTGCCGGCGAGCGTCGGCAGGTCCAGCGGCAGGTCGGCCGGCGCCTGACCCCGGTAGACCAGGATCTCGGTGCCGTGGCTGAGCGCCGAAACGGCGGCGCGAACGCGCAGCGCGCCGGGCCCGACCTCGGGTAGGGGCTCATCTCGCAGCTCGACCCGGCGCGGCGCGGTGATCCAGACGGCGCGGCTGCTCACGCGTCCCCCTCAGACGAAGGCAAATCGGGCCCGTCCAGCGCCGCGCGCACCACGGCCAGCACTCCGGCCGCCGTGTCGTCCCAGGACGGCAGCGCCTGACCGGCGCGTCGGGCGGCGTCCGCCATGCCGCGACGCAGTGCGGCGTCGGTCGCCAGTCGCTCCAGCGCCGCGGTAAGCGCCGGGATGTCGCCCGCCTCGATCAGGTAGCCACTGACGCCGTCCTGGACGAGATCGGGCAGGTGCCCGACGCGGAAGCCGACGCAGGGGAGCCCGGCGGCCAGTGCCTCGGCGAAGGCCATGCCGTAGGTCTCGCCCAGGCTGGGCAGGACGAACACGTCGGCGGCGGCGTAGAGGGCGGCCACCTCCTCCGGCGAGCGCCGGCCGTGGACGACGACGCGGCCGAGCAGGTCGGCGAGTCCGAGGCGGGCGCGGAGCTTCCGGGCGTACGCCGGGTCGACCGCGGGATCGCCGACGAGGTGGAGACTGCCGGCGGAGCCGGGCAGGTGACCGAACGCGTCGAGCAGCAGGTGGAGGCCCTTGTTCGGCACCCAGTTGGCGACGCAGAGGAAGGCGGGCCGCGCCGCCGAACCGAGCCCGATGCCGGCCGCCGGCTCGGCCAACTCCGTTCCGGGAGGGACCACCCGGATGCGCTCGGCCGGGATGCCGTCGGCGCGGAGTTCCGCTGCGAGCGACTCTCCCGGGACGATCAGCGCCCGTGCCGCGCGGTCGAAGCGGCGGTCGAGCGCTGCCTGGAGGCGCGCGCGTTGGTCCGGCCGGCCGACGCCGCCCGGAGGCTGGTGGAGCAGGCCGATCACGGGGACGGGTGGTCGCCGGGCGGTCACGGGCAACGCCAGCGCAGCGGTGACCAGGCTGTCGACGAGGAGTGCGTCCGGGTGCGCCGCGAGCGCCCGGGCAAGGAGCCGTGGCCCACCCGACAGCAGCCGCGGCCAGGGGCGCTCGTCGGCGCTCAGGAGGCTGATCCGCGCATCGTGCCGGGCGGCGCGCTCGACGACGAGCCGGTTATAGCGGTTGCCACCGGTGAGCCGGTCCGGGTCGCCCAGGCTCACCAGGACGAGGTTGAGGCCCAATGTCCTCCCGATCGCTCAGTCGCACACGTCTCGTGGGTCCGGTCTGGCCGGCAGCGCGGCAAGCGGCGTGCCAGCCCGCGAGCCCCGGCCCGGTGCGTGCGGAGTCAGCCGCGCGGAACGTGGAGTGAGCCGAGGAGCGGCGGACATGGAGCAGCCCGTCGAGGTGCCGGACGCGGCGTGCTGGCCGGTTGAGCGCCTGCGCGCGTTGGCCCTGCCCCGATTCGGGAGGGACCGGCCGCCGGGCCGTCGTCCCTACGTGACCGTATCGTACGCCCAGACGCTGGACGGGCGCATCGCGACGCGCACCGGCGACGCGCGCTGGGTCAGCGGCCCGGAGTCGCTGGCGTTCGCGCACTGCCTGCGGGCCGAGCACGACGCGGTGCTGGTGGGGGTGGGGACGGTGGTGGCCGACGACCCCCGGCTGACGACGCGGCTCGTGGTGGGGCCGAGCCCGCGCCGGGTGGTGGTTGACAGCCGACTGCGACTACCGCTCGCGGCGGCCGTCCTCGCCGACGGCGCCGCGGCCGGGACCACGGTCGTGGCGACCCGCGACGCGCCGACCGAGCGCGTCCAGCGGCTGCGTGACCTCGGCGCGACGGTGCTGCTGGTCGAGTCCAGCGCCGACGGGCGGGTGGCACTCGACGACGCGCTCGAGCGCCTTGCCGCCGAGGGGATTCGCACGCTCCTGATCGAAGGCGGCGCCGGGATGATTACGGCCGCGCTGCGGGCCGGAGTGGTGGACCGGCTGGCGGTCTGCGTCGCGCCGAAGCTGGTCGGCCGCGGGGTCGAGGCCGTGGATAATCTCGACATAACACACATGCGCCGGGCGACGCGCCTGGAAGACGTGGAGATCGCGCGCCTCGGCGACGACCTGCTGATCGCCGGCCGGCCGGTCGCGGCGGACGACCGTGCGTGAGCCGGGCCGCTCGCGTTCAGTTGCTCCCGGCGACCGGCGAGGTGTGGGTCGTCGCGCGTGAGGCCGCGCCGGGTGTGACGGGCGTGTTGATGCCCGACAGGCCGACTCGGGGGCCGAGGGCGGTGTAGGGCGCGAGGTCGGGCCGTGTGCCGAACGCCGCGTACATCGGTGTCGCCGCGGCGTCGAACTGCGTCATCGGCTGGAGTCCCAGGAGCAGTTCGATCGTACGCACCAGCGAAGCGGTGTCGTAGTAGGTGTGGTCGACGACGCCGCGCTGGGTGTAGGGGCTGATTACCAGGGTCTCGGTGCGGTGGGCGTCGACGTGGTCGGGGCCGCCCTGGGCGTCGTCCTCCGTGATGACGATGGCGGTGTCCTTCCAGTAGGGGGAGTGGCTGACGGCGTCGACCAACTCCCCGACGGCCTGGTCGTTCTGAGCGACCATGGCCTGGGGCGTGAGGCTGCCGGGCCGGTTGCCGGCCGTGTGGTCATTCGGCAGCCGTACGATCTCGAGCGCGGGCAGGTTACCGTGCTGGACGAACTGGTCGAACTCCTGCCGCCAGGCGGCGACCCGGGTCAGATCGGAGATTCCCAGACCCCAGCCCGGGTAGTTGGAGTCGAAGCGGCTGCTCAGGCTCGGATCGTTCGGCACCCACCGGCCGGTCGCCGCACGGTAGCTGGCGAACTCGCCGTAGTCGCGGAAGCTGACCCCTGCGCGAGCGGCGTCGTCCCAGAGAAAGCCGGCCGGCGGGTAGGTGGCGGTGTTGGTGCCCTCGAAGTCGTAGCCCCGGTTGCGCCCCGAGTACTTCGCCATCCAGTTCTTCTCGGTGTAGTCGTTGGACATGGCGGCCGTGGTCCAGTTGTGGCCCTGGGCACTGACCTCGGCGTCGACGTAAGCGTTGTCGA
>DASSZN010000067.1:0-12721 GCA_035702805.1 Thermomicrobiaceae bacterium | reverse complement strand
GCCATGGCGAACTACGCCGCGCCGCAGCAGAACGGCCACTCGGTCGCCTATCACCCGATCGCCTACGACCCGGACGGGCGGCCGCGCGATACGCTGGTGGTCGAGGCGGGTGAGCGTGAGGGGATCTACCCGGCAGTGTTCGACCTCGACGAGCTGCGCGACTACCGTGAGCGCGAGACGTGGGGCGGCACATTCCGGCGCCCCCATCGCTACGGCGCCCTGACGGCGACGGAGATCGTGCCGCCCTTCGTCCGGGTCGACGCCTCCGGTCGGCGGTACGATCCGACGCGCCGGTAGAGGCAACGTGCGCCCCGGTCCACACTCCACGGGAGAAGGCGGCGATCCCGATGGTGACGACCGGAGACCCGCTCCAGCGTCTCACGTTCCACCCGGTTACGCCGGAGCGCCTGGCGGACCTGGAGCGCTTCTCGGCGGCGCACGGCAAGGTCCGCTGCTGCTCCTGCATGCGCGGGCGGCTCACCAGCACCGCGTTCGCGCGCGACGCGCGACGAAGGAGGCGCGGCTCGCCGAGCTGGCGGCGCCGGCACGACGAGGTGCGCCGATCGATGTGCTCGCCTACCGCGGCAGCGAGCCGGTTGGCTGGTGCACGGTCGCGCCGCGCGAGTCGTACGCCGCTATATGGGCTCGCCGGAGACCTTCCGCCGTGCCGGCCTCGTGGAGGCCGGGCGCTCGGTCGTCGGCCGGCCGAACCTGCGCTGGGAGGTCGACACCGTGCCTGCTCGCGGCTGAGCGGGCTTCAGCCGGTTGCGGGCGGCGCGGCGTCCCGCTCGGCGAGGAACCGTTCGGCCAGGGCGCGCGTGAACGGCTCGTCAGGACAGGTCTCCTGGTGCCAGCCCCGGAACTCGCACAGCACCGGGCGGGCGCGGCGGAACTCCTCGACGATCAGGAAGGCGTCCGCGCCGCACTCCTCGACGAAGCGCTGACGCTGGAACTCGGCGAAGAGCGCGGCGGTGTCGTATGGCACGTGGCGGAAGCTCGGCTGCCAGGAGCCGTCGGCGGCGTCGAGGAGCAGGTAGTGGGCGCGGTGCAGCCCGTCGAGGGCGTGGCCGACCGAGCCCGGGTTGAGGACGCGCCGCCCGTCGACCACGCGGTCGAGCGGGATGTGGGTGTGCGCGGCGATGATGGTGAACTCTCCGACGCCGGCGAGGTAGCCGCGGATCTCGTCGTCCGTCGTCCGGGGGTAGATGCCGGCGAAGGCGTTGCCGGGGACGCCGTGGACGACGCGAACCGGCGGCGCGTCGGGGTAGCGCAGGCTCAGGGCGTCGGGCCAGGCCGCGAGGTGGTGCCGCCAGTCCGGATCCAGCTGGCGCGCGAGCCAGGCGAGCGAGCGGACGTCGCGCCAGGCCGGTGGCTCGCGGGGCGTGCCGTGGTCGAGCAGGAAGAACTCGTGGTTGCCGCGCAGGGCGACGGCGTCGATCCGGCCGAGCCGCTCGAGGACCTGGGCGGAGAACGGCCCCCAGTTGATGGCGTCCCCGGCCACGACGATCTGGTCGACGGCGAGCGGCGCGAGGTCGGCCAGGACCGCCTCGAGGGCCGGCAGGTTGCCGTGGATATCCGCCAGGATCGCGAGGCGCATGGCTAGATCGAGCCGGTCAACGGTTGCAGCCCGGAGAGCCTGCTCATGTCGTCCCCTCTTGCGCTGACCTGAGCGTCACTGCCGCCAGCCCGATGGCGGCGGCGTTGGAGAGCACCGCGACATCGCCTGAACGAACCGCGCTCAGCAGGTCGGAGAACGGCATCACGTCCACCGTCACGGTCTCCAGATCGTGATCGTCGGGGTCTGCGAGGCGATGGCTCGCCTGCGCGAGGTACAGGTGGCTGACGCCACCGCCCCGGTTGCCGTCCGCGGTGAAGCGCCCAAGGGGAGCCCAGTCATCGGAGACGTAGCCGGTCTCCTCGCGCAGTTCACGCCGAGCGGCGTCGAGGGGTTCCTCGCCGGACTCGACGTATCCGGCCGGGAGGCTGACACACGCGCGACGCGGGCCGTGCTTGTAGCCGCGCTCGACGACGACGTCGCCGTGGGACGTAAGGGCCACGACCACGGCGACGTCGGGCATCTCGAGCGACACGAAATTCTCGATGACGCGCCCGTCGGGAAGCGCGATGTCCTCGAACCAGCCCCGCAGCCATGGACGCGCGTCCAGCGCCATACGGCGGGCGACGACGCGCCAGACCGCCGGGTGCTGGGCCGCCCGGGCGTCCCGGTCCAGGGTCACGACGCCGTCTCGGTCACCAGGGGCAGCCGAACCGTGAAGGCGGTGCCGGCGTCCGGCGCGCTCTCGACCCCGATCGTGCCGCCGTGCTGCTCGACGATTTGCCGGGTAATGTAGAGCCCGAGGCCGGTGCCGGGCACCATCTCGGTGGCGTGGGCACGGGCGAATGGCTGGAACAGCCGCGCCTGATCTTCTGGCGCGATCCCGATCCCCTCGTCGCGCACCACCAGCACGACCGCGTCGACCGACTGGTGGACCTCGACGCGCACCTCGCCGCCGCCCGGCGAGTACTTGACCGCGTTCTCGACCAGGTTGGCCAGGACCTGGTCCAGCCGGGTCGGGTCCCAGCGCCCGACTACCGGTCCCGGAGCCACCAGGACCAGTCGGTGGTGGTCGGTGTTCGACGACGCCACCTGCTCGGAGATCCGGGCCAGGACGTCTCGGGCCAGCGCCACGACGTCGACCGTCTCGGGCCGCAGCGTCAGCTGCCCGGTCTGCAGCCGGCTGGCGTCGAGCAGGTCATTGACCAGCAGGTTCAGCCGGCGCACGCCGGCGAGGAGCCGCTGGTTCGAGGCGGCCAGGCGCCCCGCGTCGAGCTGGCCGTGCTCGAGGTAGCGGGCGGTCAGCTGCGCCTGACCCTGGACGGCCGTGAGCGGAGTCTTGAGCTCATGCGAGGCGATCGAGAGGAACTCGGCCCGCGCGCGCAGGGCGTCCTGTGCCTCCTGGTAGAGCCGGGCGTTGTCGATCGCCAGCGCGGCGCGGTCGGCGAGCTGCTGGGCCAGGATGAGGTCGGACGGGACGTAGTGGCGGCCCGACTCTGCCTGGACAAAGCTGAGGGCACCCAGCGTCCGGCCGCGCGCGATGAGCGGCACGATCATGACCGAGTTGAAGCCCACCTGGCGGGCGATGTCCAGCTGCTCGGCGGTCGTGACCGCCGCCGCGAGCATCTCGTCGGTGAACTCCGGGTAGAACTCCGGCTGGCCGCTGCGCAGCACTCGCGGCACGCCGCTGGGGCTATCCGGGGCAGTCGGAAAGCGCCGGGCGAGCTCACGCGCCCACACCACCTTGGCCGGGTCGACGTGCGCCACCGCGACCTGGACGATCTCGCGGTCGGGCCGCTGCAGGCTGACCCCGCACCAGTCCGCCAGGCGCGGTACGACCAGCTGGGTGACCTGCTGCAGTGTCGTCTCATAGTCGAGCGAGCTCGAGAGCAAGGCGCTGGCGTCGGCCAGGAACTGCAGGGCGTCGTCGGTACGCAGCTGCGAGGTGACGTCGCGGAACAGGCTGACCGCCAGGACGGGGTTGCCGTCGGCGTCGACGATCGGGCGGGCCTGCACCACGAACCAGCCCTCGGTGCCACCGGGCCGGCGATGGCGGATGGTGGCGGCGGGGGCCGGGTCGCCGTGGAAGACTCGGAAGGCCGGCAGGGCATCGAGCGGCAGGGGCTCTCCCTGCGCATCGACCACCTCGACCCGGCCATTGGCAATCTCCACCACCGGGCGCCCGCGCGTCGCCTCCCGGGGGAACCCCAGCAGGTCACCCGCGGCCGGGTTGGCGTAGACGACGCGCCCCGCCGCGTCCTGAACGGTGATGGCGTCCGGGATGGCGTCGAGGAACGTCTCCCAGAGGTCGGGGCCGCCGGAGGTCGCGTCCCCGGGCTCCAGACGTCGGATCAGGCTCTTCAGCGTGTGGCGGTCGCCGTCGGTGGGCGGCACCACGGCAGCCATCGCGTCCTCCGGTCGGCTCACGTGCGTGCTTCCAATCCCCGATTGTACCCGTCATACGCAATCGTGCCGGCGGCCGCGCGGTCGCCGGTCACCGCTCCGGCAGCGCCATCGCGAGTGCGGCCACCGTGGCGTCGGCGTCACGCGGCACGCGCGTCTCGGGCGTCTCACGTCCGGGCGGGGTCGTGGCCACCCAGCGGTAGAGCTCGGCCACACCGTCGAACAGCCGTGGAGTCAGGCCGACCGCCTCGAACGTGGCCGCGATCTGCTCCATCTCGCCGACCCAGCGGTGCGCCTTGGGCGGCATGCTGGGCAGGGCTCCGTCGATCCAGCCGAGCAGCGCCGGCTGACTCGCCCTCAACTCCTGGCGCAGGGCATCGTCGAGGTCGAGCCGCTCCGCGGCGACGAGCAACTGGGTCGCGAGCGCGCTGACGCCCTTCGTGAGAGCGCCGTAGCACATTTTGAGCCCGGAGGCGGCGCCGATCGCCGGTCCCAGCACGCGCACGTCGAGTCCGTACCGGCACAGCACCGCCAGTTCCCCGGCCGCCTCGCCGGAGGCGTAGATCCGCGTTGCCGCGTTGCCGCGCGGCGGCGAGCCGATGATCCCGGCGTCCACGAAGCGCGCGCCGGCCGCGCCGACGATCTCGCCGGCCCGCGACGCCGTCGCCGGGGCCACCGCGTTGCAGTCGGCGTAGAGCGGAGCCGCTCCGGTTGCGATCAGGGCGGCCGCCACCCGCTCGGCGACGACGACCGCGGCGGCCGGCACCACGACCGACAGGACGATCTGCGCCGACTCGACCAGTCGCTCGACCGTGCCGACGTCCTCGATTCCAGCCTGACGGGCTAACTCGCGCGTCCGCCGGCTCCGTCCGTCGAGCGCCGCGACGACGCGCAGCCCGTTGCCGACGAGGACGCCGCCAATGGCCTGTCCCATGTCGCCCGGGCTCACGATCCCGACGGTCGTCGGCTCACCGGTCATGGGGTCCCTCCTCTCCGACCTTCGGCCGGACCGTGGGGTCGGCCCGGCCCGCCCATGGTAGTCCCTCGGAAACGCCGACGCGAGCATCGCGCGCCGGTGCCGCGACCGCGGCGGGCAAACGTTCCACGCTATGCGCAGATTCGCAAGGGTTGACGGCGCGGCACGTCGATTACGGGCTGGCCCTCAGCATTCGCGTCGCAGTAGGAAGCGTACCCGAAGGCTGGTTCGCGCGGGTCCTGCGGTCGAGGTGCTGACCCTGGCCAACGGCGGCACCCCTCCGACCGCACCGCGGCCACCTGCAAGCTGCGTCAGGACGTCGGGCGGAGCGACGGCCAGTTCTTCACCTCGGCCGACGGCAATCTCACCTACGACTTCGGCTCGACCGAGGCGACGGGCGCCACCATCCGGGGCGATTACCTGAACGTCGCCTCGGTCGACGACATGACGAAGGCACCTTCAAGCAGCCCGCGCGCGCTAACATGGCGGCGGTGTCGAGCACGCTGGACCCGAAGTCGTACCCGCGGCGGGCCTTCTCGTCCTCCACGCTCTGGAACGTCGCCCTTCGGAACGTCACGTGCAGTTGAGCGGCCCGACACCACGCGCCACCGCGACTGCCGGCAACGGTGACCGGTGGCGCGACGGAGGGCGGTGTTGAGGCCGCCCGCGTCGCGGTCGCACACGGAATACTGTGGAGAAGAGGTCCCGGCAACCGGCACCTCACCGGTGCCCGCGCGATGGGCACCGGATGGCGCCGGGAGAACGGCTCTTGCGTTGGTGCGGCCGCGCGCTTCGCACGCGGATCGGAGGGAGGGCGGCGTTCATGCGGGAGGACGGCGGCGGGCGGGCCAACCTGCGCGATCACCTGGCCAACGAGCGAACGTTTCTCGCCTGGGTCCGGACCGCGGTCACGTTGATCGCGCTCGGCTTCGTCGTGGCGAAGTTCGGCATTCTGCTCCGTGAGATCGGCGGGGGCCGCGCGCCGGTCCCGGCGCTGACTGCCCGGGCCGGCGCCTTCGTCGGCGTCGCCCTGGTCGCCGGTGGCTGCGTCACCGCGCTGCTGGCGACGGCGAAGTTCCTCCGCCTGCGCCGGGAGATCGAGCGCGGGACGATCGCCTACTCCCCGGCCCTCGACATCGCCCTGGGCGCCATCATCTTCGTGGCCAGCATCGTGCTGGCCGTCTACATCGTCGTGACCACCTGATCGACGCTCACCGGAACCCTCTGGACGCGGCCGCGCTCCGGCGGTAGCCTCAGCGTATTGGACCGACAACCGAGCGGCCGGTGCCGGAGCGCCTGCGGTCGCGGCCCTGTCGCGACCGAGCCGTCGACGCGTCGCCCGGACCCGCTCCCATGGTGGCACGAGAGGGAGGTGCGACGTGACGCTCGACGGGAAAGTGGCCCTCGTCACCGGAGCGAGCCGGGGGATCGGCGCCGACATGGCGCGCTGGCTGGGCCGCGCGGGCGCGGCCGTGGTGGTGGCGGCGCGCACCGAGCAGGTGTCCGACCCGCGGCTGCCCGGGACGATCCACAGCGTGGCGGGCGAGATCCGTGAGGCGGGCGGCCGGGCGCTGCCGGCCCGGCTGGACGTGCGCGATGTCGAGACCATCGACGCGGCAGTCGCCGCGACGGTGGCGGAGTTCGGCCGGCTCGACATCGTGATCAACAACGCGGCGATCCTGGTGCCGGGCACTCTCGAGACGGTGCAGCCGCGTCACCTGGACCTGATCTGGCAGATCGACCTGCGGGCCCCGCTGCTGGTCAGCCGGGCGGCGATCCCGCACCTGCGCGCCGCCGGAGGCGGGCACATCATCAACATCTCCTCCCCGGCGGCAATCTCGCCGGGCCCCGGCCCCTACCCGCAGGGCCGACGCGGCGGCGCCTTCTACGGCATGGTCAAGGCGGGACTGGAGCGCGTGTCGATCGGGATGGCCATGGAGTTGCAGGCGGACGGCATCGCCGTCAACGTCCTGTCGCCGCACGGGCGTATCCGCACGCCGGGCAACATCTGGGCACAAAACGACCCGACGAACCCGACGCTGGACTTCGAGGCGGCCGACCAGATGGGCGCGGCCGCGGTCTGGATCTGCGAGCAGCCGCCCCGCGAGTTGACGGGGAACGTCTTCTACGACGACGCGCTGTGCCGCGAGCAGGGGCTCGCCGCCGGCTGACGCCCGCAACAGACCCACCGTCGACGCCGGCAAGCCCGCCGGCATTTGCGTGTGTCCGGTGGGGACTCCGGCCGCCGCGCACTGGCACGACCCTGGCACAATCGAGTCGAGCCGGTGCGACGAGCGCCGGGCCGGGGTGTGCGGACATGCCAGGGAGGCGCGGTGAGTGGCGTGGCGAGGGTTGCGGTGGGTGAGGTGAGCCCCGGCACTGCCGACGCGCCGCGGCAGACTTACGAGCGTCGCCGCGCGGCGTTCGCGGCTGAGCGGGACATCGCTGAGCGGCGCGTCGGTCGCCTGGCGAATGCCCGGCTCGTTGCCTTCCTCGCCGCCGTTGTCGTCGCCGGCGCCGCCGTCTGGCAGCGCAGCCCCTGGCTGGGCGCCGTGGCGGTGGTCCTCCTCGCCGCATTCGCGTTCGTGGTCCGGCGCTTCGCGGCCGCAGAGTGCGAGCGCCGCCACGCGGCGGAGCTGGTGGGCCTCAACGCGGAGGCACTGGCGCGGCTCGACCGCGACTGGGAGGCGATTCCGGTGCCCCACGAGGCAGCCGTCCCGGTCGACCACCCGTACGCCGCCGACCTTGACCTGTTCGGCCCGCGCTCGCTCTACCACCTGCTCGACACCACCGGCACCCGCTTCGGCGCGGAGACGCTCGCGGACTGGCTGCTGGCACCGACGCCGCCCGACACGCTCGGCGAGCGCCAGCGCGCGGTCGCCGGCCTGGCGCCGCGCGTCGCGCTGCGGGACGAGCTGGCCGTGCGGGCGCGCCTGGTCGAGGCCCCGGAGCCCGACCCCGCGCCGTTCCTGGCCTGGGCCGAGGGCGCGCCGTGGCTGGCGTCCCGTCCCGCACTGCGCTGGGTCGCCTGGCTATCGCCGCTGCTGATGGTGCTGACGGCGGCCGCGGAGGTCGTGGGTTGGCTGCCGGCGCCCGTCTGGCTCGTCTTCCTCGCGCTGAACATCCTTGTCCGCTGGCAGGTCGGGCCGAACGTCGGCCCGACGATCGGCGCGGTCGCCGAGCAGGGGAAGGCCCTCTTCTCCGAGTACGCGGGCCTGTTTGCCGCCCTCACCGCGGAGCGCTTCGAGGACTCCGCCCTCGCCGCCTGGCAGTCCGAGCTGACCGACGGCGGCGCCCCGGCCGACCGCCAGCTGCGGCGGCTGCAGCGCATCGCCGGATTCTTGCTGCCGGACGACGCGATCGGCAGCATGATCATCGCCACGCTGACGCTGTGGGACATTCACCTGCTGGCCGCGCTCGAGGGCTGGCAGGCCGACGCCGGTCCCCGGGTCCGCGGCTGGCTGCGCACCCTCGGGCGTTTCGAGGCGGCGGCGGCGCTGGCGAGGCTGGCGCACGACAACCCCGGCTGGGTCTTCGCCGAGGTCAACCCGGCGGCGGACGCGATCCAGGCCCGAGCGCTCGGCCACCCGCTGATCGCGCCGGCAACGCGGGTGGCCAACGACGTCGAGGTGGGACCGCCGGGGAGCTTCCTGCTGGTGACCGGCTCGAACATGGCCGGCAAGAGCACGCTGCTGCGCGCGATCGGCGTCAACGTCGTGCTGGCGCAGGCCGGCGGCCCGGTGTGCGCCGAGGAGCTGCGCCTGCCGCCGGTCGACCTCTGGACCAGCATGCGCGTGCAGGACTCGCTGGCGCAGGGGGTGTCGTTCTTCCTGGCCGAGCTGCGCCGGCTCAAGCTGGTGGTGGACGCGGCGCGCTGCGACCGCGAGCGGGGTGGTGCGCGTGTGCTCTACCTGCTCGACGAGGTGCTCAACGGCACCAATACCGCCGAGCGACAGATCGCGGTGCGACGGATCGTGCGCCGCCTGGTGGAGTTCGGCGCGATCGGCGCCGTCTCGACGCACGACCTGACGCTCGCCGACAGCGCCGACCTGGCGCCGCTGGCCCGTCCGGTCTACTTCACCGAGACGGTGGCGGCGGACCCCGCCGGTCCGGCGATGAGCTTCGACTACCGGCTGCGGCCGGGGCTCGCACCGTCACGCAACGCGCTGCGGCTGATGGAGCTGATTGGGCTCGCCGGGGGTGACGAGCCCCAGGCGGGCGTCGCCGCATCGTCGCCGGGACGACGCTCCGAACCCGACTGAGGCATCGGCGGTCGACGAGCCGTGACGGCGGCTCAGACCGTCGCCGGACGCGCGCGCAGCTCCAGCGCCGCGAGCGCGGCCTCGAGGAGGCCGATCGCGAACATCGCGATCTGCAGGTTGCGCATGATGCCGGGCTCCGAGCCGACCAGGATCAGCTCGCCGACGATCCAGCCCATCATCACGCAGCCGGCGAAGCCGGAGGCCAGCGCGGCCCAGGGTTCGCGGCGCAGGTCGGCGGCGAGAGCCGCCAGCTGGCTGCCGCCGGTCGCCAGCGCCAGGATCAGCGCGGGGCCGGTGTAGCTGCCGAACGGCGTTCCGACCAGCCAGTCCGACGGCAGGCTGATCGTGCCGGCCATCATCGCGATCCCGCCGCCGACGGCGCTGGCCGCCCCCAGCCCCTCGAGCGCGAGCAGGGCGATCCGCTGCAGTCCACGGGCTGTCATCCCGCCTCCCTCCACGGGGTTCCCCGGTGGCGCGCTCCGCGCCAGTTCCGTCATACCCCGGACCTCGTCACGGGAACGTGACGGGAGCCGGCGCGGACCTGACAGGTGCGTGACAGTCGCACGATTCGGGTCGCGCGGCCGGCACTTGCCGCCGGTGGTCCGGACGACTATCCTGGCAGTGAGGGACTCCGGAACCGGCACAGGTCGGGTTGATCGACTCGGGAGGGACGCGCCAGTGCGGGACCGCGCGCGCAGTAGCCCGTTCCTGGTCACGTTCGGGGTCACGCTCTGGGTCGCGCTGGCGCTGATGGTGGCCGGACTGTTCGCCCACATGCCCCGGCTGTGGGCGACGGGCGTGTTCGTCGATGGCCTGGGGAGCGTCCTCTTCGGCGCCGCCTACCTGATGCCGGACCAGCCCAGGCCGACCGGGCCAACGCTGGGGCGGGGCCTCGCGCTGGCGCTGGTGCTGGGCGGGCTGGGCTTCATCGCTGCCGCGACCCTCACGGTTGCCTACCTCGGCTGAGCCGCACCCCGTCCATCCGCCCCGATCGTTACAGCTCGCGCTCCACGCGGATGCGCGAGAGGGCGGCCAGGGCGCGATCGAGTAGCGCCTGGTTTGCCGGGTCGTTGAGCCAGCGGCTGACTCCGGACGGGTGCGGGAGCGGGATCACCACGGCGCCCTCGTGCTCAAAGACGTTGCCCACCAGTTCGTCGAGCGGGCGCTGCCCGGCAAAGCGCGCCGCGGCCAGCCGCCCGAGTGCCAGGATGACCTCCGGCCGCACCAGCGCCAGTTCGCGCTCCAGGTTCGGCCGGCAGAGCGCGACCTCCCGCGCCGTCGGAGCGCGGTCCCCCTTGCCGCCAGCGCTGCTGCCGGGGAAGCACTTGGTCAGCGATGTCAGGTAGCAGCGCTCGTGCAGCGCGTCGTCCGGGAAGCCGGCACGCGCCAGCCAGCGGCGGAGCAGACGCCCGCTGGCGCCGGAGTAGGGCAGTGGGTGCTCGTCACGCCGGACGGCCGGCGCCTGGCCGACCACCATGATGCGGTGCCGCGCGTGCCCCAGGAAGACGGGCCAGGCCTCGACGATGAACCCTGCGTCCACGCAGGCGGTGCAGGCGTGCATCCGGCGCTGGTGCGCGACAAGCGCCTCCTGGCGCTCCGCGACCTCCGTGGCGTTGCCCGTCACGGGCGTGGGCTGTGGCATGGGGTTGACCTCTCCGGTGCGGACTGGCGGCTACGTCCCGGCCGCGGGGCCACCGTCGACGGCGTCGCGCACGGCCACGAAGCACGCGGCGAACGCCGGTCCGGCTCCCCCGCCGAGGGACTCGTGGGCGATACGCACGACGTCGACGCGCACCGCCGCGCGCGGCTGCTCACCGGATCGGTTCCGGCCGGTGAGGAGGACGTGCGGGGCATCCGGCTCGGTGACCCAGCACCCTCCGAGCGACCGGATCAGCACCTCGCCCAGATATGCCGCGGTCGGGCCAACCAGGGCCTCGAGGTCGGGCGGCCGCTCATCCCCGTAGGTCCCGGCCAGGTCTCGCCATTGCTCGAGCACCGCGTCGAGAACTCCGAGCGATGCCGGCGAGAAATCGAGCCGCTCGCCGGTCTGCTCGGCCACTCCGGTGGCGAGGGCCTCGGCCGCCGCTCGCAGGTCGTCGGGGCTCGTCGCGGTCACTGACGACCTTCCGGGCCCGGCTCCCGCGGCGGCTCCGCGCGGACCGTGCTCACAGGACCACGACCGCGACGACCGAGAGGGCGAACCCAACGATGACGAGCGGGAGGAATTGGAGGAAGACACCGGCGACGACGACGACCATGCAGCCCGCGGTGGCCAGGATCAGCCGGGCAGCGCTCCGCCGGCTCGCCTCGGCTTTGGCGGGATCCGCCGCGGCCGGTGGCTCGCTCACGTTGGGCCCGTCGGTGCCCGGCTCCACCGCCGCATCACCCGACGTTCCGGTCGCGCCGTCTCGTTCCGGCTGCATGGCCGCTCCGTTCAGCGGGCGCCGGTCGCCGGGCGCGGATCCCGTGCCGGGGCCGCTCGCATCCGCGTGGTCGCGCGTGGTCGAGACGTTCCTGCTCGCCTGCCGGGAGTATTCATCCTGATCGCCGTGCGGGCAAACCGGCGGCGCGGCACCGTGCTATCCTCAGCCCCCGGCGGATCCGGCGCGACGCGAGGGAGGGACGGGCATGGCGGACGACGCGGACAGCACGGGCCGCGCGACGAGCACGCGGAGCGTGCTCTCGATACCCGGCGGGACCTGGCGCATGATCGAGAAGGGCCTCGCCGGCGACGCCGATGTCGCCATCCTCGACCTCGAGGACGCGGTGGCGCCCGCCGCCAAGGTGGCCGGCCGCGAGACGGTGATCCGCGCCCTCCGCGAGCTCGACTGGGGCGGCAAGCCGCCCACCTTCCGGGTCAACGCGCTCGACACGCCGTACTTCTACCGCGACCTGATCGACGTGGTCGAGGCGGCTGGCAACCGGCTCGACCGGATCGTCGTCCCGAAGGTGAACCGTCCGGAGGACGTCTACGTCGTCGACACGCTGCTGGCACAGCTCGAGGCGGCATGCGGCATCCGTCACCGGATCGGGCTCGAAGTGCAGATCGAGACGGCCCAGGGGCTGATCAACTGCGAGCGGATCGCGGTGGCGAGCCCCCGCATCCGCGCCGTCGTCTACGGCCCCGGCGACTACAGCGCCTCGGTCCACCTGCCGGCCGTGGCCATCGGCGGTGACGACGAGTGGGACGCCGCCTACCCCGGCCACCGCTTTCACTACGTGATGCACCGCATCCTGGTCGCCGGTCGCGCGGCGGGCGTCCAGGTGATCGACGGACCGGTGGCGGACTACCGCGACCCGGAGGCCTTCCGGCGCTCGGCCATGGTGGCGCGGGCCCTGGGCTACGACGGCAAGTGGTGCATTCACCCCAGCCAGGTCCCGATTGCCAACGAGGTCTTCGCGCCGACCGCCGCGGAGGTTGCCTGGGCGCGGCGCGTAGTCGACGCCTATGCCGAGGCCGGGGCACGCGGCGAGGGCGCGATCGCGGTCGACGGCAAGATGATCGACGCGGCGAGCATCAAGATG
>DASSZN010000053.1:0-11448 GCA_035702805.1 Thermomicrobiaceae bacterium | reverse complement strand
CCCGGCGCTCCGCCGAGACCAGCCGGGTCAACACGAAGCCGGTCGCCGCGTCGGCCGCGAGGTACGGCAGCTTCATCAGGAAGAGCGCCCGTGGCAGGAGCGCGTAACCCATGAACTTGACCCGGAACTCCCCTGGCTGGGCGCCGAGGCCCATCACCGCGGCGGTCCGCGACCAGATTGGCTCGGCATTGGGTAGCAACGGGTGGACCAGCCAGAGCCAGACGTTGTGGACCAGCTGGATCAGCAGCTGGCTACCCCAGTCGAACCAGGCCCCGTGGTACACGGCGTCGGCCGCTCGCGAGTAGATGTGATACAGGTCGAGGTGCGCCGAGAAGGGGATGACCAGCAGTCGAATCAGCAGCCCGAGGGCCCAGACCGCCGCCACACGGGAGGTCGCGACCTCGCGGATCCGGGCCGTCACGTCTCGATTCGGAAGCCTTGCAGACGTGGTCACCGTCCCCGGCTCCGCCGCAGCAGCCGCGTCCCGGCCAGCGCGACCGGAAGCGCCAGGATCAACAGGCCCCGCTGGATCACGGCGGCGGCGACGATCCCGCTCACCGGCAGGCCGAGCATGCCCCCCACGGCGGCCATTGCTGCCTCGCGCAGGCCGAGCCCGCCCGGCAGCGGCGAGAGCATGCCGAGCAGGACCGGGGCGCTCGCAAGCCAGAGAAGCGCGGTGGCGCCAAGAGGAATGCCGACGGCTCGCGTCGCCGAGCATACCGTCAGCAAACCCAGCAGCCAGTAGACAACTGTGAGTGCCAGTACGGTGCCACGCTGGGCGCGGTCCGCCGCCAGCAGGCGGGCACTCTCGACCACGTTGCCCAGGAAGCGCGACCGCTTGCGCAGCATCGTGACGGAGCCAACGGCGGCAACGAGCACCACGACGACGACCGCCGTGCCCACCCAGGCCTCGCGCGCGCTGCCCAGCGGGGCCAGACTCGCGATCGCCGACCGTCCCGTCAGCGCCAGCGCCAGCACGGCCGCTGCGGCGAGCATCAGCGCGTCGAGCAACTGCTCGGCGACGAGGGTCGGCGTGGAGCGGCCAAATCCCACCTGGTGGAGCTGACGGACGAGTAATCCCTTTGCCGGCGATCCGGTATAGCCCGGCAGTGCGTAGTTGACGAGCGACGCGGTGATAGTCATCTCGACGGCGGCCGGCAGCGGCACCTCCGCGGTGACCGCGCGCAGCAGCGACCGCCAGCGCGTCGCGTGCACGACCGGCAATATCAGGCCCGCGCAGAAAAGGATGAGGAGCGGCGCTGGGTTCGCCGCGACGATCGCCCGCCCGACGCCCCCCGCCCGTCCACTCGCGAAGAGGACCGCGGCTGCCACCGCGACCGGTCCCCAGGCCAGCGCGATCGCAAGCCGCCGGTCGCGGCGCGGTCGAGCCTCTACTCCGGGAGCCGGCTCCGCGGTCATCGCGGGGTCCACGCATGCTCCGGCTGAGCGGGCATCGAGGTGACGGCGTCGATAATCTTACCGAGGTGCCCCGCCAGGGCGTCGATCGAACCGACCTCGTTGAACCCGGCGCGAGCCGCCAGGCCAAGCGCGCGACGGAGGTCGGGATCGGTGAGCCGCTGGATGGCGTCGGCCAGCGCTTCGGGATCCCCGGCAGGCACCAGCATGGCCGATTGGCCATGCTGGAGCACCCGCCGCACCGCCGGGGTGTCGGCCGTGACGATCGCGGCCGCCATGGCCATTGCCTGGAAGACCTTGTTCGGCACGACTCGCGCTGCCTTGGCGGTGTCCCCGAATATCCCAAGCACGACGTCTGCCCGTGAAATGTGGCCAGGCAGGTCGTGGAACGGCACCCAGTCGACGAACTCGACGTTCGTCAGTCCGAGCACGCGTGCCAGCAAGCGCGCGGCGTGCCCGGTCTGGCCGCTGCCGATCAGGGTGAAGGAAACCCGGTCGGGGTCCAGCCGCGCGGCCGCCCGCAGGATCGTCTCGACGCCGTGGAGGGGGATGAACTTTCCGTAGAAGAGGACTCGAAGTGGCCCGCCGGGCGTGCGCTCACACGGCGACTCCGGAACGAATAGCCGGTCGTCGGCGCCCACGTCCAGGGGGTAGATGCTGTCCGACAGGGACGGGTAGCGCTCGACCAGGTAGCGCCCGTTCTCGGGCGTGTCGACGATCACGGCGTCCGCCAGGGACAGCGCGGCACGGTCGAGCGCCGCAATGGCACGCCCCGGAAGCGAGCCGGACGCAACGAGTTGGCGGTCCTCCACGAGTGTGTCGGTCAGCGTCACCAGTGGGTTGAAGATCACGGGACGATGGAGCAGGCGGACCAGCGGCGCCAGGATGACCATATCGAGCTGGCCGGGGTAGCCGACAAAGACGACGTCCGCGGAACGGACGGTGAGGAGCGCGCGGGCGCCAAGCGTCGCGTAGCCGACGGCCAGCGCGGCGCCGAGCCGCAGCCAGGGGACAATCGATCGCAGGCCGGCAACCTTGTCGCGCCGCCTCTCCCACACCGGGGCGTGGATCTCGCGAACGTCGAAGCCGGCGCGGCGGAGGGCGGCGATAACCAGCACGTTGCGCGGGTAGTCGCGCTCGTACGTCCCGAGGTAGAGCACGTCGCGGGGCTGGCGGCTCACGCGATCCCTTCCCGATCCGGATTACCCGACCGGGCGGATTATACGCCCGGGCGGTACTCCGGCCGCGCTCAGGCGCCGGGCTCGCGCAGGGAGTCGCTGAACGCCTCGACGAACTGCTCCACCTCGACGGTGCCCATTGGGGTGGACAGGCAGCCGAAGATCGCGGGGGTAATGAAAATACCGCGCGCCAGAAGCGCACGGTGGAGCGCGTCGAGACGTGCCGTCTCCTGCGTCGTCGGGAACGCATTGGCATACGGGGTGAGCGGGCGCTTGTGCAGATGGACCTGGAAGAGGGAGCCGTGGCCACTCGTCTGTCCCTCGAAGCCTGCCTCGGACATGGCCTCTTCGAGACCCGCGCGCAGCAAGCCGGTCAGCTGCGCCATACGGTCGTAGGCATCGGCCGTCATCCGGCGCATGGCGACGAGACCGGCGGCCATGCTCACCGGATTCGCGTTGAAGGTGCCGCCGTGGGGCACCCGCGAGCCGGCCGTCGGGTCGAACACCGCCATCACCTCGGCCGAGCCGCCGAGCGCGCCGATCGGGAAGCCGCCCCCGATGATCTTGCCCATGGCCGTCAGGTCCGGAGTCACGCCGAGCACCGTCTGCATCCCGCCGCGGTCGGCACGCAGCGAGATGACTTCGTCGAAGATGAGCACAATCCCGCGCGCGCGCGTGATCTCCCGCAGGCCGGCGAGAAAGGCCGGATCTGCTGGCTGCAGACCCAGGCTCCGCGGCATCGGGTCGATCACCACGGCGGCCAGCTCGTCGCGGTGCGCCACGATCAGCCGCTCAGTCGCCGCGAGGTCGTTGAAGGGCAGCACCACGACCGAGTCGAGCACGGCCTGCGGCGTCCCGGTCGAGTACGGGACCGACCGCGGATCGCCGGCGGGCCCCGCCGGAGCCGGCCGCGTGCTCACCTCGGCGAAGTCGTATGAGCCATGGTAACAGCCGTTGAACTTGGCGATCTTCGGGCGACCGGTGTATCCGCGGGCCGCCTTGATCGCCATCATTACCGCCTCGGTGCCGCTGTTGGTGAACCGCACGCGCTCGACCGACGGAACACGCTCGACCAGGACCTCGGCGAGCGCGACCTCCTGCTCGGTCGGCATGGCAAAGGCGACGCCGCGCTCGAGCTGCTCGATGACCGCGGCGTTGATCTCCGGGTCGGCGTGGCCGTGGATCAGGGCGGTGTAGTTGTTGACGAAGTCGAGTCGCGCTTGACCGTCGACGTCGACGATGACGGCGCCGTGTCCGCGTGCCGCGTAGGGCGGGTGCGGCGCGGTGTAGACGGTCGTGCGCGTGTTGCCGCCGGGCAGCACCCGTCCGGCCCGCTCGAACAGCCGGGCCGATGTCGAGCCCGGCGCGAGGTACGCGTTGCTTGCCACCGAGGAGTCCCGCGCCATCGTCGCGCCCCTTTCACCGTTGTCGGGCACCGACACAATCCGAACCGGATGCGGCATGGTAGCGCCGTCCGGGAGAGCCGGTCAAACCGCGCCGAGGGCGCCAGGGCAAACCGCGCGGCAACGCGAAACCGGGCGGATGCGTTGCCCGCACCCGCCCGGTAGTCGTGCTCGCTGGATCGAGTCCTAGTAGTCCATGCCGGCCGGCATCGGCGGGGCCTTCTGCTCCTCCGGCTTGTCCGAGATGAGCGCCTCGGTGGTCAGGATCATCGAGGCGATCGAGCTGGCATTCTCGACGGCCGAGCGGGTCACCTTGACCGGGTCGAGGATGCCCCACTCGATCATGTCGCCGTACTCGTTGCGGATCACGTCGTACCCGATGTTCGGGTCGTCCTTCTCGTCATGCAGGCGGCGGATGTTCTGGACGACCACCGCGCCGTCGAGGCCGGCATTGGCGACGATGCCGCGCAGCGGCTCCTCGAGTGCCCGCTTGACGATCAGCACGCCGGTCTTGATGTCGCCCTCAGCCTGGACGTCACCGAGGCCGTTGGCCGCGAGCAGCAGCGCCACGCCGCCGCCCGGGACGATGCCCTCCTCGACCGCCGCGCGGGTCGCGCTCAGTGCGTCCTCGACGCGGTGCTTCTTCTCCTTGAGCTCGGTCTCGGTCGCGGCACCCACCTTGATGACCGCCACGCCGCCGGCCAGCTTGGCCAGCCGCTCCTGGAGCTTCTCGCGGTCGAAGTCACTCGTCGTCTGCTCGATCTGCGCCTTGATCTGCTCGATCCGCGCCTTGATCTCGTCCTCGTTGCCGTAGCCCTCGACGATGGTCGTCTCGTCCTTGGTCGCCACCACACGGCGCGCCCGGCCGAGATCCTGCACCGTCGCGCTGTCGAGCCGCCGACCGACCTCCTCGGAGATTACCTGGCCGCCGGTCAGGATCGCGATGTCGCGCAGCATCTCCTTGCGGCGGTCGCCGAAGCCCGGCGCCTTCACCGCCAGCGGGTTGATGGTGCCCTTGAGCTTGTTGACCACCAGGGTCGCGAGCGCCTCGCCGTCGACGTCCTCGCCGATGATCATGAAGTTGCGGGTGACCTGAAGCGCCTTCTCCAGCACCGGCAGGATGTCGGCCACCGCCGAGATCTTCTTGTCGGTGATCAGGATGTAGGGCTCGTCCAGCTCGGACTCCATACGATCGGCGTTAGTCACGAAGTAGGCCGAGATGTAGCCGCGGTCGATCTGCATGCCTTCGGTGAACTCGGTCTCGAAGGCCAGTCCGCGCGACTCCTCGACGGTGATGACGCCGTCCTTGCCGACCTTCTCCATCACGTCCGCGATGAGGTCACCGATCTCCTTGTCGGCCGCCGAGATGGCCGCCACCTGGGAGATGTCCTCCTTGCCACGGACCTCCTTGGCCATCGACTTCAGGGTCTCGACGACCTTGTCGGCGCCTAGGTCGATGCCCTGCTTGAGCATCATGGCGTTGGCGCCGGCCGCGACGTTGCGCAGGCCCTCGTGCACGATCGCCTGCGCCAGCACCGTCGCCGTCGTCGTGCCGTCACCGGCGATGTCGTTCGTCTTGGTCGCGGCCTCCTTGAGGAGCTGCGCGCCCATGTTGGCGAACGGGTCCTCGAGCTCAATCTCCTTGGCCACCGTCACGCCGTCATGGGTGACGGTCGGGGCGCCGAACTTCTTGTCGAGGGCGACGTTGCGACCCTTCGGCCCGAGCGTCGTCTTGACCGCGTTGGCCAGCGTGTCGATGCCCGTTTTCAGCGACCGACGCGCCTGCTCGTCGAATTCCAGGATCTTCGGCACGTTACCTACCCTCCTCGTACGATCGAACGGTTACGCAGCCCCGCTCCCGGGAACATCTTATTCGGAGACGATGGCCAGGATGTCCTTCTCGCTCAGGATCAGGACCTCCTCATCGTCCAGCTTCAGCTCGGTGCCGGCGTACTTGGCGAACAGCACCTGGTCGCCGGCCTGGACATCCATCGGCAGCCGCTTGCCGTCGTCGGTCAGCCGGCCGTTGCCCACGGCGATGACCTCGCCGCGCTGCGGCTTCTCCTTGGCCGTATCCGGCAGCACGATGCCGCTCTTGGTGACTTCCTCCCGCTGCAGGGGTCGCACCACGACGCGATCACCCAGCGGCCGCACCTGTGTCTTCACGCTCGACATGCCGGTGGAACCTCCCTCGCTGATTTCGACACGCTCCGCACCCTCGGCTCTCGCCCGCCGAGCTTAGCACTCGAGCGGCGAGAGTGCTAACACGCCGTATCTTAGCGAAGACCCGGCGAGACTGCAAGGGGCCGGGGCCACCCGTTCGACGCCCATCCGACGGACGGTCGACTCTCCCGGCGCCGCGGTTCGACTGCCGCCGCGATGGGGCCGACGCGACGCTCGCTGGTTGAAACAGCGCGAATCGTGCCGATTCTCCTGCCTCAAGGGATGGTGCATAATCGGTCGGCGCGGCCGCCTGGCCCCGCGAGAGTTCGACCAGCGCATGGGGGATCGCCGTGGACTACCACTTCGCCGCCCGCGTGGGAGCCATTCAGCCGTCACCAACCGTCGCGGTGTCGGACCGGGTGCGGGAACTGCGCCTAAAGGGGCTGGACGTCCTCGACCTCGGCGGAGGCGATCCCGACTTCCCGACGCCCGAGCACATCTGCCGGGCGGCCGCCGACGCCATGGCTCGCGGCGATACCCACTACGTCGCCAGCCCCGGCATCACCGAGCTCCGCGCGGCGATCGCGCGCAAACTCGCCAACGACAACCACGTCATGGTAGATCCGTCGCAGATCGTGGTCACGCCCGGCGGCAAGTCGGCCCTGTTCTCGGCTGTACTGGCGCTGGTGGGTCCGGGCGACGACGTGGCCATGTTCGACCCCGGCTGGGTCTCCTACGAGCCGATGGCGACCATCGCGGGAGCCGGGACGGTGCGCATCCCCCTCGACCCCGGCGACGACTACCGGGTCACGCGCGAGGTCATCGAGGCGCACGTGACCCCACGCACCCGGGTCCTGATTGTCAACACGCCGAACAATCCTACCGGCCGCGTGCTGAGCATGCCCGAACTCGAGGCGATTCGCGGTGCCGCGATCGAGCACGACCTGATCGTGATCTCGGACGAGATCTACGAGAAGATCGTCTACGACGGCTACCAGCACGTCAGCCCCGCGTCGCTCCCCGACATGGCCGAGCGCACCCTCACCTGCAACGGCTTCTCCAAGGCCTACGCCATGACCGGCTGGCGCCTGGGCTACGTCGCCGGTCCCCGGCCGATCATCCAGCAACTGCTCAAGATCCACAGCCACTCGGTCACCTGCGCGAACTCGTTCGCCCAGTACGGCGCCGCCGCCGCGCTCGACGGCCCGCAGGGCTTCATCGACGTCATGGTCGAGGCCTGGGACCGGCGCCGCCACCTGATGGCATCGGGGCTGAGCGCCATACCGGGTGTCAACTGCCCGCTGCCGCAGGGCGCCTTTTACGCGCTGGCCGACGTGGGTGGAACCGGCATGACGGGCCAGGAGGCGGCCCGCCTGCTGATCGACGAGGCGCGCGTGGGCGTGACCCCGGGCGACGCCTTCGGCGAGGTCACGACGAACTACATTCGGCTGAGCTTCGCGAACTCCGACCGGATGATCGAGCAGTCGCTGGAGCGGATCGAACGGGCCCTGACCCGCTAACCGGCGCGACGCCGCTACAGGCCGCTCATCCGGACGACCTCGACGCCGCGCTCCTCGAGTTCGGTGACGAACCGGTTGATCCCGACGAGGTCGCTGGCGATGTGGCCCGACACGATCAGGTTACCGCCACCATCGCGGCGAAGGCGCTCGGCCTCATCGGGCGCGACGTGGATGTAGAGGACCGTGCGCGTGCCGTGCTGGAAGTACGCGCGCGCGACCGGGTAGCCACCGTTGGTCCCGGCTCCGTGCACCACCGCGAACTTGCCGAGCGGCTCGTCCACCGCACCGACCGGCACCATGATCCGGGTCGGGGCGTTCGCAAACTCTGGCAGCGTCATCAACGCGTCGATCGCATCCTGGACCCGAGCGGACTCGCCCAGCGGCTCGGTCCGCTCACGGATGACGTCTTCCATCACCCGGCGCCCGATCTCATCCAGCGGCAGGTGCAGGTTGAGGAAGGGCATTGCGAGCAGGCGCGCCACCGAGGGAATGTGATCGAAGTTGGCTGTCTGCGCGCGGAGGAGCGCCCGCGTCAACATCCCCTGGATCGCGTCCCGGGCGGCCGCAGCCGGCACGCCGTGCTCCACCAACAGCTCAACGTGCCTGGTCAGGACCTCCGGGAAGTTCAGCGTCGCGGTGCCGCCGGCCGGGTGGTGGGCGATCACCCCGTCGACGCCGAGCTGGCGCGCCAGCATCAGGTCACCCGCGCCGATGTCGATCCCCATCATGACGCGCTGCAGGTCGGTGCCCTCGACGTAGACGGCGCTGTCCGCCGCGAGATGACGCGCCCGCGCCAGCTCGAGCGCCACGTCGACGATCTCGGCGGTCGACAGCCCGGCCATCGTCCCTCGCTTCCCACCAGTAATCGCGTCGCCGGCATCGCTCAGGTTCGGGGGTCCACGCCCGATGGGCGTTTCGAGAAGAGATTATCGATTCAGTCTTCCGGAGACGCAAATATGGTACGCGCGCCGTCGACCGGCAGTCGGAAGAGCACGCGGAGTGCAGGCACCGAGCTTGACCGCGTCGTCGACGGTGACGGTCACGATCCTACGCGCCGGTCACCCGGGAAGGTTGCCGGCGCGCGGGGCGTTACCTATGATCGCCCGGGTAACGTGGCACGGGCACGGCGGCGCTCACGGGGAGGACGCGGACGATGCAGTCGCGCGAGGAGATTCGGCTCACCACCCTGGCGAGCTGCGCCGGCTGAGCGTCCAAGATGGGCCCAGGGGCCCTGGCGCAGGTGCTGCGCCCGCTCAGCCAGCGAACCGACCCGAACCTCATCGTCGGCTTGCAGACCAGCGACGACGCTGCTGTCTATCGCCTGAACGACGAACTCGCGCTGATCCAGACGGTGGACTTCTTCCCGCCGGTGGTCGATGACCCCTACGTCTACGGTGGGATCGCCGCGGCTAACGCCATGAGTGACGTCTACGCCATGGGCGGCGAGGTGATGCTGGCCCTCAACATCGCTGCCTTTCCCGACAACGTCCCGCTGGACGTGCTGTCGCGCATCTTCGAGGGTGGCGCCGACAAGGCGGCCGAGGCGGGGGTCGTGATCGCCGGCGGGCACACCGTCACCGACGACGAGCCCAAGTACGGGCTGGTCGTGACCGGGACCGTCCATCCCAAGCGCATCCTGACCAAGGCGGGCGCGCGTCCGGGCGACGTCGTCTACCTGACCAAGCCGCTCGGCACCGGCGTGATCACCACCGCGCTGAAGTCGGAGGACGCCGCGCGCGAGGACGTCGACGCGGCGGTCTCCTCCATGCTGCGCCTCAATCGTGAGGCCGCGCGCCTGACCCAACTGGTCGGCGCGCACGCGTGTACCGACATCACCGGGTTCGGACTGGTCGGGCACGTCGCGGAGGTCGCGGAGAAGAGCGGCGTGCGGATCGTCCTGCGCGGCTCGGAACTCCCGCTGCTGGCCGGCGCCCTGCGCTATGCCGCCGACGGGCACATGCCGGGTGGTGCCTCGCGCAACCGGCAGTACTTCGGCCGGCGCGACGACGCGCACTTTACCGCCGAGCCGGGAGTCCCGGCCGCTCTGCTCGACCTCCTGTTCGACCCGGAGACCTCGGGTGGGCTCCTGATCCTGGTCGGAGCGGACCACGCCGACGCGCTCGAGCGCGCGTTCGGAGACTCCGGGGAGCCGCTGTGGCGAATCGGGGAGGCCGATTCCGGCAGCGGGGTAATCGTGACGCCGTGACGACCGGGGAGCACGAGCCGGGCACGCGGCGACCCGACCGGGAACTGCTGGATGAACTGGGTATCCGACCGAGCAAGGCGTTGGGGCAGAACTTCCTCCACGACCCGAAGATCGTGCGTCGCATCGCCGACGCGGCCGACCTGGGGCCGACCGATCTGGTGGTCGAGGTCGGGCCCGGGCTCGGCGTGCTTACCGCGGAACTCGCGCGGCGCGCGAAGCGCGTGGTCACCGTCGAGCTCGACCGCCGGCTGGCTGCCTACCTGCGTGCCAGTTTCACCGACCCACCGGTCGAGGTATGCGAGGCGGACATCCTCGAGGTCGACGCGGGTGAGTTGATCGGCCGCGACGACTACAAAATCGTGGCCAACCTTCCCTACTCGATCGCCGCCGCCGCCATCGAGCACCTGCTCGAGGCCGGTCACCCACCGACGCAGCTCACGGTGATGGTCCAGCGCGAGGTAGCCGAGCGCATCGTGGCCCGCCCGCCCGACATGAGCGTGCTGGCGGTCGCGGTGCAGTTCTTCGGCCGGCCGCGCATCGTCCTGCGGATCGGCCCCGGCGCGTTCTTTCCGCCACCGAAAGTCGACTCTGCGGTGATCCGGGTCGACGTCGACCCGAGTCGGCCGCTCACCGGAAACCGGCGGGCAGCGTTCTTCCGGCTCGTGCGCGGCGGCTTCTCGCAACGGCGCAAGCGCCTGGGGAACGCGCTGGCAGCCGCGCTGGGATCCCCCAAACCTGACGTCGAGGAGCGGCTCCGCCGTGCCGGAGTCGATCCCGATCGCCGAGCCGAGACGCTGACGGTGGACGACTGGCTGGCAGTCGAACGGGAACTGGGAGCGCTTGCCGGTGCCGCGGCTTGAGATCACCGCACCGCTGACCCTCTTCGCGCCAGCGAAGCTCAACCTCGGCTTGGAGGTGCTGGGGCGGCGCGACGACGGGATGCACGAGGTCGCGACCATCCTCCAGACGGTGAGCTTCTTCGACCGTATCGACCTCCTGCCGAGCGATCGGCCCCGCTACGAGCCCCTCCCCGGTGTCGATCACGAGCACGACCTGGTCTGGCGCGCGCTGCGCGCCGCCGATGAGCAACTCGGGATCCAACTCGCGGCCGAGGTGCGACTACGAAAGTCCATCCCGGTAGCGGCGGGACTGGGTGGCGGCTCGAGCGACGCCGGCACCCTACTCGGCGCGCTGGCGGCGCTCGTTGGGACTGGCGCGTCCAACGCCGAAGGGGCCGCGGCGGAACTCGGCAGCGACGTGCCCTTCTTCGTTCGCGGAGGCACGGCAGTAGCGCGCGGCACCGGCACCGACGTGCGCGGACTCCCCCCGCTGCTGCGTGCCTGGTTCACGGTGGTCACGCAGGGCATCGACATTCCCGACAAGACCCGCACGCTCTATCGCGAGCTACGCCACGAGGATATGAGCGACGGCGCCGACACCGAGCGGCTGGTCAAGCGCATATCGGAGGGAGAGGCGCTCGATTCCGGGCTGCTTCGGAGCAGTTTCGCGCGTCCGCTATTCGAGCGCCCCGCCGTGCGAGAAGCGGTGGCCGCGCTCCAAGC
>DASSZN010000287.1:0-9051 GCA_035702805.1 Thermomicrobiaceae bacterium | reverse complement strand
GCGCAGCGCGAGCGCGCGACCCATGTCGATCGCCATCGTGACGTAGAAGTGCGGCGCCTGCTGCCAGCTCTCGCCCATGCGGCGGGCGATCGTCTTGCGCATGCGCGACAGCTCGTGGAGCTCACTCGACGGCTGGCCGGCATAGGCCGCGGCGGGCGCAAGAGCCGGAGCCGGCGAGGGCGCCGTTGCGGGCGCGGCCGGAGCGGCAGCCGGAGCCGCGGGCGCCGCCAACGGGCGCGGCGCGGTTGCCGGCGCACCGACCGGCTGGGGCCGCCCGACGAGGGGCATGATGTCTTCTTTGACGATACGGCCGCCCGGGCCGGTGCCGCGCACGCGGCCGAGGTCGATGCCGTGCTCCGCCGCGAGGCGGCGCACCAGCGGGGAGGCTCGCACCCGCTCACCGGGGACGCGCTCGACCACCTGATCGGCCGGCAGCGGCTCCGGTGCCTCGCGCAGACCGTCGAGCGACTGGGAGGGCGCGGCCGGCTGCCCGGCGACCGGCACCGTCGGCTCGGTGCGCGTGGGCTCGGCCGGGGTCTCGATGGCCTCACCCGGCTCGCCGATGATGGCGATCGGCTCTCCCACCGGGACGGTCTGCCCCTCGGTGACGAGCAGCTTGCGCACGACGCCGCCCTCGAAGGACTCGATCTCGAGGTTCACCTTGTCGGTCTCGATCTCGGCGATCGGCTCGCCGCGCTCGACCGACTCGCCCTCCTGCTTGAGCCAGCGCAGCAGCGTCCCCGCGTCCATGTCGTAGCCCATCTGGGGCATCACGACGGTCTTGGCCATCCGTTGCTCCTCTTAACTCTCGTGCCCGGCCGCCCGGCGCCGCCGGACGGTCAGCGGACCGCCGCGAGGTCGCGCGCGAGGACCCCCTGCACCGCCGCGACCACCTCGTCCTTGCCCGGAACGACCAGGCGCTCGAGGTTCTTGGCGTAGGGCATCGGCACCTCGAGGCTGCCGACGCGGCCGATCGGGGCGTCCAGGTAGTCGAACGCCTGCTCCTGGACGGCCGCGGCGATCTCCGCGCCCATCCCGAGGGTCCGCCAGCTCTCCTCAACGATCACGAGCCGGTTGGTCTTCTGCACGGACTGGACGACGGTGTCGATGTCGAGCGGGCGCAGCACGCGCATGTCGATGACCTCGGCCTCGATGCCCTGCTTGGCAAGGTCGTCGGCGGCGCCCATGGCCAGGTAGTACCCGCGCGACCACGAGACGAGCGTGACGTCCCGCCCTTCGCGGCGCACCTCGGCGCCCTCGAGCGGCAGGGTGTACTCGCCGTCGGGGACCTCGCCGCGGTTCCGGTAGATCAGCGAGTGCTCGATGAACATCACCGGGTCCTGGCCGCGGATGGCGGTCTTGAGGAACCCCTTGGCGTCCTTCGGCGTGGCCGGCATCACGACCCGCAGCCCGGGGACGTGGGCGTACCAGGCCTCGAAGGTCTGGGAGTGCGTGGCGCCGAGCTGGCCCCAGCCGGACGCGGTCCGGATGACGACCGGGACGGTGAACTTGCCGTTGAACATGTAGTGGAGCTTGGCCGCGTGGTTCACGATCTGGTCGATCGCGAGCAGGCTGAAGTTGATCGTCATCAGCTCGACGACGGGGCGCAGGCCACCCATGGCGGCGCCGTTAGCCAGGCCGACGATGCCGAGCTCGGAGATCGGCGTATCGCGCACGCGCTTGCGCCCATACTCCTCGAGGAACCCGCGCGTCACGACGTAGGAGCCCTGGTAGGCGCCGATGTCCTCGCCCATCAGGAAGACGCGCTCGTCGCGGTCCATCTCCTCGTGGAGCGCCTCGCGGAGTGCGTCGCGGTAGGTGATCTCACGTGCCATGCTGTCTTCTGTCTCCTGTACGTCCACGCGGCCCGGCTAGCGTACCGATACCGGCTCGGCGTAGATGTGCTCCATCAGGGTGTCCGGCGCCGGGGCCGGGCTCTCCTCGGCGAACTGGACGGCCGCGTCCATCTTCTGCTCCGCCTCCGCGTCGATGCGGTCGAGCTCGGCCTGGGTGGCGACGCCGTCCTCGACCAGCTGGTGGCCGAAGCGCACGATCGGGTCTTCCGACGAGCGGTGCGTCTCGACCTCCTCCTTGGTGCGGTAGGCCTCGGGGTCGGCCATCGAGTGGCCGCGGAAGCGGTAGGTCATCGCCTCGATGAAGAAGGGCCCCTGACCCGACCGGCAGTGCTCGAGCGCCTTCTCGGTGGCCTCGCGGACCTCGAGGAGGTTCTGCCCGTCGATCTGCGCCGCCGGGATGTCGTAGGCGCTGGCCTTCTTGACCATGTCGCGCACGGCCGACACGTACTCGACGGCGGTACCCATGCCGTACAGGTTGTTCTCGCAGACCCAGAGGATCGGGAGCTTCCAGACGGCGGACAGGTTCATCGCCTCGTGGAAGGCGCCGGTGTTGGTCGAGCCGTCACCGAAGAAGCAGACGACGACGGCGTCCTTGTCCAGGTACTGGTTGGCCAGCGCAAGCCCGGCCGCCAGCGGCAGGTGCCCGCCGACGATGGCGTAGCCGCCCCAGAAGTTGTGCTCCGGGTCGGACATGTGCATCGAGCCGCCGCGCCCGCCGGAGATGCCGGTGGCCTTGCCGAACAGCTCCGCCATCATGGCGCGCGGGTCGAGCCCCAGGGCGATCGGGTAGCCGTGATCCCGGTAGTGGGTGACGAGGTGGTCGCGCGGCTGCATAGCACTGATCGCGCCGACGGCGACGGCTTCCTCGCCGATGTAGAGGTGGAGGAAGCCGCCGATCTTGCCGTGCGCGTACTGCTCGGCCGCCTTCTCCTCGAACCGGCGAATCTCCACCATCTTGCGGTAGAGGTCGAGTAACTGCCCCTTCTCCATCGAGAGCTCCTTCGTCCGCGTGCCGTCAGGGCTTGTCATGCCACCTCGCCTCCAACCTCTCGCTCCGCCGGTTTGATCCGCGCCGGTGTCGTGATCGCCTCAGGCAACCCATGCCACACGCCGGAGGCCCGTCGACCCCCGCCGGTTATCGGTCCGCAATCGTTCGTGTCCCGTGCCGGAACGCCGGGTCTTGCCGACCCAGCCGTCGATTTTACCGCAGTCCGGCCGGTCTCACCACGCATTTCGGCGCGGTCTCTTCGGTGAATCGCGCTTTCCTGCTGCAGGGCCCCGTCAGGCACCACCGGCCGGGCCGAGCTTGTAGCCGAAGCGGCGGAGCAACCCCTGTCGCGCCGCGACGTCCGCGTCCTTCTCCACGCCGAGCGGCTTGAGGCCGTCGACCACGCCGAGCACCGCACGCCCCTCGCCGACGTCGGCCAGGATGACCTCGGTGGGGTTGGCGGTGGCGCAGAACACCGTGCAGACCTCCTGGGTGGCGCGCACCGCGGGCAGGACGTTGATCGGAAACGCCTCGCGCAGGAGGATCAGGAAGCAGTGCCCCGCCGCGATCGCGAGCACGTTGCGCCGCGCCAGATCGACCAGTTCGTCGTCGTTGCCGCTCCAGCGTACCAGCCGGTCGCCCGAGGCCTCGCTGAAAGCCAGCCCGAAGCGGATCCCCGGCACCGAGCCGACCATCGCCTCGTGCAGGTCCTCGACCGTCTTGATGAAGTGGCTCTGTCCGAAGATGAGGTTGACGTCGTCCGGCTTGTCGATGCGGTGGCTGGTCAGGGTGATCGACAACGGAGCCTCCCTTTAGGTTCGCTCAGGTTCGCTGGTAGCGGGTTTCGCGCGGTCCGCCGAGCGGCACGCGGAATCCGGCACATCCTAACACCAGATCGCGCCGCGATAGTCCACCGGGGCCACCGCGGCTGCTATGGTGAACGCGGCACGAAGATGGACGGCTGGACGAGGGAGACTGAGCATGACCACCACCCCGCGCACCGAGCAGCGCAACGCCCGCATCGTAGCCACGATCGGGCCGGCATCCTGGGAGCTCGAGGCCCTCACGCGCCTGCTCACGGCCGGCGTCGACGTGGTGCGCGTGAACGCCGCCCACAACAGCGTGGAGGAGCGCCGCGGCATCGTCGCGACGATCCGGCGGGCGGCAGCCGAGGTGGGTCGGCCGGTGGCAGTGCTGCAGGACCTGGCCGGGCCCAAGCCCCGCACCGGACCGCTGGCCGACGGGGTGGCGTTGACGCTGGCGCGCGACCAGCAGCTGACGCTCGTCGCCGGTGACGCCCCGCTCCAGCCAGACCGCATCTCGATCGACGACGAGGCGCTGGTAGCGGGTCTTGAGCCCGGCCAGCGTGTGCTCCTCTCCGATGGCCTGCTCGAGCTCCACGTGGGCTCGTGTCGCGGCGGCGAGGTGCTCGCCAGCGTGGTGCGTGGCGGGCGGCTCCGCGGTCGTCAGGGCGTCACGGTGCCGGGCGCGCCGCTGCCACCGCGGGTGATCTCGCCCCAGGAGGCGGCCGATATCGCCTTCGCCGCCGAGCAGGACCTGGAGTACCTGGGCGTGAGCTTCGTCACGGCGGCGCGCGACGTGACGATGGTGCGCGAGGAACTGCAGCGCCATGGCGGCCGCGCCGGGATCATCGCCAAGATCGAGCGCCCGGAGGCACTGTCCGCCATCGAGGAGATCGCGCGCTGCGCCGACGGGCTGATGGTGGCGCGCGGAGACCTCGGGGTGCAGCTGCCGCCCGAGGAGGTCCCCATCGCGCAGAAGCGAATCATCCAGGTCGCCCGCACCCACGGCACGCCCGTCATCACCGCGACCCAGATGCTGGAGTCGATGACGACCCAGCCGCTGCCGACGCGCGCCGAAGCCAGTGACGTTGCCAACGCCGTGCTGGACGGGAGCGACGCCGTCATGCTGAGCGCGGAGACGGCGACCGGGGCGTACCCCCTGGAGGCGGTCGAGATGATGGTCCGCATCATCCGCACCGTCGAGCGCAACTTTGCCCCGACCCCGCTCCCCGAGACCGAGCGTCCACACACGGTCGCCTCCACCATCGCCCGCGCCGCGAGCGACATCGCGCGGCGGTCGGCGGTGATCAACCTCATCGCGGTCTTCACCCGCAGTGGGTTCTCGGCGCGCGAGGTCGCCCGGGAGCGGCCCAGCGTCCCGATCGTGGCGCTGACGAACAGCCGGTTCGTCGCCAACCAGCTGGAGCTGGTCTGGGGGGTCGATCCGCTGGTCGCGGAGTTCGCCGAGGACACCGAGGAGCTGATCGGCCAGATGGCGCACCGTCTGGTCGACGACGGGTGCGCGAAGACCGGGGACCACGTCCTCTTCGTCGGCAGCCTGCGGGTCTTCGACGAGCCGGGACATACCGACGTGCTCCACTTGCGCCGGCTCTAGGCCGGCCCCACGGCCGCGGTTGTCGCCCGGCGAGGCGCGCGGCGCAACGCGACGTCGGCCACTCTCACGACCGCAAAATCGGGACGAACGTCGGTTGTGCAGCCCCTCTCATCTCGCTAGCGTGGCGATGACCGCTTCGGGTATCGCGGTCGTGGCGCGCCGAGCGAGAGCGAGAGGGTGTCGCGGATGCGTCGTTGGGTACCCGTGCTGGTCGTGTCGCTCGGTCTGCTGCTGACGGCGTGCGGGTCGGCCGCCCCGGCAGTCGCCGTCCAGCCGGCCCAGGCGGGTCCGACGGTGGCGGTGATCCCCTACGACCCGTCGGCCACGCCGACTCCCACGCCCAGCCCCACGCCGACACCGCTGCCGACCCCCACGCCGACTCCCCTCCCGACGCCGGCCGGCACACCGGTGCCCCAGCTCTGGAGCGCGGAGCTGCGCTACGCCGATGTCCCGTCCGGCTGGAGCCGGGCGTCGGTGGACAGCTCGAATCTCATGGACTCGACGCACTTCAGCTGTGACGGCAAGTGGATGGGAGACCCGGTCTACTACACGACGTCCGCCGGCATCCAGTTCCTGTCACCGAACGGCAACGAGGTGCTGGTGCACGCCCTCTGGCAGTCGGCCACCGTGTCCGACGCGCGGAAGGAGATGACCTTCTACCGCTCGGCCTACGCCTGCTCGACCTGGGACATTCTGCTGACAAACGGGGCCGACGTCGTCTACCACGTCACGCCGCTGGCGCTCCCCCAGTATGGCGACGAGAGCGTGGCCGTGCGGATGACGTCGGAGGTGTCGGGGAAAGCTGGACTCACGCAACAGATCGTCTACCTGCGTATCGGCTCGGTCCTGTCCGAGGTCACGGTGATTGGCAGTCCGCAGTCGAATACGACGCTGCTGGCATCGCTGGCGACGACGGTCGTGCAGCGCATCCACGCCGCGGGGTACTGAACGCCATCCGCGCGCTCGGGACGCAACAGAGGGCGGCCGCGTTGGCCCGCCCTCTTGACGTGTCGCGGGGATGTCGGCTAGCTGCCGACGGCGCGGTTGAGGGCGCGCTCGGTCAGCACCTGGGCAAGGTGGGCGCGGTACTGCTCCGAGGCGAAGATGTCGCCGTTCAGGTCCATGCCGTCGGTGGCGTGGGCGCTGGCGCTCTTGATGGCCTCGGCGCTGAGCTGCTTGCCCTGCAGCGCCTGCTCGACCGCGCCGGCCCGCTTGGCGACCGGGCCGGCACCGGTGATCGCCACCCGCACCGTCGAGCCGTCCTTCGCGGCCACGGCCGCCACGCCGACCACGGCGTAGCCGGACGCCGGGTGGGCGAACTTCTCGTAGGCCTGGCCGGCGCCGGCCGGCGGCTTCGGGATGCTGATCTCGGTCAGCACCTCACCGGGCTGGAGGGCGGTGGTGAACAGGTCCTCGAAGAAGTCGCCGGCCGCGATGGTGCGCTCGCCCTTAGGCCCGACGACTTTAATCTGCGCCTCGAGGGCCAGCACCACGGCCGGCATGTCGGAAGCCGGGTCGGCGTGTGCCAGCGAGCCGCCGAGGGTGCCGCGGTTGCGGACCTGCAGGTCGCCGACGATGGCGGCGGCGGCGGCCATCATCGGGAAGGTGCCGGTGATGAGGTCGGAGGTCAGCAGGTCGTGGTAGGTCGTGGTGGCGCCGATGACGACGTTGCTGCCGGCGCTCTTGATGCCGGAGAGGCCGGGAACATGGGCGAGGTCGATCAGGGCCGGCGGCTCGGCCAGGCGCAGCTTCATCAGGGGCAGCAGGCTGTGGCCGCCGGCGAGGAGCTTGGCGTCGGGGTGCTCCCCGAGGAGTTTGACCGCCTCGTCGACGCTGGTCACCCGGTAGTAGTCGAAGGCCGCTGGGTACATTCGCTATCTCCCTTCCCGCTCCTGAATCGCCTGCCACACCCGCTGCGGAGTCAGCGGCATGTCCAGGTGCTTGATGCCATAGGGTCTCAGGGCGTCGATGATCGCGTTGGCGACCGCCGGTGTCGCGGCGATCGTCCCGGTCTCGCCGGCACCCTTGACGCCCATCGGGTTGACCGGGGTGGGCGTCTCGGTGCGCTCGACCTCGAACATCGGCACCATCTCCGCCTTGGGGACGGCGTAGTCGAGCATCGAGCCGGAGAGGAGGTTGCCGTCCTCGTCGTAGGCGGCGAACTCGTAGACCGCCTGGGCCAGCCCCTGGGTAATCCCGCCGTGGACCTGGCCGTCGACGATCATCGGGTTGATGACGCGGCCGACATCGTCGACCGCCACGTAGCGCTGGAACGCGACCTGCCCGGTCGCGGGGTCGACCTCGACCTCGCAGATGTGCGCCCCGAAGGGGAACACGTTGTTGCTGGGATCGTGGAAGTGGGTCTCCTCGAGTCCCGGCGTCATGTCGGCCGGCAGGCTCCAGGCCAGGTAGGCGGCGCCCGCCACCTCCGGGAAAGTCTTGACCCGGTCGGGCGATCCCTTGACGTGGAAGCGCCCCTGGTCGACCACGATGTCGTCGGGTGAGACCTCGAGCAGGTGGGCGGCGAGGCGGGTCGCCTTGTCGCGCACCTTGCCGAGGGCCTTGTAGAGCGCGGTGCCACCGACGGCGGTGCTGCGGCTGCCGTAGGTGCCCATCCCGAACGGGATCATCCCGGTATCGCCGTGGACGATCTCCACGTCGTCGATCGGGACGCCGAGCTCGTCGCCGACGAGCTGGGCGAAGGTCGTCTCCTCCCCCTGCCCGTGCGGACTCGAGCCGGTAAAGACGGAGACCTTGCCGCTCGGATGCACCCGCACCGTGGCGCTCTCCCAGAGGCCGCCCTGGAAGCCCATCGCGCCGGCTGCCTGGGAGGGCGCGAGGCCGCAGACCTCGACGTAGGTGGAGAGGCCGATGCCGCGGAGTTTGCCCTGCCCGCGCGCGTCCTCCCGACGCTGGCGGAAGCCGTGGTAGTCGATCGTCTCGAGCGCGCGGTCCAGGGTCAGGTCGTAGTCGCCGCTGTCGTACAGCAGCCCGGTGACGGTCGTGTGGGGGAAGTCGTTCGCCGGGATGAAGTTCTTGCGGCGGACCTCCGCCGGGTCCATGTCGAGCCGGTCGGCGACGAGGTCCATCATGCGCTCGAGGAGGAAGGTTGCCTCGGGCCGCCCGGCGCCGCGGTAGGCATCGGTCGGCGTGGTGTTGGTCAGGACGCCGAACACCTCGCAGGTGAGGTTCGGGATTCGGTACGGTCCGCTCAGGATGAGCGCAAACAGCCAGGTCGGGACGCCCGGGGAGATCGTGGAGAGGTAGGCGCCCAGGTTGGCGTAGCTCTTGACGCGCAGCCCGGTGATCGTGCCGTCGCGCTTCACGGCGACGTCGACGTACTCGATGTGGTCGCGCCCGTGGGCGGTGGCGACGTAGTTCTCGCGCCGGTCCTCGACCCACTTGACGGGGCGGCCGAGGTCCCGGGAGGCCACGGTGGCGATCAGTTCCCCGGAGTAGAAGGGGATCTTGCTGCCGAAGCCGCCGCCGACGTCCGCGGCGATGACCCGCAGCTTGTCCTCGGAGATGCCGGTCACCATGGCGAGGAGCAGCCGGTCGATGTGCGGGTTCTGGCTGGTGACCCACAGCGTCAGCTCGCCCGACCCGGGGTTATAGTCGGCGATGGCCCCGCGGGTCTCCATGGCGTTGGGGATCAGCCGCTGGTTGACCAGCCGCTGGCTGACCGTGAAGTCCGCGTCGCGGAAGGCGGCTTCGACGTCACCGGCGTGGAGCTTCCAGTGGAAGGCGACGTTGTGCGGGACGTCGTGGTAGAGCTGGGGCGCGCCGTCC
>DASSZN010000264.1:0-7947 GCA_035702805.1 Thermomicrobiaceae bacterium | reverse complement strand
CTAGCAGCCGGGCGCCCATCACCCGGATGACCGGCATGTCCCTATGGTCCGACCACCCGCCGGGTAAGCCCGCGACATGACCCTCAGGCGGGTGCTCGGATGGGTGGCGCTCGGCGTGGTGGGCGTCGGCGCGCTCAAGATCGCGCACTCGCAGCAGGCGCCTTCGGGGCCGCCCAGTCCGGCGGTGGCGGCCTATCTGCCGCCCTCGCCGGCGCCGGGCTCGGTGTTCGCCGGGCCGCTCGGCGGTTCGCTGCCGCTGCGGATCGACATTCCGGACGTCGGCATCCACGCGACGCTGCTGAAGGTCGGGCTGCAGGCGGACGGGAGCGTGGGCGTGCCGCCGCTGAACGAGGCCCAGCGGGCCGCCTGGTATGACGGGAGCCCGAGCCCGGGCGAGGAGGGCGCCTCGATCATCGACGCGCACGTGGACTCGCGGGAGACCGCCGGATTCCGCGGGGCGTTCTACAACCTCGGCCGGATGCTGCCGGGCGAGCAGATCGAGATCACCCGTTCGGACCACATCGTGGCCACGTTCACCGTGGACTCCGTCCAGCAGGCGCCGAAGAGCGCCTTTCCCACCAACCGCGTCTACGGCAGCGTGCCCTACGCCGCGTTGCGCCTGATCACCTGCGGTGGCGACTTCGATTACGCCCGGGGAAGCTACGAGGACAATACGATCGTGTATGCCCATATGACAGACACGAGCGCGAACTGAGGTCCCACGGATGACGGTCGACATCTCGGAGGAGACGAAGCCGCCCCGGCGGTACGTCCCCGAGGGGCTGGCGCGCCGCTGGGGCCGGGCCGGCCTGGCGCTCGCCAGGGTCGTCCGCGGGGCGCCGCTCACGCTCGTCCTCGTCGCCGCCCTGTGGATCGTCGCGCTCGCCACGCACAGCCTCGCCTACGGCCCGAGCGACAGCCTGCTGAGCCGCGTCGGGCTCGATACGACCTCGATCACGTCCGGCCGGGTGTGGACCCTCGTCACCTACTCCTTCTGGTGCCAGAACCTCTGGGCCTACCTGGCGAACACGCTGCTGATCCTCGTCTTCGTCGTCCCGGCGGAGCGGCGGCTCGGCACCTGGCGCACGGTCGGCCTGCTGACGCTCTGCCAGATCGGCGGCGCGGCGCTCGGAATCGGGGCGATCGAGCTCGGGTCCACGGCCGGAGACCTGTGGCTGCAGAGCACGGTGGGCGCTCAGTACAACACGACGGTCGGCGCCACGGTCGGCGTCGTGGGCCTCGGGCTGGCGCTCAGCGGGCGGATGACGGCGCTCTGGCGGCGGCGCACGCGGCTGCTGCTGGTCATCGGCACGATGCTCTTCCTGTTCTACGACGGCGGCGTGATCGACATCGCGCGCGCGTTCGCCGCGCTCCTCGGCCTCTCGATCGGCCTGCTCTTTCTTCAGCCCGGATCGCGGCGGCTCCGGCTGGCGAGCTCGCACGCGGAGACGCGCGTGCTCGTCGCGGTCTTCGCGCTCACCTCGGCGCTCGGGCCGTTCATCGCGTGGGTCACCAATAACCCGTATGGGCCAATGGCGATCCTCGTGAACCTGTTCATCGACGAGGCGCCGACGCAGGACGACATCCACGACTACTGCACCAAGACCTCGCAGTACTTCGATCCTGTGGCCTGCCGGGCGAGCCAGGCCGAGCACGTGCTCGCCGGTACACCCGCGATCCTCGTGCTGTTCGTGCCGGTGCTCGTGCTCGGCGTGATCGCGTACGGACTCTGGCGCGGTCGACGGATGGCGTGGTGGGCCGCCATCGTATGCGAGATCGTCCTCGGCATCGTGACCGTCCGCTACGCGCAGATGCTGGTCGACATGACGGAAGGCCAGCCGGACGAGGCGGGCGTCCCGACCGCGATCAAGATCTACACCGGTCTGATCATGTGCATTCCGGTCGGCGTCGTGATCGTGCTGCTGCTCACGCGCCGCCACTTCGCCCTGCGCGCGCCGCGCTGGACCGGCCTGAAGCTCCTCGGCACGCTCGTCCTCACGTTCGTGGTCGTCGGCGCGATCTACGTCAACTTCGCCTACCAGGTCCGCGACCAATGGGCTCCCGACGCGACGATCAGCGCGCTGCTGACGGACTATCCGAAGCGGCTGTTCTCGCCGACCTGGCTGACGTTGGTCAACAAGAACACCGCCGCGCTGATCCCCGAGGGCGGCGCCGCGAAGGCGCTGTACATCGCGGTCGGGCCGGTGTTCTGGCTCATCGCGCTCGGCGGCCTGCTGTTCACCTTCCGCCGCACGGCGAACCGCGGCGCGGGGGAGAAGGAGACGGCGGACCGGCTGCTGCGGAACTTCGGCGGCTCGCCGCTGTCCTATATGACTACGTGGCCCGGGAACGACTACTGGATCAGCCCGGACGAGTCGGCGGCAGTGGCCTATCGCGTGATCGGCGGTATCGCGCTCACCACCGGTGACCCGTACGGCAAGCACCAATCGCGGACCGCGGCCGTCGAGCAGTTCGCCCGGTTCTGTGACAGCCAGGGCTGGAGTCCGTGCTTCTACAGCGTCACCGAGGGGACGCGGGACACGACCGCCAAGCTCGGTTGGAACGCGGTGCAGGTCGCTGAGGACACGGTGCTCGACTTGCCGGAGCTCAAGTTCAGCGGCAAGAAGTGGCAGGACGTGCGGACCGCGCTGAACAAGGCGGGCAAGGTCGGCATCACCGCTCAGTGGTACTCGTATCCGACCGCGCCGCTCAGCGTTCAGCAGCACATCAGGGAATTGTCCGAGGAGTGGGTCGCGGACAAGGGCCTGCCGGAGATGGGCTTCACGCTGGGCGGACTCAACGAGCTGCAGGACCCGCGCGTGCGCTGCCTCGTGGCCCTGGACGAGGACGACCGGCTGCACGGCGTCACGAGCTGGCTCCCGGTCTACGAGGACGGCGAGACGGTCGGCTGGACGCTCGACTTCATGCGCCGCGCGGCGGACGGGTTCCGCGGGGTGATGGAGTTCCTGATCGCCTCGGCGGCGCTCGGCTTCCAGGAGGAGGGAGCGAGCTTCCTGAGCCTCTCCGGGGCGCCGCTGGCCCGCATAGACCGCGGCGCGCAGCCCGTGCCGCTCCAGCGCGTCCTGGACGTGGCGGGCAAGGCGCTGGAGCCGGTCTACGGCTTCCGCTCGCTGCTCGCCTTCAAGGCCAAGTTCCAGCCGCAGTACTTCCCGCTGTACATGTGCTACCCGGACCCGGCCGCGCTTCCGGCCATCGGCAATGCCATCGGTCGGGCCTACCTGCCGCACACGAACGCCGCGCAGATGGTCAGGCTCAGTCGAAAGCTGATGAGCTAGCGTCAGCGTTCTGGAACATCGACGTATCAGGGCGCCAGCATCGTCTGCCGCGCAAGCCAGTCGAGGTTCTTCTCCAGGCCAGGCCGCCATACCTGCCAGCCGTGTCCGCCCGGCAGCTCCTCATAGGCGACGTGCATGTCCGCGGCCTTGCACGCCGCGTAGACGCGCCGCTGCTGGGGACGATAAGTGCCGTCGCCTGAGCCTGCGACGACCAAACCGTGCAATTCCGGGAACTTCTTCGTCTTCATGATCGTAAGAGGGTCAACGGCGAGAAACGCGGCCTTGTTGCCGCGGAACGCCTTGTCGACGCTCTCCTGAAAGGTGCCGAGCGTCGGCTGATCCTGACCGGAGATGGAGATGAAGCTGTGGAACACATTCGGTTTGTTCACGGTGAACTGCAGCGCGCACGTACCGCCGTAGGAAAGGCCTGCCACGGCCCACTGCGCCGGATCGGTGTCCACCTGAAACGTCTTCTCGACCCAGGCGGGAACATCCTCGGTCAGGTAGGTCTGCGCCTTGCCGAGGCGCGAGTCCATGCACATCGGGTTGCCGAACTCGGAGCCGGTGGCGTCGGCCATGACCACGACCGGGGCCAGGCCGTCGTGCCTGGCGGCGAAGGAGTTCATCATGCTCATGATGTCCCCGCCGTACACCCAGTCCGTCGGCGAGCCCGGCTGCCCGGCGAGCAGCAGCAGGACGGGCAGCCGAGGCCTCGGCGTGGCCTGGTAGGCGGGCGGAAGGTAGACCCATGCGTCGCGCGCGTGGAAGCCCGAGAGCGTGGCCGGGATCGCGGCGGAGGTGAGCGTGCCGCTGGACGGCATGCCGGCCGGCGCGTGCCAGACCGTGGACAGGTAGGTTCCGGCGGGCGCGATGACGAGCGGCTTCTCGCCGATGACGTCCTTGAGCGGCGTCGCGTGGGTTGTCAGGGACCTGAGCGCGTCACGGAGTGTCGGGTACTGGTCGTACTCGCGGTTGATCTGGTTGAGTCCGAAAATCACCGCGACGACCATCGCGAGCGCCGTGAGCAGTTGGGGCCGCCAACCCTTGCGCCGGAACAGTTGGACGAGGCCGAGCACGACGGCGCCGAGAACGACGCCGATCCACACGACGACGGCCGTGGGCAGGTTGTCCGGGAACGGCTGCCAGATGCGGTCCACGAACAAGCCGGTGCCGAGCGCCACGAGCGCTGTCGCGAGGACGACCGCCGGGACCCAGCGTGTCCACCAGTGCCGCTCGCGACCATAGAAAAGGAGGATGAGCGCCGCGAGGCCCAGCAGCGTGAGCACGAGCGGAGTGAAGCCGGAGACGATCGACCAGTCGAGCGGCCCCTCGGCCATGACGCGGACCTCAGGACGCATGATCAGCACCTTAGTTAGCCGCGCGAGTTGTGCGCACCTCGACACGGCTGTTCCGGGGCGTTCTGACTGGATATGGGAGGCAAACTGGTGGCGTGACACCGCAACTGATCGTTTTCGGGCCGCTCCTGGCCAAGGTGCCGGGGCACCACACCCTGCACGAGGTCGTGGCCACGCTCTCGTCGAGCACGGTCGACGTGCCCGTGCACGCGGAGAACAGCGGTAGCAGGACCGTGCAGTTCGCGATGCTGTGCAGTTTCGTCGGCACGTTCGCGCTGACCCGGCTGGTGGTGCGGATGATCCGCTCGGGCATAGGGCCGTTCGGGAACGTCAAGGTGGGCGACGTCCATGTGCACCACCTCGTGCCCGGCATCGTGATCATGCTGGTGACGGGTCCGGTGCAGTTCGTCATCGCCCCGCACGGGACCGTGCGCACGGTGCTGGCCTGCATCTTCGCGGCGGGCGCGGCGCTCACGCTGGACGAGTACGCGCTCTGGCTGCACCTCACGGACGTGTACTGGGAGGAGGAGGGCCGCAAGTCGGTGGACGCCGTGGTCGCGGTGTCCGGGTTGGCGACGCTCGGCATGGTCGTCTCGAACCCGTTCGCGCGGACCGAGGGCGAGAGCCTGTGGTTCTACTTCGCCTATCTTTTTCTGACCCTGGCCTTCGTGATCGTGGCGTTGTTCAAGGGCCGGCTGTTCATGGGGCCTGCAGGCGTGCTCGTCCTGCCGCTGGGCATCCTGGCGGCGCTGCGGCTGGCCAAGCCGGGCTCGCCGTGGTTCAAGCGCTTCTACACGGAAGGATCGAAGAAATACGAGAAATCGGTGCGCCGGGGATCCCGGATCAATCTTGAGGACCGGCTCAAGAAGTTCGTCAGCGGCATGCCGCATCCGGCGAACCACTGGAAGCTGCCGGAGCGCTATAAGTCGGACAAGTAGGGCGTGGCGATCTTGCGGGACGGGTGCGCGAGAATGGCGGTATGAAGCAGGCCGTGCTCGTGCTGAACGTGGGCTCCTCATCCATCAAGTACCAGTTGCTCGAACTCGATCCGGCGGACGCGAACGGCCAGGGCCCCGGTACGCGCCTGGCGACCGGGATCGTGGACCGCATCGGCGGGGCGGGAGCCGGGACGCTCGCGCACAGGCAGCCGGGGGCGGACCCGTACGAGAGGTCGGAGACCTTCGCCGATCACGGGCAGGCGCTCGCCGCCGTGCTCGCCGCGTTCCGTGACGCCGGGCCCGATCTCGCCAAGCTCGAGCTGACCGCGGTCGGACACCGCGTCGTGCACGGAGGTTCCGAGTTCACTCAGGCCACTGTGATCGACGACGCCGTACTCGCCAAGATCAGGGAGATGGTCCCCCTGGCGCCGCTGCACAACCCGGCCAACATCACCGGGATCGAGGGCGCGCGCCGGGCGTTCCCGGATGTGCCGCAGGTCGCGGTCTTCGACACGGCGTTCCACCAGACGCTGCCGCCGGCCGCGTACACGTACGCGGTGCCGAGCGAGTGGCGCGAGCGCTACGCCGTGCGCAGGTACGGATTCCACGGCACCTCGCACGAGTACGTCTCGCGCCGCGCCGCCGCGTTCCTCGGGCGACCGCTCGGGGACACGAACGTCATCGTGCTGCACCTCGGCAACGGCGCGAGCGTCAGCGCCGTCGAGGGCGGGCGCAGCGTGGAGACGTCGATGGGGCTCACGCCGCTCGAAGGCCTCGTCATGGGCACCCGCAGCGGCGACATCGACCCGGCGATCCCGGCGTACCTGCAACGCGTCGCAGGCCTCGACTCCGCGGCCGTCGAGCAGGCGCTCAACCGGCAGAGCGGTCTGCTCGGCCTCGCGGGGAGCAACGACCTGCGCGACGTGAACAAGCAGGCGGACGCGGGAGATCCCGCGGCGCGGGCGGCGCTCGACGTGTTCCGGCATCGGATCCGCAAGTACGTCGGCGCGTACTACGCGGTGCTCGGCCGGGTCGACGCCATCGTGTTCACGGCCGGAGTCGGCGAGAACGACGAGCGGATCAGGTCCGAGAGCCTCCGCGGCCTCGAACGCCTCGGCATCGCCGTCGACGACGCGCGCAACACGTCGAGCGAGCGCGGCGAGCGGTTCATCTCGCCGGAGGGCGCGGACGTCGCCGTTCTCGTCGTGCCGACGGACGAGGAGATCGAGATCGCGCGCCAGTCCCTCGCGGCCGTGCGCCGGACGCCGAGCTAGATCACGATCTGGTAGATCTAGTCATCTGGTCCGATTAGCCGCTCCGCTCGGGTGAATACGGGTGACCTAGGCCGGTCGCCGGGAGTTGGGCTCGGCATGGACGTGGAGAACCTCGACGCTCTCAACCCCACCGAACTCGACGAGCTGCTCGAACGTGCCCTGAATCCCCAGGTGCCGGTCGAGGTGCTGTACGCGGTCCTCGACCGGATCGGTCCCGCAGAGGACGCCGCGCCCGCGCCCGGCCCGTCCTCCCCGGGCCCGTCGTCCTCCCCGGACACGGAGGCGACCGCCGTGATGCCCCCGCTCGCCCTCCAGGCACAACCCCCACGCGGCGCCGCCACGGACCGCACCATGCGCCCCGAGCGCCCCAACGCGAACAAGCAGGGCCCACACCGGCAGGGACCTGCGGCAGTGCCCGGTATCCAACAACCGCTGAAGCCGGGACAGCTGCCGAAGCCCGGTCAGGGGTCGCTTTCGAGCTCCAGTGGGCAGTTGCCGGGGGTCGGTCAGGGGTCGCTTCCGACGTCCAGTGGGCAGTTGCCGGGGGTCGGTCAGGGATCGCTTTCGAGCTCCAGTGGACAGTTGCCCAAGGCGGCGCCGCGGCCTGGGCAGCAGCCCAAGCCTGCTTCGCCTGCCAGCCATCCGTCTCGGGGTGCGCATGCTCCGGTGCGGCGGCCTGCGGGGCCGCCGTCCGGGGAGGCGGGGAAGTGACGGGTCGGGAGGCCGGGCGGTCGCCGTCCTGACTGTGCGGACTCCCGGTTGGGAGCGCTGACGGTGCAGGTCAGGGGATGAGGGGGCTGATGTCGGCAGGCGTCTGATCTCGGCCTTCTTCGGAGAGTTCACTGGCGATTCACTGCCATGACACGCGTCTTGTCTGGACAAGTGGGGGTGGGCGCGGCAGGTTTCTCGGCATGTCTCCGATATCCCGTCGCACCCTCATTGGCTCCGCCGCGGCCGTCGGCACCGGCGCGGCGCTCGGTGTCGTGCCGGTGCGTGCCGCGCGTGCGCAGGCCGCCGCCACCGGCACCATCACGGACGTGAAGCACGTCGTGATCCTGATGCAGGAAAACCGCTCCTTCGACCA
>DASSZN010000240.1:0-16770 GCA_035702805.1 Thermomicrobiaceae bacterium | reverse complement strand
GCGATCAACCCCGGCTGCCGTCGCGAGCCGGGTATCCCGTGGAAGAAGAGGCACGGGTGACCATCGGGATCGCCCAGGTCCGAGTAGGCCAGCGTGCGACCGTCTGGCAGGGCGAGCGCGCGATCCGTCTCTGCGCCACGGACATTCACTGCCGCTCCTCCGGATGCCGGTACATGCAATGGTTTCGGGCACATCGCGTTTCCAGCCTTAGACCCGGTCACCCCGATATTGCCAGCGCGCGAGCGCGCCGTCCAACGCGGTTACGGGCGCTATACTGCCCGGACCACTGCGATTTGTGGACGCTCGACGCGGCCTGCGCCACACACGGCGCTCGAGAGACGGGGGCATCTATGACCGACCGCCCGGCCTTCAAACTGTTGCTGAGCGGGGACAGCATGATCACGCGACGGCCGGCGCTGGCGCGGGATCCCGCGACGCGCGGGCTGCGTGCTTTCATCGACGACGCCGACCTGGCCTTCACGAACCTCGAGGTGCTGCCGAACGACTTCCGTGGCTACGGTGCGGCCGAGTGCGGCGGGACGCACCTGGCCGCCCACTCATGGGTCGTCGACGAGCTGATCGCCATGGGCTTCGACCTCGTGTCGGCCGCGACCAACCACGCGCTCGACTACAGCATCGAGGGGCTGCTCGCGACCATCGAGGTCCTCGAGTCCCGCGCCCTCCCCTTCGCCGGCATCGGGCGAAACCTCGCAGAGGCGCGAATGCCGGTTTATGTCGATCATCCGGCCGGTACCCTGGCCCTCCTCTCCTGCTGTTCGACCTTCGTTCGCGGCCAGGAGGCGGCCGAACAGCGTCCAGACCTCCCCGGACGACCCGGGCTCAACCCGCTGCGCCACGATCGCGTCTACGACGTCACCCCCTCGCAGCTGGCGGTACTGCGGGAGATCGCCGAGGCGCTCGGACTGGAGCGACAGCGCCTCGAGACGATCCAGCTCGGCTTCGCCTTCCCACCCGACTCCGAGGACCTCTTCCCCTTCCTCGGCCAGACCTTCCGCGCGGCCGCGCAGGCCGCGGTCACGGTCTCGCCGAACCGTCGGGACCTGGAGGCGATCGTCCGCTGGGTTCGCGAGGCTCGCGATCGGGCAGACCTGGTCGTCGTGAGCGTGCACGCGCACGAGGAGGGTGGCGACCGCGAGCGGCCGGCAGCCTTCATCCCGGCCTTTGCCCACCGCGTCATCGAGGAGGGCGCGGACGTGGTCGTCGGCCACGGCCCGCACCTGCTACGCGGCCTGGAGCTCTACCGCGGCAAGCCCATCTTCTACAGCCTGGGCAACTTCATCGCCCAGAACGACCTGGTCAACCGGGTGCCCGCCGACGCCTACGAGCGCTACCGGGTCGATCCCCGGGCGACGCCGGGCGCGCTCTTCGCGGCCCGCAACGCCAACGGGACGCGCGGTTTCGCGGCCGACCCACGCTACTGGCAGTCTGTCCTGCCGGTCTGTCACTTCGTCGAGCGTGATCTCCAGGCCATCGAGCTCGTTCCGGTCACGCTGGGCCACGGTGCGACGGTAGTTCACCGCGGACAGCCTCGCCTGGCGACCGGGACAGAGGCCACGGACATCCTGGAGCGAGTGGCCGCGCTCTCCGCGCCCTTCGGCGCCGAGCTCGCGATCGACGGCGACCGCGCGATGGTTCGCCTCTGAGATCCGCGCGCCCGGTACGGCACGCCGGGTGCGAGCGGCCCCTAGGTATCCGGGTAACGTCGTGGCCGTCGTTCCTCGTGAGACCGCGTACGTACAGGCTTTACCAACCCGCGGGTTTTCCCGTTTCTTGACCGTCACCCGGCCGGCGTGTAGGATTAGCTCGACCAGCACGCCACGGTGGTCGCGAGAGGCACGCCCGGCATGAAAGTTTCGACGCGCGGTGAATACGGGATGCGGGCGATGGTGTCGCTGGCACGGATGTACGGTCAGGGGCCGGTGCCGCTGACCGCGATCGCCGCGGACTCGAATGTGCCCGCGACCTACCTCGAGCAGTTGATCGGGCCACTGCGCCGCGCCGGGCTTGTGACGAGCACCCGCGGTGCCCATGGTGGGTACCAGCTGGCTCGTCCGCCGGACCAGGTGCGCGTCGGTGAGGTGTACCGGGTCATGGAAGGCCCGATCGCCCCGATGAGCTGCGTCACCGAGGATGCGGACGCCGATCCCTGCCCCATGATTGATGGCTGCGCGACCCGAGCGGTCTGGGTCAAGGTTCGCGACAGCATCGCCGAGGCCCTCGACTCCACCACGCTGGCCGACCTCGTCCGCCGTCGCGTCACGCTCGCGCGCTGACGGCCACCACCAGGTGACACCCATTCGCTCCAACTCCGATGCTCAAAGGGGGCGTCCGTGAACCAGACGGACATCTACCTCGACCATGCCGCAACCACCCCGGTCGACCTCGCCGTGCTCGATGCCATGCTTCCCTACATGACCTCGCGCTACGGCAACCCCTCGTCGATCTATGCCGCCGGTCGCGAGGCGCGCGCCGGGCTCGACTGGGCCCGCGCCACGATTGCCAACGTCCTGAACTGCCAGGCCCGCGAGATCGTCTTCACCGCCGGTGGGACCGAGGCGGACAATCTGGCGGTCAAGGGCGTGGCCTGGGCGCACCGGCTGAGCGGCCGCGGCAACCACATCGTCACCACCGCCATCGAGCACCACGCCGTCCTCCACAGCGCCCAGTACCTTGAGAAGTTCGGGTTTCAGGTGAGCTATGTCCGGCCGGGCCGCGACGGTATCGTGCAGGTCGAGGACGTTGCGGCGGCGCTACGCGACGACACCATGCTCGTCTCGGTCATGTACGCCAACAACGAGGTCGGCACGATTCAGCCGGTCGCCGAGATCGCGCGTCTGGCCCACCAGCGCGGCATTACGGTTCACACCGACGCGGTGCAGGCGGCCGGCGCGCTGCCGCTTGACGTCCAGGCGCTCGACGTCGACCTGCTCTCCCTCTCCGGGCACAAGTTCTACGCCCCGAAGGGCGTCGGGCTCCTCTACGTCCGGCGCCAGACGCCGATCCTCTGGCAGCAGAGCGGTGGGGCGCAGGAGAACAACCACCGGGCGGGAACCGAGAACGTCGCGGGCGTGTACGGGATGGCCGTCGCGCTCACGACCGCCTATCGAGACCTCGAGGCGCGCACCCGGCACGCGCGCGCTCTGCGCGACCGGTTGGTCGAGGGTCTGCTGGAGCGGGTTCCCGGAGCGGCGCTGAACGGCGACGCCGAGCGTCGCCTCCCCGGCAACGCGAACCTGTCGTTCCATGGGGTCGAGGGCGAGACGCTGCTGCTCAACCTGGACATGCAGGGGATCGCGGCCTCCAGCGGCTCGGCCTGCACGACAGGCTCAACGGAGCCCAGTCACGTCCTGTCGGCGATGGGTATCCCGGCAAACCTCGTCAACAGCAGCATCCGGATGACGCTCGGCAAAGACAACACCGTCGAGGAGATCGACCGCACGATCGCCGTGCTCGTCGACGCCGTCTCGCGGCTGCGCCGCATGTCTGCCGTCTCGGCCGACTGACCCGTTGTCCCGGGCCGGGGGTCGACCCGACCTCCAGCTCGGTCGCTCAGCCGGGGCGCAAGCCGTCGGGGCAGAGCCCCGCCGGTGGCGGTGGCAGATCGTGGAAGCCCTTGAGCCCGAAGGCACGCAGAAACTCCGGCGTCGTCGCGTACTGTACCGGGCTGCCGACGCTACTCGCGCGGCCGACCGGCTCGACCAGTCCGCGGGCGACGAGGTTCTGCAGCACGGCCGTCGAGTCCACGCCGCGGATCGCCTCGATGTCCGGCCGCGTGACCGGCTGACGGTAGGCCACGATCGCCAGAGTCTCCAGCGCCGCCTGCGAGAGTCTGACCGTGCGCTCGAGCCCGAGGAATCGCTGGATCACCGGCGCCAGTGCGGGAGCGGTGGCGAGCTGAACCCGCTCCTGGTCGCAGCGCTGCAGCAGCAGCCCGAGGTGCCCGAGGTGTCTCTCGACGGCGCCGAGCGCGTCCTCGAGTTCGCGGGACGTGCAGCCAAGCTGCCCGGCCAGGCTCCCGAGCGGCACCGGCTCGGTAGCCACGAAGAGCATTGCCCCCAGTGCCGCGACGCGCTCGTCCGCCGTGACCGGATGCATGGGTAGTTGGACCGGGTTGTCGGCGTCAATCATCGGCGACCCGGGCGGTCGGCTCGACGCGCCGCACCTCGATCTCGCCGAACAGCCCGCTCTGAGAGGCCTCGACGACGCGCTGGCGCAGCAGCGACAGGAGGGCGATGAACCCTACCGCGTACTCGGTCCGGCTCGGTCGGTCACCGACGAGCACGCTGAACCGCGTGTGCTCGCACAGCCGCGCGAGGAGCCGCCGTGTCATCCCGCCGAGCGTGATCGCCGCGGGCGGGGCGTAGGTCTCGGCCGGCGGGCGGTGCCGGGCGAGACAGCGCTGCAGGGCGCGACCGAGCGCCGACGGCGCGAGCGGGCCGAGACGCTCGACTGGCGGTAGCGGCGCACCCGCCGGCGGCTGGTGCGCGAACGAGCGCAGGCCGGTCTGCTCGATCTCCAGCAGGCGCGCCGCGGCCGCCTTCATCGCCCGGTATGCAGCCACCTGCGCCGCGAGGTCGTCCGCGCTTGGCTCGTCATCCACCACGGGTGGCGCCGGCAGGAGCGAGCGGGACTTCAGCACCAGCAGCCGCCCGGCCATCGCCGCGAAGTCCGCCAGCGACTCCGGCGGGACGTCGCCCGACTCCATGTAGGCCAGGAACTGGTCCGTCACCGCGACCAGTGACACGTCGGCGATGGCGAGACGCCGCTGCTCGATGAGGCGCACCAGCACGTCGAGCGGCCCCTCGAAGACCGGCAGCCGCAGCTGGTAGGTCTCCACGCGCCCCGCTGGCTCCACGGCAACCGCCATCACCCCTCCAATTCGTCGGCCTCGTGGAGCAGGCGCAGACCGGGATCGGCCATGGCCCCGACGTCATGATGGTGGGCGATCAGCCAGCGAACCCGCTCCGAGCAGCCCGTGTCCCACGCGGCCGCCGCGCCCAGAAACGCGTGGTCGCGCGCGAGGTACAACCCCTGCCGCCACCCCCGGCGACTGGGGCGGGCCACCGCGGCCAGTATGGCTGGGGAGGCCCAGCCGAGCAACACCGCCGCGATCCGCTGTGGAATCCGAACCTGTACCCGGCCGTCGGCCTTGCCGACGTCGTGCAGGAGCGCGGCCAGCAGCAGGTCGGGATCGCCACAGCCGCGGCCGATGAGCCGGTCGTGTACCGCAAGCAGATGACGCCGGTCGTCGGGTCGTAGTCGTGCCACCAGCACCCACTGACGCGGCGAGAGCAGCGCCCGCAGACGGGTGTCGACGTCGCCTCCGCGATGGCGCCGCGACAGACGTGTCGTAAACTGCCGCACCCGGCGGCGGGCGCGACTCAGCGGCGACGCCGCACGGTTATAGCTCGGGGCCACCACCGGGGAGATCAGGCGCCGACGATGACGGAGCGGAGCGCGCCGTAGACCGGCGCGTAGAGCGATGTCAGGATGGGCGCGGTGATGCTCCCCAGCAGAATGAGCGCGATCAGGATCACGATCCCGTAGCGCTCGAGCGGGGCCAGGTATGGGTACCAGAAGTCGGGGAGCAGTCCGGTCAGGATCTTGTGACCGTCCAGCGGCGGGATCGGGATCAGGTTGAAAGACGCCAGCAGCAGGTTGACCCAGACCATCTCCTGCACCAGCAGCATCGGAAAGTGCGACAACGACGGGTTCCCGAAGCGCAGCGGCAACTCGAAGACGGTCGCCAGCACCACGTTGGACACCGGGCCGGCAATCGCAACCAGTGCCATACCTCGTTGCCGCGCCCGAAGCCGTGACGGGTTGACCGGAACCGGGCGCCCCCAGCCGATGCCGATCCCGCCGATCGCGATCATCACCATGCCGAGGAACCCGATCGGGTCGAAGTGCACGATGGGGTTGAGCGATATCCGGCCCTGACGCTGAGCGGTATCGTCGCCCAGCATCAGGGCAGTCCAAGCGTGGCAGAACTCGTGGACGGTCGTTCCGATGACGAACGCGATCAGGATCGCGGCGACGGTCGCCGGGTCCAGCTTGACGTTGAAGAGGTTGAACACCGGAGACCCTCTCGCCGCCCCTCGACCTTGCGCCCTAGGCGCCGGAGTTCGGGTAGAGGTGGCAGGCCACGAAGTGCCCGCCGCCCTGGTCGACGAACTTCGGCTCTACCTTCCGGCACACATCCATCGCGTACGGGCAGCGCGTGTGGAAGTGGCAGCCGGCCGGCGGGTTGATCGGGCTGGGCACGTCGCCGGTCAGGATGATGCGCTCACGCTTCTTCTCGATCACCGGGTCCGGAATCGGCACCGCCGACAGCAGCGCCTTGGTGTACGGGTGCAGCGGATCGTCGTAGAGCGAGTTCCGATCGGCCAGCTCGACGATCTTGCCGAGGTACATCACGGCAACCCGGTCAGAGATGTGCCGGACGACGCTCAGGTCGTGCGCGATGAACAGGTAGGTGAGCTGGAACTGCGACTGCAGGTCCTCCAGCAGGTTGATGATCTGGGCCTGAATCGAGACATCGAGGGCCGACACCGGCTCGTCCGCCACGATGAAGTCCGGGTTGGCGGCGAGCGCCCGGGCAACACCGATGCGCTGGCGCTGACCGCCGGAGAACTCGTGCGGGTAGCGGTTGGCGAAGTACGGGTTGAGCCCCACCGTCTCGAGGAGCTCCTGGACCCGCTCGTTGCGCTGCCGCTTCGGGACCAGATTGTGGATCTGCATCGGCTCGCTGATGATGCTGCCGACGGTCATGCGCGGGTTGAGCGAGGCGTACGGGTCCTGGAAGATCATCTGCAGGTGGCGGCGCATCCGACGCATGTCGCCACCGTCGAGCTTGACGAGGTCCTGGCCGCGGAAGTTGACGCTCCCACCGGTCGGCTTGTAGAGCTGCAGGATAGCGCGGCCGGTCGTGCTCTTGCCGCACCCGGACTCACCCACCAGCCCGAGGGTCTCACCCTTCTTGACGTCGAAGGTGATGCCGTCGACCGCCTGCACCGCGCCGACCTTGCGCTGCACGATGATGCCGCGCGTCAACGGGAAGTGCATGTAGAGGTCGTCGACGTCGAGGAGAACCTCGCCGAGCTTGACGTCTGTACCTTGAGCGCTCATCTGTGTCGCCATTGCCTACGCCTTCGGCCCTTCCTTGCTGACTTCCTCCCAGTACCAGCACGCGGACCGGTGCGTCGGGCTGACATCCATCAGCGGCGGGTTCTTCTGCTCGCACTTCTCACGCGCGTAGTCGCAGCGCGGCAGGAACGGGCACATGTCCGGCAGGTCGATCAGGTCGGGCGGCAGCCCGCGGATTGGGTTCAGCTTGGACTTGGACAGCGCGTCCAGACGCGGAATGGAGTTCAGTAGCCCGACCGTATAGGGGTGCTTCGGGTTGGCGAACAACTCTTCGGTGGGCGCTGCCTCAACGATGTGGCCCGCGTACATGACCTGGATGCGGTCGGTCATGCCGGCCACCACGCCGAGGTCGTGGGTAATCATCATCAGCGACGTGTTGTGCTCCTGCTGCAGGTTGCGCATCAGGTCCAGGATCTGCGCCTGGATCGTTACGTCGAGCGCCGTCGTCGGCTCGTCCGCGATGAGCAGCCGCGGGTTGCAGGAGAGCGCCATGGCGATCATCACGCGCTGGCGCATGCCGCCGGAGAACTGGTGCGGGTACTGGTCCACGCGCTCTTCGGCGTTCGGGATACCGACCATCTTGAGCAGCTCGACGCTTCGCTGGCGCGCCTGGCTGCGGCTCATGCCGAGGTGCAGCTCGAGCGCCTCCGAGATCTGCCGGTTGATGGTGAGGACCGGGTTGAGGGAGGTCATCGGGTCCTGGAAGATCATGGCGATCTTGTTGCCCCGAATCGAGCGGACCTCCTCGTCGCTCATCTTGATGATGTCTTCGCCCTCGAACAGGATCTGCCCGCTGACGATCTTCCCGGGCGGTGTCGGGATCAGTCGCATGATCGACATCGCGGTGATGCTCTTGCCGCACCCCGACTCGCCCACGACCCCGAGCGTCTCGCCCGGCATGAGGTGGAAGTTGACGCCATCGACGGCCTTCACGACCCCGTCCTGAGTGAAGAACTGGGTCCTGAGGTCTTTCACATCAAGCAGGGGATCCATCGCCTCTCCTTCACCTCACGGCCGGACGCTAGTGCCCTGCGGCCCACCAGCTGCCAGAGACGTCCCGAACGACCACGCTGCCTGCCCTGCCCCGCGCAGACAGGCACCCTCGCTCCCGCGATCCGATGCGGCACGCCAGCAATCCAGTGTGCAATGCTGCCGCGAGTGTAGCATGCACCCAGCGGGCGGTCAAACACGCTCGTGCTGCTGGCGTCCCCGTCCTGCCGCTCACCTACCCCCGACCGGGATCTCGCGCTCGATGTGCGATCGGTGCCGCTCAAGGATAGCCCGCGTGTCCTCCGCGCGCAACCGCCACGAGCCCGTCGTGCCGGACCCGGCAGCAACCGCCGGGAGTGGCTTCCCTATCCGATGGCAATCTGCGTGAGGTAGCGACGATACGGCGACTCCTCACCGTGCACCAGCGAGAAGAAGGTCTCCTGCATGCGCGTGGTGACCGGTCCCCGCTCGCCGCTGCCGATCGGCCGGCCGTCGATCGAGCCGATCCCGGCGATCTGGACGCCGGTGCCGCACATGAAGGCTTCCTCGGCGATGTAGAGCTCGCTGCGGTCGATCGCGCGCTCCTCGACCGTCATGCCCGCGTCGCGGGCGAACTCGACCAGCGAGCGGCGGGTGATGCCTTCGAGAATGTCGGCCGTGATCGGTGACGTGACCAGCGCGCCGTTGCGCACGATGAACAGGTTGGCCCCGCTCCCCTCGGAGACCTTACCGTCACGGTTGAGCAGGATCGCGTCGTCGTAGCCGGCCGCTTCCGCCTGGTCTTTGGCAAGGCTGGAATTGATGTAGCCGCCGGTGATCTTGGCGCGGCTCGGGATGATGTTGTCCTCGATGCGCTGCCAGGACGAGACGGTCAGGCGCAGCGGCGTGCTCAGGTCCAGGTAGTCGTTGAGCGGCAGCATGTAGACGGCCAGCTGATCCCGGATCCCGTTCAGCCGCGGCGTGAGCTCCAGGCCCGCTTTGTAGATGAAAGGCCGGATGTAGACGTTCTGCTTCGGCGCATTGCGCCGCACCAGCTCGGTGATGATCCCGGCGACGTCCGAGGGGCTGTACGGGAGCTGGGCTCGCAGGAGCATGCCGGACTGGAGCAGGCGGCGCGTGTGGTCTGGGAGGCGGAAGATGTTGATCGTCTTCCCGTCGCGATCCAGGTAGCCGCGGATGCCCCCGAAGCAGCCGGTGCCGTACTGGAGCGCGTGCGTCGCGATACTGACCTTGGCCTGGTCGATCGGCACGTACTCGCCCTCGAAGAACGCGTTCGGGAAGAGAGAGGTATCCGCCATCGCTTCGCCCTGTACCCTTTCCACGCCCGGTGGGCGCGCTCGCGCTATCGCCTGACGCCCGACAGGAGCTGCCGGCTCGCGCCGGCCAGAAGTCCGCCGGCACTCGCGCCGATCATCCGGTAGCCCTGCTCCAGCAGTCGGTTGGTGTCGTCGGCCGAGCCCGTGATCATCCCCAGCGCCACGCCCGTCCCCGCGGCCATCTCACGGATGCGATCCATCGTCTTGAGCACCTCGGGGTGGGTGAGCTGGCCGGGATAGCCCATCGACTGGGCCAGGTCCGACGGTCCGACGAACAGGACGTCGATCCCGGGGACCGCGAGGATCTCCGGCACCCGTTCGACACCCGCGATGTTCTCGATCTGCACGATGACGAGCGTCTCGCGGTTTGAGAACTCGGTGTACTCGCGCAGCGTCTGGCTGATGCCGTAGTCCGCCGCCCGCACGCCGGCCAGCCCGCGCCGACCGTGGGGGTGGTACTTGGTCGCGGCGACGACCGCACGCGCCTCGTCGGCGCTGTTGACCTGCGGCACCATCACGCCGGCCGCGCCGGCATCGAGGTGGCGCAGGATCGTCGGCGAGCGGTTCTCGGGCACGCGCACCAGGGGCGTGGTCCCGGACACCTCGGCCGCAAGGACCATGTGGTAGACCGTCTCGGTCGTCATCGGGCCGTGCTCGGCGTCGATCATGACGAAGTCGAACCCGGCGTAGCCGCAGATCTCAACGGCCTCCGCCGACGGGAACCCGACGAAGCAGCCGATGACGGGCTCACCCTGCTGCAGCTTGCGTTTCACCGCGTTCGGTCGCACAACCACCTCCGCCATACCGGCGCGCCCGGCACCGGCTCTCGCCAACTGCGCGCTTCCCCCGTCGGTCTTCGCGATTCTAGCATGCACGGTCGCGACCGACGCCGTGTTGGTCCGCCGGCCACATTGACGTGAGCGTCTTCCTGTTCGTATAACCTGCGCTCGTACGACCGCCGCGGTCGGGAGGCAAGGGATGGGTGAACAGGCATACTGGCTCGGATTTCACCTCGTCCCCGGGATCGGCGCGACGCGGGCCGCCCGCCTGGTCGAGCACTTTGGCACCCTTGAGGCCGCCTGGCACGCCGACGGCGTCGCGTTGCGCGCGGCCGGCCTGAACGACCGCGCCATCGACTCGCTGGCAGCCGCTCGCCAGCGCATCGCGCTCGATCGTGAACTGGCACGGCTCGACCAGCACGGCGTCACGATCGTGACGCTCGCCGACGACGAGTACCCGCGGCTGCTGCGGGAGATCTCGAGCCCGCCGCTGGTGCTCTACGTGCGGGGAGACCTTGGGTCCGTCGACCGGCCCGCCGTGGCGGTCGTCGGCACACGCAGATCCTCGTCGTACGGGCGAGAGATGGCCCGGCGCCTGTCCACCGACCTTGCGGCGGCAGGCGTGACCGTGGTGAGCGGGCTGGCGCGCGGCATCGACGGTGCCGCCCACCAGGCGGCGCTGGACGCAGGTGGTAGAACGGTCGCCGTGTTCGGCTGCGGGCTTGACACCATCTACCCGCCGGAGCACCGCCGCCTGGCCGAGGCAGTGGTCGCATGCGGGGCCATCGTGAGCGAGTTCCCGCTCGGAACTCCGCCGGACGCGACGAACTTCCCGGTGCGGAACCGGCTCATCAGTGGGCTTTCCCTCGGGGTCATCGTCGTGGAGGCCCCGCGGCGAAGCGGGGCGCTCATCACCGCCAACTTCGCGGCCGACCAGGGGCGCACGGTGTACGCCGTTCCCGGCGCGGTCGTGTCACCGGGGAGCGAGGGGCCATTGCAGTTGCTCCGCGATGGGGCCACTCTGGTCACGAACGGCGAGGACGTCCTCGCCGACCTCGACCTGGTGCAGCGCCAGGTCACGCAGGAGACGCGTCAGATGCTGCCGACCTCCCGTGAGGAGGTAGCCGTGCTGGAGAGGCTCGATGGGCAGCCGCGCCACATCGACGAGGTCGCGCTCGACACCGGGCTGCCGGTGAGCCGCTTGAGCGCGCTGCTGCTCGAGCTACAGTTGAAGGGATTCGTGCGCAATGTCGGCGCTCAGCACTACGTCCGGGCCTGAGCCGGCGCGAGAGATTCCCGGGGAGGATGCGCAACGATGAAGCTCCACGCGGTGATCCCAGCCGGCGGCAGCGGCACCCGGTTGTGGCCCGCCAGCCGCGCGGGACGTCCCAAGTTCTTGCTTCCACTACCCGGTCCGCGGTCGATGCTGCAGGCCACGGTCGACCGACTCCTGCCAATCGTCCCGGCGGAGAACCTGCTCGTCATCACCGGCAGCGCCCACGCGGTTGCCGTCGCGCGGCAACTGCCAGAGTTGCCGGAAGAGAACTTCGTGGTCGAACCGGTCGCCCGCGGGAGCGGCCCCGCCATCGGGCTCGGCGCGGCGCTGATTGCCCGGGAGGACCCGGACGCCATCATGGGCTCGTTCGCCGCCGACCACTACGTGGCTGACCCGGCGGCCTTCCGCCGGGCAGTCGACGTTGCCGCGCAGGCGGCAGCCCAGGATTACCTGGTCACGATTGGACTGCGGCCAGCGTACGCCGAGACGGGTTACGGCTACATTCGCTGCGGGGCGACCCTGTTCGAGCGCGACGACCTCACCGCGCGACGCGTCGAGGAGTTCAAGGAGAAGCCCGATCTCGAGGCGGCCGAGCGTTACGTCGAGTGCGGCGATTACCTGTGGAATGCCAGCATGTTCGTCTGGCGCGCCCGGACGTTGCTGGAAGAGATGCGCCGCCTGCTGCCGGACATCTACGAGCCGCTGGTCGAGATCGCCGCAAACTGGGACACACCAGAGCGCGACGAAGTCGTCGAACGCCTGTGGCCGGGCCTGCGCGACGTCACGATCGATCACGGCATCCTCGAGCACGCCCATCGCGTCGCCGTGGTCCCCGCCGACTTCGGCTGGACAGACCTGGGCGACTGGCACAGCCTGGCCGACGTGCTCGCGAGCGTCGCCGGCGAGAACGTGGTCGTCGAGGGGTCCCATATCGCGGTCGACACGGCGTCGACGCTGGTCTTCGGCAACGGGCGCGCCGTGGCCACCCTGGGCGTCGACAACCTCGTCATCGTGGACACGGACGACGTGCTGCTGGTCTGCCACCGCTCGCGTGCCCAGGACGTGCGCCAGATCGTGCAGCGCCTCAAGGAGACCGGCGACTCGCGTCTGCTGTAACTGCATGGACCGAGGCACTGGACCGGCACGGTAGAATTGACGGATGCGACCGGGACGGCACGCACGGCTCGGCAGCGGACTTGCCCGTTCGGAGGACGACCGACCGCGGCCCGGTGGCGGCCAAACCTGGTACGAGCGTCCCTTCACGCCGCCCGCCCATCGGCCAGGATGAACCGAGATAGACGAGAGGGACGGGGTCCGACCCGATCGGGCTCTCCCGCACAGCCTAGGACACAATCGGACGAGATGACGGAACGCAGCAGCAAGACCACCAAGCAGAGCGCGGCCGCCAAGGGCGCGACGACCACGGGGTCGCCGGCCAAGGCGAGCACGCGGACGAAGTCCACCACCGCGCGGAAGGGCGTGTCGGCGACACCGGCACGCGGCACTCTGGTGATCGTCGAGTCACCGACCAAGGCGCGCACGATCGGGCGCTACCTCGGCCGCGGGTTCACGGTCAAGGCGTCGATGGGGCACGTACGCGACCTGCCCAAGAGCCGCCTCGGCGTCGGTGTGGAGGGGAGCTTTGCCCCCGACTACCTGATCCCGCGCGACAAGACCAGCGTGGTCAAGCAGCTCCGCGAGGACGTCAAGGGCGCCCGTGAGATCCTGCTGGCCACCGACCCGGACCGCGAGGGCGAGGCCATCGCCTGGCACCTCATCGAGGCGACGAATCCGGGCGACAAGCCGATCCATCGCATCGTTTTCCACGAGATCACCCCGGACGCGATCCGCACCGCGCTTGCCGAGCCGCGCGACATCGACATGCGGCTGGTTGAGGCACAGCAGGCACGACGCGTGCTCGATCGCCTGGTCGGCTACGAGATCAGCCCGCTCCTCTGGAAGAAGGTCAAGCGCGGCCTCTCGGCCGGGCGCGTCCAGTCGGTCGCGCTGCGGCTGGTGGTCGAGCGCGAGCGGGAGATCCAGGCGTTCGTACCTCAGGAGTACTGGACGCTCGACGCGGAGCTGGCCACACGCCTGGCCGCCGGCCGCAGCGGGCCGCCAGTGTTTACGGCGTCCCTCGCCCGGGTGAACGGCGAGAAGCCGGAGCTCAAGGACCAGGAATCGACCTTCGCCATCGTGCGAGCGCTCGACGGCGCCGAGTTCGTGGTCGACAACGTCGACGTCAAGGAGACGCAGCGCCGTCCGGCTGCACCCTTCACCACGAGCACGCTGCAGCAGGAAGCCTCACGCAAGCTTCGCTTCCCGGTCCGCCGCACGATGCAGATCGCCCAGGAGCTCTACGAGGGCGTGGACCTTGGCACGGCCGGCTCGCAGGGGCTCATTACCTACATGCGGACCGACTCCACCAACGTCGCCGCGTCCGCCCAGGATGCCGCGCGAGCGGTGATCGCTCAGCGCTTCGGTCAGCAGTTCGTGCCGGAGCGGCCACCCGTCTACGCGCGACGGGCCAAGGGAGCGCAGGAGGCGCACGAGGCGATCCGGCCTACCGATCCCGCGCGCGATCCGGAGCACGTGCGTGCCTTCCTGAGCCAGCCGCAGTACCGGCTGTACCGTCTGATCTGGCAGCGGTTCATCGCCAGCCAGATGCGGAACGCGATCTTTGACAGCACCGCGGTCGACATCGACGCCGGGCCGCCGGCCCGGCCCAAGCCGTATCGTTTTCGCGCGACCGGCTCGGTGATCAAGTTCACCGGCTTCCTGGCAATCTACCGTGAGGGCCGCGACGACGACGCGGTCGACGAGATGGACCGCGACGCCCTGCCAGAGCTTCGCGCGGGTGATCAGCTCGACCTGCGCCGGCTGCTACCCGAGCAGCACTTCACGCAGCCGCCGCCGCGCTTCACCGAGGCCACGCTCGTGAAGGCGCTCGAGGAGCAGGGGATCGGCCGGCCGAGCACCTACGCCCCGACCATCGCCACGCTGCAGGCCCGCAACTACGTCACGACCGAGGAGCGGCGGCTGGTGCCCACCGAGCTCGGCGGTGTCGTCAACGACCTGCTGGTGCAGCACTTCCCCGCCATCGTCGACGTCCAGTTCACCTCGAAGATGGAAGACGATCTCGACGAGATCGCCTCGGGCGAGCGGCAGTGGGTGCCGATGGTGCGCGACTTCTACACGCCCTTTCATGAGACCGTGGAGCGGGCGGAGAAGGAGATGGGCCGCGTCAAGGTCGCCGACGAGCCAACCGACGAGGTCTGCGAGAAGTGTGGCCGGCCGATGGTGATCAAGCTCGGCCGCTACGGGCGGTTTCTGGCGTGCTCCGGGTTCCCCGAGTGCCGCAATGCCCGCCCACTCCTGCGCAAGATCGGCGTCTCCTGTCCGAAGTGCCACGAGGGGGAACTGGTCGAGCGGCGCACCAAGAAGGGCCGCGTCTTCTTCGGCTGCAGTCGCTACCCGGAGTGTGACTTCTCGAGCTGGGAGCGTCCCACCGGCGAGCGCTGCCCCAAGTGCGGCGGGCTGCTCGTGGAGTCGCGCGGGCGCGGCGTCCGTTGCCAGACGCCCGGCTGCGGCTACCAGGCACCGCGGCTCGAGCGCACCGCGTGAGCGCGCCGGGGCGCCCACCGTGTGAGGCCGCGTTCACATACGTCAATTGTCGTCGCCGGAGCCCCGTTGACCCGGCCCCAGCATGGGGAGAGACTGTCGCAGCATGGCACCGTTGAAGATCATCACCGAGGGGGACCCGCGCCTGCGCGAGAAGGCCGTCAAGCTCCGGAAGGTCGATGCGGAGGTACGGCGGCTTGCGCGGGACATGCGGGAAAGCATGGAGGACGCGGAGGGCGTCGGCCTTGCCGCGCCCCAGGTCGGCGTGCTCTGGCGCCTCATCGTCATCGGCATGCCGGCCGGTCTCGAGCACGACGACGATCCGGAGGTCGACCTCACCCTGGTCAACCCGGAGATCGTGCGGGCGACCGGGCACCAGGTCGGGCCGGAAGGGTGCCTCAGCATCCCGCACTGGTACGGCGACGTCGCGCGCGCGATGAACGTGACGGTGAAGGCGCGGGATCTCGACGATCGAGAGGTGCGGATCAAGGCGTCCGGCTACCTCGCGCGCATCCTGCAGCACGAGATCGACCACCTCGACGGTGTCCTCTTCGTCGACCGGATCGAGGACCGGTCAACCCTGCACTACATCCCGGAGGACGAGGACGAAGCCGACGAGCGGTCGACGGCCATACGTCGGGGATGAGGTGTCGTGGTCCACGTCAGGGATGGGCGATGCGGCAGTTCTCGGCGGTGATGATCGCGTCGATAGTGGCCAGCGTCTCCTCGAGGCGGTCGCGCTCGTTGAAGACGACGTAGTCGAACTCGCAGGCGCGCCGCAGTTCGCGCGAGGCGGTCGCCAGCCGACGCATCAGGACCTCGGGATCGTCGGTCTTGCGGTTGCGCAGACGCGCGGTCAGCTCCGCCATCGACGGGGGCGCCAGGAAGATGAAAATGCCGTCCGGGGCCACGTCACGCATCGACGCCGCCCCCTGGACATCGACCTTGACCACGACGTTCTTTCCGGCGCGCAGCGAGCGCCGCACGCGATCGCGCGGGACCCCGTAGTAGTTTCCGTAGACCTCGGCCGCTTCGAGGAACTCACCGCGCGCGCGAGCCTCCTCGAAGTCCGACATGTCCATGAAGATGTAGTGCACGCCATCGATCTCGCCGGGGCGGCGCGGCCGGGTCGTGGCGGTGACGGCGAAGGCGTAGTCCGGGTGGGCCAGCCGCATCTGCTCGATCACGGTGTCCTTGCCGACGCCGGACGGGCCCGAGATCACGATCACCCGCGCGTGCGCGGCCGAGCGAAGCTCGTCGATCAGTTCGTCCGCCTGCTGGTTCCAGCCACCGCCATCGGCCACCAACGTCATCCTTCCAGGAGGCTACTCGGCGTGCCGGCATGGCTCCCGGCACGCTTCGCGTCGCTTCGAGCGCGGGCTACGTGTGCCGGACCGCCGACGCCCAGGGTCCCCGACTGCACGGCACCGACCGGTTCGAGCGGCCTCCGCGCGGCATCGGGGGACGGGACTCGAGGAGGGACGACGTGTTCGACGTACTGACCGTTGCGGCGCTATGCGACGAGCTTGGACGGCGGTTGATCGGCGGACGAATCCAGCGGGTCATCCAGCTGGACGACGTGTCGGTCGGTCTGGAACTCTACGCCGACCGACAGCGGGTC
>DASSZN010000195.1:0-14458 GCA_035702805.1 Thermomicrobiaceae bacterium | reverse complement strand
CAGGAACTCGGGCGTCAGCCCCACGGCCAGCGCCACCGCGAAGAGCAGGGACTCCAGCGGGTCGTGGTGCTCCGCCAGGTTGGCGAGCAGGACGAACAGCACCAGGAAGAAGACGGTACGCATGATGAGGTAGCCGAAGTGGCGCAGCCCGCGCTCGAACTCGGTCGGCGGCGGGCTGGCGGTCAGCCGCGCGGCGATGTCACCGAAGGCGGTGCGCGCGCCGGTCTGGGTCACCTCGGCCACGGCCGTACCGCTGACGACCGAGGTGCCGAGGAAGACCCGGTCGACCGCCTCCAGGTCTGCCGCGTCCCCGGGCGCGGCGCCGGCCGCCTCCTTCGCCACCGGCAGCGACTCGCCGGTGAGCGCCGCCTGCTGGACGTGGAGGTCGCGCGCCTCGAGCAGGCGGGCGTCCGCGGGGACCAGGTCGCCGGCCTGCAGGCGCACGACGTCCCCCGGCACCAGGAGCCGCGGCGGCAGCTCGCACCAGGCGCCGTCGCGCCGCACGGTTGCGGTCGGGGCCACCGCCTCGCGGAGCCGATCCGCCGCCTGCTGGGAGCGATACGACTGGAAGAAGTTGACCACCGCGCTCAGGAGGACGATGACGACGATGATCGCGGCGTCGATGCCCTGGCCGGCGACGGCCGACACGACGCTGGCCGCGAGCAGGATCAGGACGAGCGGGCCGCTGAAGAAGCGGAGGAACTCGACGAGCGGGGCCGAGCGCCTTACCCGGCCCGGCTCATTCGGGCCAGAGGTCCTGAGGCGTGCCTGGGCCTCGGCCGTCGACAGGCCGCTCGCGCCAACGGCCGGCGCGCGCGCGGAACGCGTCGCGGTCACCATCGACCGGCCTCGAGTCCTCGGATGCCGCGCGCTACACCGGCTCAACGGGGCGGGCCAGCACGCGCAGGCCCAACTCGGCGAGCGCGGCCAGTAGCAGGCCGCCGATCAACGCCGGAAAGACGTGCAGCCCGGCCAGTTCCCAGCCCCAACTGCCGAACCCGGCCAGGTGGTACTCGCTCCCGGTCAGCCCGCCCAGCCAGGCGGCGACCGCGGTGACGACCCACTCGAAGCCCACCCGGCTCCGGATGAGCGCCTGGGCGCCCAGCCCGACGACCAGCGCGAACAGGATCAGGACGACGTCGCCCCAGCCGGCCATAGCACCCGTCCTCTCGCGCGCGACACCCCATCCGGGGTGGACCAGCCGCCCCGGTGCGTCCCCACCCTACGCGCCGCGTCATGGCAACGGCATAACGGATGCGGCTGGGCCGTTACGAACCCGTGCCAGGGCCACGCGCCGGTCCCCGGCGCGTGGCACGGCCGGGACCGCCGGTGGTCGCCGCCGGTCGAACGCGCCACGAGCGTGGGAGGGCATCCAATGGCCAGGGCGGGACTGCTGGTCGTCGACGTCCAGAACGACTTCTGTCCGGGCGGCGCGCTCGCGGTGCCGCTCGGGGACGAGGTCGTCCCGGTGCTCAACGCCTACCTCGAGCGCTTCGACGCGGCGAGCCTGCCGGTCTACGCCTCGCGCGACTGGCACCCGGTCGGGAGCCACCACTTCCGCGAGCACGGCGGGCTCTGGCCGCCCCACTGCCTGCGGGACTCGCCCGGCGCCGCCTTTCGCCCGGACCTCGCGCTGCCGGCCGACGTGGTCGTCATCAGTAGCGGCACCGGCATCGAGGAGGAGGGCTACTCCGCCTTCGAGGGGACCGACCCGGACGGCGTGCCCTTCGGCGACCGCCTGCATCGGGACGGCGTGACCCACCTCTACCTGGGCGGCCTGGCCACCGACTACTGCGTCCGCGCCAGCGCCCTCGACGCCCGGCGGCACGGGCTCGCCGTCACCCTGCTCCTCGATGCCAGCCGCGGCATCGACGTCCAGTCCGGCGATATCGCGCGCGCCATCGAGGAGATGCGGGACGCCGGGGTGGAGATCGGCAGCCTGGATACGGTGCATCCCGAGACCGAGTGAGCGCCGCCCGCGCTCAGCAGCCCTCGCGTTGCCGCGTCGCTGCCTCGGCCAGCGCCTGCCGCCTGGCCAGGTCCGGGCTCAGCGTGACCGGGTAGGCGCCGGTGCCGCGCAGCCGGAGCAGTTGCGCCGGCAGCGCCGCCACCTCCGCGTGGTGGCGCGCCCGGATCGCCGAAAGGTCCGGCTCGGGCAGCGCCGTGCCCGCGCGCATCACCGGCTCCAGCAGCGGCTCCCAGGCCGGCCCCGGCGAGGCGTCGTCGCGCCCGGCGATGACGTCCCCGACGAAGCGCCCCTCCGCGTCGCGCCGCCGCCACACCTGCTTGGCCCCAACCAGCGTTCGCTTACCCTCGCTCAGCTTCAGCCGGGGCACGCCGTCGTAATCAACCAGCTTGTAGGCCATGTCGAGCGTCGGGGCGTCGGCGGCCGTGCCGACCCGCGTGCCCACGCCGTAGGCGTCGATCGGGGCCCCGAGCGCCGCCAGCTCCGCCAGCGCGAACTCGTCGAGCCCGCCGCTGGCGACGATCTGCACCCCATCCAGGCCCGCCGCGTCGAGGATGCGGCGCACCCCGACGCTCAGCGCCGCCAGGTCGCCGCTGTCGATCCGCACCGCCGCCAGCCGGCCGCCGCGCGCCGCCAACTCGCGCGCGACCACCACCGCGTGCTCGGCGCCGCGGAGCGAGTCGTAGGTGTCGATCAGCAGGGTGACCGGCCCCGGATAGACCGTGGCGAAGGCGCGGAAGGCGTCCAGCTCGGTCGGAAAGGCCTCGACGAAGGAGTGGGCCACCGTCCCCGAGACCGGGATGCCGTAGCGCGCGCCGGCCATCAGGTTGCTGGTGGCGTCGAAGCCCGCCAGGTAGCAGCTGCGCGCCACGCTCAGGCCGGCCTCGATCCCCGGCGTGCGACGCAGCCCGAAGTCGACCAGCGATCGGCCCGGCGCCGCGATCACGCAGCGGGCGGCCTTGGTCGCGACCGTGATTGGGAAGTGGAGCGCGTTGACCAGCGCCGTCTCGACGAGCTGCGCCTCGAGGATCGTCGCCTGAACCTCCAGGATCGGCTCGTCGGCGAAGACGGTCCGCCCCTCCGGCACCGCCCAGACATCGCCGTGGAAGCGGAACCCGGCCAGTCGCTCGATGAAGTCGGGGCGCACCTGGGGGAGGGTGCGCAGGTAGGCGAGGTCTTCGGGTTCGAAGCGCAGGCCGCGCAGCCTCGCCAGCGCCTCGCTCAGCCCGGCGACGACCAGGAAGGAGCGATCCGCCGGCAGCCGGCGTACGAAGAGGCTGAAGGTCGCCGGTCCTGCCAGATCGAGCGCGGCGTAGCCCGCGCCCATCGTCAGCTGGTACAGGTCGGTCGCGAGGGCGATGTCCCGCTCTGGCTTCCGGCAGGGCAGCGGCGCTTCGCTAGCCATCGGTCGTGGCGATCCCCGACGCCGAGGTCCCCGGCACCGCGCCATTGGGGACGAGTTCCGGCTCGACCAACATGAGCGGCGTCGTGCCGAGCTTCAGCAGCTTCTCGGCAACGCTGCCGAAGACGACGCGGCTCAGCACGGCCCGGGCCCGCGTCGCCATCACCGTCAGGTCGGTCACGCCCGCGCGCTCCAGCGCGATCAGTTCCTCGGCCGCGTCTCCCTCGAGCAGGTGCGGCTCGGCCCGAAGTCCCCGCTCACGCAGCCCGGCGACGCACCGGTCGACGTAGTCCCGCGCCCCGCGTGCCAGGCCGTCGACCACCATGGCCATCGCCTCGTCGACCTCCGGCGAGCGTGACGCGGAGAGCTCCGACATCTCCACCACGCGCGCCACGTGCAGCACGGCGTCGAACGCCCGCGTGAGCTCCGCCGCGTAGGGCAGCGCGGCCTCCGCGTACGCCGAGCCGTCCAGCGGCAGCAGAATGGCGCGAATCGCGGGCGGCGGCGCGGTGCCCGAGCGGATGAGGAGCACCGGCGTTCGCGCGCCGTGGATCACGCGCTCGGCCACGCTGCCGAAGGCCCAGCGGCGCAGCCCGCTCCGGCCATGCGTCGTCATGACCACGATCGGGTCGAGCAACTCGGCCGCACCGTCGACGATCTCGCCGGCCGGGTCACCGAGATGGATGCTGATCTGCACCCGGTCGTCGATCCGCCGCGCCTGCGCCCGCAGGTACTCGCGTGCCTGCTCCTGGACCGCGGCCGACGCGTCGGACGGCACGACCTGGAGCAACTGGAGCATCGCGCCGGAGCGCTCGGCGATCACCTGGGCCAGCGGGATCGCCGCCTCCGCCAGGCTGGAGCCGTCGAGCGGCACCACCACCGTCCCGATCATCGCCCGCGCTCCTCACTGACCGCGGCGTCCCGGTCAGCTGACCGTCCGGCCGGCGGCTTCCACTCCGTCCGTCGGCGTCCCGACCTCACCCGACCGGACGGGCGGCACCACCAGGATCGGGGTATGCCCCTGGAGCAGCACCCGCTCGGCCACGCTGCCCAGCACGAGGCGGTTGAACCCACCCCGCCCGTGCGTGGCCAGCACCACCAGCTCGATCGCATGGCGGTCCACGTAGGTCAGCAGCGCGTCGACCGGCACCCCGCTCAGCACTGCTGCCCGCACCGCCACCCCGGCGGACGCGAGCCGCTCGATGACACCCGCGAGGTACGCGCTCGCGTCGTCCTCCAGGCCGGCCACGAGCTCCTCCATCACGTTGTCGGGAACGGGCGCGTCGGTCGTGCCGGTGAGCATGAAGAGCCGGGTCGTCTCCGCCACGCGGGCCAGGTGGAGTTCGGCGCCGAAGGCGCGGGCCAGCGCCTGCGCGATGGGCAGCGCGTCCTCCGCCAGCGCCGAGCCGTCGAGGGGCACCAGCAGACGGCGCGTTCCCGTCTCGCCGTCGAGGGAGACGCCGGAGCGGAGCAGCAGGACCGGCGCCGTCCCGCCGCGCACGACCCGATCCGCCACGCTGCCGATCAGCCAGCGCCCCAGCCCGGAGCGGCCGTGCGTGGTCATCACCACGAGCGGAGCCGGCAGGGCGGCCGCCTCGCGCAGGATCTCCTCGGCCGCATCCCCCACCCGCACCTTGAGCCGTGCCTCGACATCGGCGCGGCGTGCCGACTCCCAGAGCGCCTGCTCCGCCTGCCGCTGCGCCTCGGCCGTCCGGCCGAGGTCGAGGACGCGGACCAGTCGCAGGGCCGCCCCGGCGCGCGCCGCGATCGCCCGGCCGACCGGCAGCGCCGCCTCGGCCAGATCCGACCCGTCCAACGGCACGACGACCGTCTCGATCGCCCCTTCTGCCATCTCCGCCATCTCCGCTCTCCTCGTCGCGGGCCGAACGTGTCCCTGGAACCCGCCTCCGGACCCCAGCGTGCGCTCCGGCGCATGACAGGCGCATGCGCACGGAAGCGGGCGGCGTCACACCTTCGTGGCAATCACCCCGGAGCCGCCGACGGCGAGCGGGACGTGTCGGAACCCTGTCCTTCCGCGATCAATTCACTGTAGTATCAAGGGAAGTGCCCCGCCGGCTCCGGGAAGGCGCCGGCAGAGGCCCGACCGATTGGGGGAGTATCGTGCCCGTTCCCACGCCCGCGCCCGGGAGGCGCCGGTCGCTCGGCCGCCAGCTGCGCCCGGAGTGGATGATCCGCGACGTCGGCCTGCTCCTGCTGGCCCAGATCGGGATGAGCGGCACGGCCGCCCTGTCCGGGGTGATCGTGCCGATCTACCTGGCGCTGATCGGCTTCGACGCGATCAAGCTCGGCACGCTCTTCGCCGTGACCGCGCTCACCTCGGCCGTGCTCACCGCGAGCATCGGCGTCCTCTCCGACCGGCTCGGCCGCAAGGTGTTCATCGTGGCGCTGCCCCTCGTGACCGCCGCCGCCGCCGTCATCTTCTCGCTGTCGCACGCCGTGGCCGTGATCTTCGCCTGCGCGGCGATCGGGTCCTTCGGCCGCGGTGCCGGGGCCGGGGGCGGCAACGTCGGGTCGTACGCCCCGGCTCAGCAGGCCTACCTCACCGACGCCGTCTCATCGACGGTACGCAACACCCTCTTCGCCCGCCTGGTCTTCGCCACCGCGCTCGGCGCGATCCTGGGGAACGTGCTGGCGGCCATCCCGGACCTGGCCGGCCACTTCGGGCTCCACGGAGCGGCCGCCTACCGGCCCGCCTTCTACGCGGTGGCCCTCCTCGCGCTGACGGCCGCGCTCCTCGGCCTGCCGATCGCCAACCGCAAGGCGCCGCCGCGGCCGAGCGGCACCCGCACCTGGAGCCTCTCCCGACCCTCCTGGGCGCTGCTGCTGCGCCTGTGGGTCACCAACAGCGTCAACGGCTTCGCCGTCGGCTTCATCGGCCCGTTCATCACCTACTGGTTCTACCGGCGCTACGGGGCGGGACCGGGCACCATCGGGCTGCTCTACACGATCATCAACCTGGCCACGCTGGCCTCGATCCTGGCCGCGGCCCCGGTGGCACGGCGCCTCGGCCTGGTGCGGACGGTGGTGGTGAGCCGCATGTTCCAGGGCGTGCTGCTGATCCCGATGGTCCTGGCGCCGACCTTCTGGACGGCCGGCGCGGTCTACCTCATCCGCATGTGTGCCCAGCGCGTGGCCATGCCGCTACGCCAGTCGTTCGTGATGGCCATGGCGCCGCCCGAGGAGCGCGGCACCCTCGCCGGGCTGTCGAACGTGCCGTCTCAGGGCACCTCGGTCCTCAGCCCGGCGCTGGCCGGCTACCTGTTCGAGCACATCTCGCTGGCGCTGCCCTTCGAGATCGGCGGCGTCCTCCAGGTGATCGGCAACGTCATCTTCTATGCCTTCTTCCGCAACGTCCACCCGCCCGAGGAGCGCGCGGACGAGCGGTCCACCGCGCCGGCCGGCGCGAAAGAGGTCACGGCCGACCTGGCGCACCGCGCGGACTGAGCCGGTCCGCGCGGCCCCGGTCAGGCAGGACGGCGCGCCCGGCGCGTGGTCCGGTGGAGCGCCGCGCCCAGCCACCGCCACCGCACGGCAACCCGCCCCGGCAGGTCGACCCGCCAGGTGAAGCGCATCGCCACCGTCCAGCCGATCGCGGACAGAGCGATGACCCCGTAGGCGGCCGGCGGCAGAACCTCCAGCTCGTAGAACGCGCGCAGGGCCGGCACGCCCAGCACCAGGCCGTAGACGCCGACCAGCAGCCCGGCCAGGACCGTGGGCTTCCAGTCGCCGCTCAGCGGGTCCACCGCCACCCAGGCGGGCGTCGGCGGCCGCAGGAACGGGATCAGCAGGAGCCCACAGAGCGTCGTCATGGTCGTCAGGGCGCTCTGCGCCGCGACCACGTCGTGCGAGACCCACAGCGAGACCAGGTAGACGCCAAGGGAGAACGCGGCGATCGCCACCGAGGCCGGCAGCACGACCCGATTGCTCGACCGCACCAGCCGGCGGGGCGTCCGACCGGGGCGTGCCCAGGCCGCCACGCCGAGCACGGGTCCCCCGACCGTCAGCATCGCGACCAGGGCGTACTGCTTGGGAGTGATCGGAAAGGCGGCGCCGGCCAGCGCCGCGCCGAAGATCACCAGCGCCGCCGCCAGCGCCCGCACGAGGAAGAGGCAGATGACGTCCTCCATCCCGGCGCGAACGCGCTGCCCCTCCAGGAACGCCGCCGGCAGCGCCCCGAACGAGTCCTCCAGCAGCACCACGTCGGCCACGCTGCGCGCCACCGGGCTCCCCGACCGCATCGCCACCGCCAGGTCCGCCTGCTTGAGTGACGGCACGTCGTTCACCCCGTCGCCGATCATGGCCACGTAGCGCCCCTGGCGGCGCAGCGAGGCGACCAGCGCCGCCTTCTGCTCCGGCGTCACCCGCCCGAAGACCGTCGCCTCCTTCGCCACGCGGTCAAGCGACGCGGGGTCGAGCTCCATCAGCATCGCGCCGGTTGCCGTGCGCAGCTCCGGCAGGAGCCCCGCCTGCCGGGCAAGGGCGGCGACGGTGTCGGGACTGTCCCCGGAGATGATCTTGAGCTCGACGCCGGCCTCGGCGAAGCGTCGGATCGTCGCCTGCGCCTCCGGCCGCAGCACGTCGCTGAACGCCACCAGCGCGATCGGCTCCAGACCGCCGGGCAGCCGGAAGGCCCCCTCGGGACCCCGCGGCGTCGGGAAGCCCGGCCGGTAGGCGAAGAGGAGCACCCGCAGCCCGCGCGCGGTCCAATCGTCGACCACGGACCCGATCGCGGCAGCGTCGGCCAGGGCCGGCGCGAGCACCTCCGGCGCACCGAGCACCTGGAGACCGGGCAACGGCCCGTCGTCGAGCGCCAGCGCGCTCCACTGACGATCCGAGGAGAACGGCACCTCCGAGCGCACCGCTCGCTCGCTGCCGCCGAGCACCTCCGCGAGCGTGCGGACGGTTCGATTCCCCGACGGCGTGCTGGCGCCGAAGTCGCCGAGCACCTGTCGCAGCTCGGCCGGGTCGAGCCGCCTGGACAGCGGTCGGATCTCCGCGACCTCGAGCTGGTTGCTGGTCAGCGTGCCGGTCTTGTCGACGCAGAGGACGTCGACGTTGCAGGTCGACTCGACCGCGTTCATGCGCTGGATGAGCGCACCTTTGCCCGCCATCCGCACCGCCGCCATCGCGTAGTCCACCGAGACCATCAGGGACAGCGCCTGGGGCACCAGGCTCAGCAGCACCGCCGCCTCCCGAACGCTCTCCTGGAACGGGAAGTCATGGTAGAGGTGCCAGTAGGCGGCCGCCACCTGCACCGTGAGCAGGGCCACCAGCACGAGCGTCACCCGGAGGACGAGCCCCACCTCCCGCTGCAGGGGCGTCTTCACGTCGCGGAACCCGCGAGCCTGGGCCGTGATGCGTTGCGCCAGGCTCTCGCCGCCGACCCGCTCGGCCTGGTAGGTCCCGCTGCCGGCCATGCAGAAGCTGCCGGAGTGGACCACGTCGCCCACTCGCTTGGGGATCACGTCCGACTCGCCGGTCAGGAGCGACTCGTCGACGCTCAGCTCACGCGCGGCGACCACCCGGCCGTCGACCAGGATTTGCTCACCGGGCCCAACCACCAGCAGGTCGCCGCGCACGATCGCGCTCGGGTCAACCTGGCGCTGCCGGCCGTCGCGGACGACGCAGGCGCTCGGGCGGGTCAGCAGGGCGATGCGGTCCAGCTGGCGCTTGGCGCGGGTCTCCTGGATCACGCCGAGGACGACGCTGAGAACCACGAGGCTGGCGGTCATGAGCGCGTCGCTGACGAGCCCGAGGACGAGCAGCAGAGCGACGATGGCGAACAGGAGCGTGTTGATGAAGCTGAAGGTGTTCTGCAGGACGATGCGCGCGTAGGACCGCCCGGCCTCTCGGGGGACCACGTTGCCCTCACCGTGAGCGTGCCGACGCGCCGCCTCGGCCTCGCTCAGCCCCACAAGCCCCGGGGCCGGCGCGAATAGCGCCCCACGCTCACCGGAGGAGGCCGGTGCCATCGTCGGAGAGTCGCGTGCCTGGAGGTTCGGACCGTCACGTGGGCGGAACACCGGTCGTCCTCTCTGCCTCGACCGTGGAGGTCGGCGCCGACGCGGCGCGAGCATCGTCCTCGCGCCGGGCGCTCGCCGCCGGCAGCCCGACGTCCTGGCCGCGCCTGCCGGCCGGGACGCCCCGTCGCAGCTGGATCCCGAAGCCGAGCGCGAGGGGCAGCCAGAGATCCCACAGCCGGTAGACCAGCGTCGCGGCCACGGCCGTCACCCCGGGCACGCCCAGCCCCGCCAGCACCACCGTCATCGAGACCTCGACCAGGCCGAACCCCTGGAAGAGCGGCGCGATCACGTTGAAGAGCATCTCGACCTGGTAGCCCGCCAGCGGCACCAGCAACGACGGCCGCGCCCCGACCGCCCGCAGCGACAGGTAGAGCATGCTCATCCCGACCCCGTCGACGGCGAGCGAGACGGCAAGCGGCCCGACGAGCTCCCGCGCCAGCAGCCGGTGCTCGCGCGCGTGCTCGACGAACTGGCGCAGGCGCGCCGGGACCTGCGCCAGGAACCACCCGGGCGGCGGCGGTCCCCGCAGCACCACCAGCACCGCCGCGACGAGGAGGACGAAGGTGAGTCCGAACAGCCCGGCGCCGGCGACCAGGGCACGCGACAGCCGGTCCGCGGCCGCCAGCACGGCGAGCGCCGGGGCCAGCACCAGCAGGAAGGAGGCGAAGCCGAGCAGGCTCCCCAGCCCCGAGGCCAGCAGCGCGTCGTCCGTGGTCACGCCGTGGTCCATGACCCGGCGCACGAAGACGTAGACCGACGTCGGCCCGCCGAAGGGGATCACCGCGCCGACGAGGAAGCCCTGCAGGTAGGCGCTGACGAGCCCGAGCAGCGACAGCCGGTAGCCGAGCCGCCCCATCAGCAGCCGGTACATCCAGGCCATCAGCCCCAGCACGGCCAGCTCGAGCAGCCCGGAGCCCAGCAGCCAGCCCGGCTGCGCGCTGCCCAGGGTCGCGGCGACGCTGACGATCTCCTGGCGTTGCCGGACGACGAACACGAGGACGAGCGCGCCGACCGCCAGCAGCCAGATGAGAGCCGCGTGGCGGCGGAGCGCCCGCGCCGCGCGACGGATCGCCCCCGCCCGGGTCGGCTCGGACACGGTCGGACCCTCTCCCCGCCCGGCGACGACCGTCACACTTCCTGGCAGGCGCCGCCGGTCCGGTTCCTACTCCCTCTATAGCGCGTGACGGTGGCAGGGATGCAACGTCGGAGCGGCGACCGCAACAGGCCCGTGCCAGTTCGAGGGGTCCCGTCGCCGGTCGGGGCCCACGGAGGCGAAAGGTGGGACGGCGCGCGGCTCGCTGGTCGCGCGCCGTCCGGGCGCCTACATGAAGATGTCCAGCGGCAGCAGGGCCGAGACGATGAAGTTCGGCACGTCGACGACCTCGCTCACGCGCAGGTCGACCGCCACGCTGCAGATCGCGTACGCCTGCTGCCGGTCGTAGCCGCGCGTCCCGAGGTAGTCGATCATCGACAGCAGCGCCTGGCGGGCCGACAGCGTCAGATTCTCCGCCTCGTTGACCCCGTCGTCGCGGAGCGACAGGCCGGTGGTGGCGTAGAAGCGCCGTGGCAGCCCCATCGACGGGTCGGTGAAGTCGCCGTCGCGGAAGAACTGCAGGCTGCGCACGTTGCGCCGCGCCGCCTCGCCGTGGTGGATGTTGAACTCCACGTGGACGTGCGAGCGCATCTCGATCGCCGTGCCGCAGGCCTCGCAGTCCCCCTGGGCGAAGTGGACGTCGCCGGTCGAGAAGAGGGCGCCCGGCACGTAGACCGGCAGCAGCACGCTCACCCCCGGCGTCAGCTGCTTGATATCGGTGTTGCCGCCGGTCTCGCGCGGCGGGATGGTGCGCAGCCCGGTCTCGGCGATTGGGCCGCGCGGCGGCACCGCGTCCTCCGGGTCGGGCGGCAGGGCGAAGCCGCCGCGTGCCGCCGCGTCCGCCTCGCGCCGGGTCGCGGTCTCCCGCAGCTCGCGCGAGGGCGCGAGCCCAATGATGCCGGGGAAGGGACTGTACCTGATCCGGATGCCCGGCAACTGCGGCGACTCCGCGTAGTCGCCGACCAGGTGCCAGTGGACCAGGTAGGGGTCGGGGAAGACGTCGCGCAGGAAGCCGAAGCCCGGCACCTCGGCCGTGTAGCCCCAGCGCTCCCACGGGTCGCAGTCGATCTGCAGCAGCTTGACCTCGAGCAGGTCACCCGGCTCGGCGCCCTTGACGTAGACCGGGCCGGTCAGCGGGTGCACCGGGCCCAGCCGCAGCCTGCCGGCGTCGGCATGTGTCGAGCGCGGGCTGAGCTGGGCGTCGAAGGCATCGCGCGTCTCGATCACCACCCGCTCGCCGGGCTCGACCTCCAGCACCGGCGCGATGTCCTCGTGCCAGCGGTTGTGGCCGGTCTCGGCCTCCCCGATCAGCGGCTTGAAGGGGTCGATGGCGATGCGGCGGACGGTCGCGGACATGCTCCGATCCTCTCGCGTGTCGCGTGCGCCCGTCCCCCGGGCGCAACCCCGTGGGCGGACCGGCCACCGCGCGGCCGCCGGCCCCGATGGCCCTAGCCTAGAGTGTCGCTCCGCCGACTGTAAAGCCCGCCCAGCCCCTCAGCCCGCCGCCGACCCGGCCAGCACCGGCAGTGCCACCCGGCCGAGCAGCCGCGCCCCGTCCGCCAGGTCGTCCAGGTCGACGAACTCGTACGGCTGGTGCGACAGCCCGCCGCCCGGGCCGCACTCGACCAGCGTCCGGATCGCCGCCCGGTGGATAAGGGAGGTGCCGTTGGTGCCGCCCGGCGCCGTCTCGACGTAGCCCGGCAGCCCGAGCACCGCGCAGCGCGCTCGCAGCACCGCCGCGACCAGCGGGTCGGTCATCGCCTCGGCGGCGCTCCTGCCCACCGCCGCCGCGGGCGACGCGCCCAGCAACTCGACCCGGGCCGCCGGCTCGAGCGTCCCCACCCAGTTCGCCACCGCCGCCCGGATCTGCTCCGGCAGCATCGGCAGGTCGTCCGGGTATCCGGCGCCGCGGGGATGGCGCAGGTCGACCGTCGCCTCGCACCAGTCCGGCACCACGTTCGTCCCGCCGCGCGCGACGACCATCCCCTCGGGGGTGGCGTCCACGCGCTCGACCCCACCGCCGGCGATGGTCGTCCCCAGCGCCGCCGTGGCCGGCTCGAGGAGCCCGTCGTCGAAGAGGCCGGCCAGCTCGGCCGCGAACGCCGGCCAGCCCGCATCCATCCGCGCCAGCAGGCGGGCCATCGCGACCACCGCGTTGTCCCCCAGCTCCGGCGTCGCCGCGTGCGCCGAGCGGCCGCGCGTGCGCAGGCCGAGCAACGCGCGGCCCCGATGGCCGACGACCGGCAGGTAGGTGTAGGAACCTTCCAGCACGATCGCGTCGATGCCGGCCAGGTACCCGTCCGCGGCACGCGGCCGCTCCAGGTAGCCCGCGTCACGTAGCCACTCCACCGCCGCGCGGATGCCGGCCTCGCCGCGCTCCTCGTCGGTGCTGAAGATCACCAGCAACTGCCCGCCGGCCAGCTGACCCTCCCGGTACAGGTCTGCCAGCGCCGCCAGCGTCAGCCACTGGGCGACCGCCGGGCCCTTGTTATCGAAGGCGCCGCGCCCCACGGCGACCCGCCGCGTGCCGCCGCCGCGCGCCTCCCAGACGCGCCCCATCCGGCGCCGGATGGTCCGCTCGACGGTCCGACCGTCAACGGCGATCCGCACCCGATCGTCCCCCAGGTAGGTCGCCGCGCCGAAGTGGGCCCGCAGCGGGTCGAGCCCGTCCCACTCGGCGGCGTCGCCCGGCGGGACGGTGTCGAGGTGCGCGTCGAGCACCAGGACCGGCCCGGTGACCGGACCGGAGCCGAGCCGTGCGATCAGCGTCTCGCTCTCCGGGCCGGTGGGGACAACCGACACGGTCGTGCCCAGCCCCTCGAGCGCGGTCGCCATGATGCCGACCGCCGTCTCCGGCCGGTCGCGCCGCCCCTCGGCAAGCGGCAGGCTCAGCGCGCCGACCAGTCGCCCCAGCAGGTCGACCGCCTGGCCGGCCCGCGCCGCCACCGCCCGATCGAGCGTTCCCTCGAGCTCCGCCGGCTGCATCGTGCCGTCCTCCCACGTCGTCTCGCACGCCCCTACCGACGCCCCGTCAGCGTAGTCCACCCCCGCGGCGGTGCTCCCCGGACACCGGTGGTAGCCCGCGGGGCGTGGCTCCGTCCAGCCATCAGGGAAGAGCATCCAGGCCATGGCGTTCCAGTGCTGCCCGTAGCCGGGTGAGCAGCTCGGTCCCCATCCGCCGCCCGTTCGGGAGTCGATCATCACGATCCCAACGCCAGGCTGCGACCATCGCCAGCACGAGGATCCGGCACGCGGACAGCAGCCCTTGATCGACGTCAGGGTAGTAGGTGCTCACCGCCTCCGGGACATCGGCGACGTCAAACTCGACCGGCCCACGGCAACACGTCTCCAGGTCCACGAACAGGAGCCCGGACCTCGTCCTGAGGACGTTACCCGGGTGCGGCTCGCCGTGGAGCAGTTGCTCGGGGGCACCACGTCGTCCGATCGCCGATGTCACGGTGCGCAACGTCGTGCTCAGCAGCGCGCGGTCCGCCTCCCGGAGCTCTGGGGACTGGTTTCGGTCATCGACCAGCCGCCGCGCCTCCGCGACGCGGTCCGTGAAGTGGGGCGCCGTGACCTCAAGGTGCCGCATACCGGCGTGCAGCCGCTCGAGCGCCCGGGCATACGCGGCCGGTGCGACGTCACCGTGGGACACCGTGTCGTAGTAGGTCCACAGGGTGATGACGTGGCCGTCACGCACGTAGACGCGCGGCTCCACCCGCGGTTCGAGTGCCGCGACGGGGCTGTCGGTTGCGGCGAGCCGGCGCGCGATCTCGACTTCAAACGCCGCGCCCGCCTGGCGCTCCAAGGGGGCAACCCGCGCGAGGACGTCACAGGGTCGCAGGTGGAGCGCGAGCCGGTTCGAGTCCTGGAGCACGACGGCGTCATCGACCCGCAGACCGAGCGCCGAGGCCGTCGCCACCGCCGCTCCCACCGCGGAGTCAACCCGTGAC
>DASSZN010000352.1:0-24267 GCA_035702805.1 Thermomicrobiaceae bacterium | reverse complement strand
ACCACGCTCTCGACCAGCAGCCGGAAGAGGTCGGTCGACTGCACGGGCGGAAACCCGGCCGGCGGCTCGTCGAGCATCTTCGGTACTCCGTCTAGGTCACAATGCCTGGCACGGCGCCGCGACAAACTCCCGCGTTACCATAGCACCGCTCGCGCCGCCGTTGCGCCCCGAACCACCGAACCGCGCGACGGGCGCGCCGTCCAGGCGGAGCGGTCCGGGAGCAGCGCGGGCGACGGGTCGAGATGCCCGCCGCCCGCGTGGGCTACCAGCGAGGTGGCGATCAGGAGGCCGGCGACTGCGCCCGAACGTGGATGGTTTTGGGCCGGGCCTGCTCGGCCTTGGGCAGGTGGATGATCAGGATGCCGGCGTCGAAGTCGGCGGTCGCCTGGTCGGCGCTGACGGCCGTCGGCAGGGTGAAGCTGCGCTCGAACTGGCCGAAGCGGCGCTCGCGGACGAGCCAGCGCGCGTCCTCGGGCTCGCGGTCCTTGAACTCGCCGCTGACGCGCAGGCTGTCGCCCAGGATGGAGATCTCGACGTCCCCCGGCCGGATGCCCGGCAGCGGGATGTAGACGACGAACTCCTCCTCGGTCTCCTTGACATCGACCGGGATAGTGCCGGTGACGGCCATCAACCCGGCCCGCGGCCGAACGAAGCTGTCCTCGAGGAGGGTGTTCATCGCCTCGCGCAGGGTCACGATATCCCGCCAGGGGTCCCAGCGATTGGTGCTCATTCCCGTGTCCCTTCACGATCGACCCGGTGCGTTAGCACTCTCGGACCGAGAGTGCTAACGAGAGTATAGCCGCCCCGCGGCCGGCGGGCAACGCGCGGCCCCGGCCTGCCGCGCGGGCCGGGCCAGACAACCGCGCGCTGGCCGGCGACGTGCGACCGGCCTACCGGGACCGGCATCCGACGCGTGACGGAGAGGGGTCGCATGCGCGGCACGGCCACGTGCGGGGCCCGCGTGCGGGCCTACCTCGAACTGCCGCACCCGACCGCCATCCTGCTGGTCATGGGCGCGACGGCCGTCGTCGGGCTGCTCGCCAGTCGCGGCCGACCCAACCCCGTCCGCTACGGGCTGCTCCTGGCGGCGATGCTGGCCGGGCAGATCGCCGTCGGCGCGCTCAACGAGTATTGCGACCGGGACCTCGATACCATCGGCAACCCGTCGAAGCCCATCCCGGCCGGGCTGGTCGGCGCGGGCACCGCGCTCGGCATCGCGCTCGGTGCCCTCGGCGTGATGCTCGTCGCCGGCGCCCTGCTCGGCCGGCGCTCGCTGCTCCTCCTCTCGCTGGCGAACGGCTCGGGCCTGGTCTACGACCTGTGGCTGAAGCGGACCCGGCTGAGCTGGCTGCCCTACCTGGTGGCGCTGCCGCTGGTGCCGATCTGGGCGTGGGACAGCCTGGCGCGCCCCGAGCCACGGCTCCTGCTGCTCTACCCGCTCGGCGCGCCGCTGGTCGTCGCCGTCCACCTGGCCCAGTCGCTGCCGGACGTCGAGAGCGACCGCGCCGCCGGCGCCGGCGGGCTGGCGGCGCGGCTGGGCCGGTCGCGCGCGTTCGTCCTCTGCTGGTGCGCGGCGGCCGTCGCGGCGCTCGCGGTGGGTGCGGCCGCGATCTTCCTGGCGCGGGACCGCCTGCCGGCGCTGGGCGCGGCCGGTGCCGTACTGCTCGCCCTCCTCGGCGTGCTCGGGCTGCGCCGGGCGGCCCCGGGCCGGGTTGAACGCCACCTGTTCACCCTGCTGGGCGCCTGCGCGGTCGTGCTCGGCACCGGCTGGATCCTCGCCGTCGCCGGCTGACGGCCACCCCGCAGCGGCGGCAGGGGGCTTGCGGCGCCGGGTGAACCGATGGACCACGGAGTCGGATCGACGGCGACGGCGCCCGCGCGAGTCGGGCGACCCGGCACGTCGTGAAACCGGGGAGGGAGTCGAGCATGGAGTGGTCGCGACCGGGAGATCCGCCGGCGCCGCGCGTCCTGATCCTCGGCGGCGGCTTCGCCGGTGTCTACACGGCCTTCGAGCTGCGCAAGCGTCTCGGGCGCGCGCGGGCCCAGATCGACATCGTCAACCGCGAGAACTTCTTCGTCTTCTACCCGATGATCCCGGAGATCGTCTCCGGCGCGATCGAGACCGACGACATCCTCAACCCGATCCGGCTGGTGGCGCCGCGCACGACCCTCTACGTCGGCGAGGTGACGCGCATCGACCTCGCCGCCCAGACGGTCGACATCCTGCACGGGCTCTACCGCCATCGGCAGCGCGAGCGGACGCTGGCTTACGACCACGTCGTCCTCGCGCTCGGCGGCATCCCCAACACCAGCCGCATCCCCGGGCTGGGGGAGTACGCCTTCGACGTGCAGCGCCTGGCGCACGCCTTCGCCCTGCGCAACCACCTGGTCGATGTGCTGGAGCAGGGGGACATCGAGACGCACCCGGTCGACAAGCAGCGCATCCTGACCGTGGTGGTGGTCGGCGGCGGCGCCAACGGCGTCGAGGTGGTGGCCCAGATCCGGGACCTGATGGTCGACGCGGCCGCGCACTACCCGCACCTGGAGCCGGACGACTTCCGCATCGTGCTGGTCCACGGCGGCGACCGCCTGCTACCGGACCTGCCGGCCAGCCTCGCGCGCTACGCCGAGCGCCTGCTGCGGGACCGCGGCGTCGAGATCCTGCTCAACCGGCGGGTGACGCGGGTCGAGCCCACGGCCGTGCACCTGGACGACGGGACGACGATCGAGACCGAGACGATCGTCGGCTCGGTCGGGGTGCAGCCCAACCCGCTGGTGCGCGACCTACCACTGTCGCACGACGAGCGGGGCCAGATCCGGGTCGACGACTACCTGAGCACGCGAGAATTCCCCAACGTATGGGCGGTGGGAGACAACGCACTGGTCATCGATCCGTATACCCACCGGCCCTACCCGCAGACGGCCCAGCACGCCATTCGCGAGGCGCGGGTGGTGGCCCATAACATCGCCGCCCGGCTCCAGGGCGAGAGCCTCGAGCCGATCGCCTACCGCACGCGCGGTCAGATGGTGGCGCTCGGCCACCGCTCGGCGGCGGTGGACGCCTTCGGCATGACCTTCTCCGGATTCGTTGCCTGGTGGCTGTGGCGGACCTACTATCTGGCCCAACTGCCGCGCTGGGAGAAGCGGCTGCGGGTGACCTTCGACTGGACGCTGGACCTGCTCTTCCCGCCGACGCTGGTGCAGCTCAAGGTGGGGCAGACCGGCCCGCGGACCGGGGCGGAGGAGGCGACCGGCGCGGCCCCCGCGGACGTGGACACCGGGCGGCAGGGTGGCTCGCGGGGCTGAGCCCGGGCGGAGCCCGCGCATCGCGGGCGGCCGGCGGAGACGCCCTGGCGCGTTTCGGTCTCGCCCGGCTGCCCGGCGGGACGACAGCCCGTCGTCCGGGTGCCGGTCGCATTCGCATGAGGAAGAGGAGCGCGGGATGGAGTCGTACCGCATCGCGGTGATCGCCGGGGACGGCATCGGCAAGGAGGTCATCCCGGCGGGGCAGCGAGTGCTCGAGGCGGCGGTCGCCGGCGAGGCGCGCCTGGAGTGGAAGGACCTGCCCTGGGGCAGCGACTTCTACCGCGAGACCGGCGCGATGATGCCACCGGACGGGATCGAGACCCTCAAGGGCGTCGACGCCATCTACCTGGGCGCCGTCGGCGACCCGCCGCGCATCCCCGACCACGTGACCCTCTGGGGCCTGATGATGCCGCTGCGCAAGTCGCTCGACATGTACGTCAACGTCCGCCCGATCAAGCTGCTGCCGGGCGTGACCGGCCCGCTGCGGGACAAGGGGCCGGCCGAGATCGACATGCTCTTCGTGCGCGAGAACACCGAGGGGGAGTACGCCGGGGTCGGCGGGCGCATCCACGTCGGCACGCCGCACGAGGTGGCAATCCAGTCGACCGTCTTCTCACGCTTCAACGTCGAGCGCGTCGTGCGCTACGCCTTCGAGGCGGCGCGCAAGCGGCCCCGCAAGCACCTGACGAGCGTGACCAAGAGCAACGCCCAGCAGTACGGCATGGTCTTCTGGGACGACGTGGTCAACGAGGTGGCGCGCGACTACCCCGACGTCGAGTTGCGCTCGCTGCTGGTGGACGCGGCGGCGGCGCTGATGGTGCGGGCGCCGGAGCGCTTCGACACGGTGGTGGCGAGCAACCTGTTCGCCGACATCCTGACCGACCTGGGCGGGGCGCTGATGGGGAGCCTGGGGCTGGCCCCGAGCGCCAACCTGACGGTCGACCCGGCGCTGCCCTCCCTCTTCGAGCCTATCCACGGCAGCGCGCCGGATATCGCCGGGCAGGGGCTGGCCGATCCCCTGGGGGCGATCTGGGCCGGGGCGATGATGCTGGAGCACCTGGGCCAGCCGAACGCCGCCGCACGGGTGATGCGAGCGGTCGAGGCGACGACCGGGGAGGGGACGGTCCTGCCGCCGGACCTGGGCGGCCGGGCCAGCACCGACGAGGTGGCCGAGCACGTGGTCGGTCTGGTACGGCGCGAGAGCCAGCGGTAGCCGCGCCGTTCCGGTTCAGCGAAGCTACGTGGCTGCCACCCGGGGCGGATGGCAGCCGTGGCATGGCCCGGCCACTGAGCCCCGGCGACGGCGGCCCGTCAGCCCACCCGCTGCGCGAGCGGCGGCCACGGGCAGGGGTGCGGCCGGAAGGGATCCGGGTGGTCGTGCGTGAGCGCCCAGCGGTACCCCGTCGCCAGCTCGTCGATCCAGAGGGCGCCGGTGTCGAGCCCGGGCGCCCTGGTCACCAGCACGTCGATGTCGAGGTGCGCGGGCGGGATGCGGCAGCGCGCCGCCGCGACCGAGTACCAGTGGTCATCGTCGTCGGGGAACTGGATCCAGAGCTTCGCCCCGTGGGCGTCCAGAAAGCGCTCGAGCCGCACCTCAGCCGGCCAATCTACCTGCCGTGACCGTCCATCGAGCCACATGAGAGGTACGCAGGAGCGCGTTTCGCCCGCGAGGGGCGACGGTCCAGCATGCCTGCCGTCCCCACGTCCCGCGTCCACGGCGACGGGAGGAGAGTGTTCCTCCCATCGCCGTAACCATGGGGAGACGCGTGAGTCAGCGGGTGCTGTGGAGCCCGAAGATCGAGGCGGCGCGGCGCAGCATGGCCCGCGCGTCCTCGACGTCCTGCCCCTGCTCCGCCGCCTCGGACAGCCGGTAGGCCATCTCGCGCAGCACGCCGACGGCCGTCGGCGTGTCGAGGTCGTTGTCGATCGCGGCGAAGAAGTCGTGCAGGAGCGGCTCGAGGTTGAGCGACATGCCGTTACCGCCGCGAGCCCGGACGGCCCGGCGCAGCAGGTCGACGGTCGGCTCGAAGCGGGCCGGCCCATCGTCCTCGTACTCCCAGGTCTCGCGGTAGTGGTGGCTGTGCAGGTAGAGGCGCAGCGCGTCCGGCGTGTGGTCGCGCAGCACGTCGCGCACCAGGACGAGGTTGCCGAGCGACTTGCTCATCTTCTCACCCTGGTAACGGACCATGGCGGTATGGACCCAGAAGTGGGCGAAGGGGGTCTCGTGGGTGAAGCCCTCGGACTGCGCGATCTCGCTCTCGTGGTGCGGGTAGACGAGGTCGGAGCCGCCGCCGTGGATGTCGACCTGCGGGCCGAGGTAGCGCATCGACATGGCGCTGCACTCGATGTGCCAGCCGGGGCGGCCCGGTCCCCACGGGCTGGGCCAGTGCGGCTCGCCGGGCTGCATCGCCTGCCACAGGATGAAGTCGAGCGGGTTCTCTTTGCGGGGGTCCTCCGGGTTGGCGCCGCGCTGGGCGGAGAGCTCGATCATGCCCGGGACATCGCAGCGGGAGAGGTGCCCGTAGTCGGGGTCGCTCGCGGTGCGGAAGTAGACGTTGCCCTCGACGGGGTAGGCCATCCCCTGCTCGACCAGGGACTCCACCATGTCGACGATCCCGGGGATCTCCTCGGTCGCGCGCGGATAGACGGCCGGCGGCAGGACGTTGAGGCCGTTGAGGTCCTCCTGGAACTGCCGGATGCAGCGGTCGCCCAGGCGGTCCCAGGACTCGCCGAGCTCGCGCGCCTTGCGAATGATGTCGTCGTCGATGTCGGTGACGTTCTGGACGTACTTGACGCGCCAGCCGAGGTACTGGCAGTAGCGGTTGATCACGTCGAAGGTCAGGTAGGTCATGGCGTGGCCCATGTGGGTCGTATCGTAGGGCGTGATGCCGCAGACGTACATCCTGACGGTCTGCCCGTCGAGTGGCGTGAACTCCTCGTCGCGCCCGGTCAGCGTGTTGTAGAGGCGCACGAACCCCCTCCTCCATCTCCAGCCATGGCCCGGCACCCGGCTATGACAACAGCCTATGCTACACCAACCGCCGCGCGGTGCGCGGCATTCCGCGACGGGAGCGCTAACCCGCCGCGTCCGGCCGGCGTGACGCAGGACCTCGGAACACCGCTCGCGCGTCGGATCGATGGGCAGGTGGGCTAGAATGGCGCCATCGGACCACCTACAGCCTCCGGCTGCGGCGCGGCAGGAGGACGAGCGGAAGGGATCTGCCGATGCCAGTCGAGGTCGGCCAGCAGGCGCCCGACTTCACCCTGACCTCCAGCAACCGGGAGCAGGTGACGCTCAGCGAGGTCGTCAAGGAGAAGATCGCGGTCCTCGGCTTCTACTTCTTCGCCTTCACCGGCGGCTGACGCAACCAGATGTCCGACATGCAGGACAGGATCGATGAGTTTCATCGATTGGGTGCGGAGGCATTCGGGATCAGCGCGGACTCGCCGTTCGCGGCGGGCGTCTGGGCGGCGGCGGAGGGGTTCACCTTCCCGCTGCTGAGCGACTTCAACCGCCAGGCGATGACAGCCTACGGCGTCAAGCGCGACCCGGACGACCCCTACAGCATCTCCCGGCGGGCGCTCTTCGTGGTTGACCGCTCCGGGAAGGTGGTCTACGCCGAGGTGCCGGAGGGGCGTGACCTGCCGAACGCCGACGCGGCGCTGGCCAGGGTGCGCGAGATCGCCGGCGAATAGAGCCCGGCAGCGAGCGAAGCCGGGGCCGTCGCGCGACGTGACGGAGCCGATCGAGATTCGAACGTGACCGAAAGGGGCGCGACTCCGTCGCGCCCCCGCCATTTGGTCTCGGGGCGACCGTGCGCTACCGCGCCCAGGCCGGGCCGCCCGGGTAGGCGAACTCGGCCAGCGACTCGGCATGCATCTCCGCGCTGTAGCCCGGCGCCGTCGGCGGCAGGTAGCGGCCGCCGCGGACCACCACCGGGGTCACGAAGTGCTCGTGCAGGTGGTCCACGTACTCGATGATGCGGTCCTCGAGCGAGGCGCTGACGCAGACGTAGTCGAAGATCGACAGGTGCTGGACGTACTCGCACAGCCCAACGCCGCCCGCGTGCGGGCAGACCGGCACACCGAACTTCGCCGCCATCAGCAGCACGGCGAGCACCTCGTTGACCCCGCCCAGCCGAGCGCCGTCGACCTGGCAGAAGTGCAGCGCTTCCGCCTGCATGAACTGCTTGAACATGACCCTATTCTGGCAATGCTCGCCGGTGGCGACGCGCACCGGCGCGACGGCGCGGGCGATCGCGGCGTGGCCGAGGACGTCGTCGGGACTGGTCGGCTCCTCGATCCACCAGGGGTCGAAGCGCGCCAGTTCCCGCATGGCGGCGATCGCCTCCCCGACGTCCCAGTGCTGGTTGGCGTCCATCATCAGCTTCCGCTCTGGGCCGATCGCCTCGCGAATGATGGCGGCCCGGCGCACGTCGTCGGCGAGGCTGGCGCCGACCTTCATCTTGAAGTGCGTCCAGCCGGCGGCGACCCCCTCCTCGCAGAGGCGGCGGATCTTCTCGTCCGGGTAGCCGAGCCAGCCGGCCGAGGTGGTATAGGCCGGGTAGCCGTCGCGCAGCATCTCCGCCTCGCGCGCCGCCTTGCCGGGGGCGTTGCGCCGCAGCAGGCCGAGCGCCTCGTCGGGCGTGATCGCGTCGGTGATGTACCTGAAGGGGACGCAGGCGATCAACTCTTCGGGGCTGAGGTCGACCAGGAGCTTCCAGAGCGGCTGGCCCTCGACCCTGGCCCACAGGTCCCACACGGCGTTGACGATGGCGGCGGTGGCCAGGTGGATGGCCCCCTTCTCCGGCCCGATCCAGCGCAGCTGGCTCTCGCCCGTCAGGGCGTACCAGAAGCCCGCCATGTCGTCCCGGATCGCCTCCAGCGTGCGGCCGACGACGAGGGGCGCGAGCGCGTGGATGGCGGCGACGACGACCTCGTTGCCCCGGCCGATGGTGAAGGTGAAGCCGGCGCTGGCCAGGCCCGCGGCGTCGGTGCGCAGCTCGACGTAGGCGGCGGAGTAGTCGGGGTCCGGGTGGGTGGCGTCGGAGCCGTCGAGGGTGCGCGACGTCGGGAAACGGACGTCGTGGGCGACGACCTCGGTGATGGTGACGGGCATGGGTGGGTCCTCCTCCGAACTGGGGCGGGTACCGCTCGCTACCGCGCGACCGGGTTGACGAGCGTCAGGTCGCCGACGGTCACACGGACCACGTCGCCGGGCTGGAGCGTGAAGTCCTCCGGAGGCACCAGGCCGGTGCCGGTCATCAGGAAGGCGCCCTGGGGGAAGCTGGTCTCGCGGCCCAGGCACTCCGCCAGCTCCGCGACGCCGCGCTTCATCTGGGCGGTGCTGGTCTCCCCCTGGAAGGCCGTCGCGTCGCCGCGCCGGATGGCGAGGGTGATCGTCAGGTCGCGCAGCTCGTCGGCACCGGCGAGCAGGATGCCGGGGCCGAGGGCGCAGGAGCCGTCGTAGACCTTGGCCTGGGGCAGGTAGAGCGGGTTCTCTCCCTCGATCGAGCGGGAGGACATGTCGTTGCCGGCGCAGTAGCCGACCACCTCCATGGCCTGGTTCAGCACGACCACCAGCTCCGGCTCGGGCACATCCCAGGTGCTGTCGCGGCGGATGCGCACCGGCATGCCGTCGCCGACGACGCGCCAGCCGGTGGCGGTCAGGAAGACCTCCGGGCGCTCGGCGTCGTAGACCTTCTCGTAGATGTCGGCGACGGTGGACTCCGCCCGGCGCGCGTCGCGGCTGCGCAGGTAGGTGACGCCAGCGGCCCAGACCTCGTGGAGCGGCTCGACCGGCGCCAGCCGGTCGCCGTCGTCGGCCCGCGGCCCCTCTGGCAACGCTGCCAGAAGGTCGGCGACCGCGCGCGCCGGCAGTTCGAGGAGCAGGCTCAGGGTGAGGTCGGCCGGCAGGTAGCGGCCGTTGAGGGCCCAGCGCGCGTGCTCCGGGCCGGCTGCGGTCCGGTGCCGGGTCAGGAATAGCCTCGGAGTAGTCGCCACGCTCGCCCTCCCATCATCCAGCCGGTCGAGTCCGGCGTCAGATATAGACGATGCGGGCCGAGCGCGCCAGAGCGGCACGCCGGGGCGCCTGCCAGAAGTGGTCGGCCTGCTACCGGATGGTGACGCGTCGCGCGGCCCAGTCCGCCAGCAGATCCAGGTAGCCGCCCGCGAACTCCCCGGTGCCCTCCATCAGGATGCGATGGTTCCCCAGCGGGAAGACGACGATGGTCGCATCCCGATTCCCGGCTGTTCGAAGCGCGCGGTCGTAGATCATGGCGCTCTCCCAGGCCGGGACCAGGGTATCGAGCGCGCCGAAGATGGCCAGGAAGGGGCAGCGCACCAGCTCGAGCGTCTCGGCCGGGTCGTACTGCTCCCGGACGAAACGACAGGCCAGGCTCCAGTCAGCCGTATCCACCAGATCCTCGTACGGCACCAGGCCCAGGCCATGCCAGGGTCTGGACCGCATCGGCCGCAGGACCTGCAGCTCGACGACGTCGAACGCGTCGCCGCGTCGTGCCGCGGAATGCACTGCCCGAATGAAGGCCAGCGCGGACTCGATGTCGTCCTCGGAGCTTCGCGCCGCGCGCATCGAGTGCTCGCAGTTGGCCAGATCCTGCGCTTCCACGCCGATCGCGGCGCCCGAGTTGGCGATGGCGAAGGCGAGGTCGGGCACGTGAGCGGCGAGCATCTGGACGAGCCAACCACCCTGGCTCTGGCCCCACACGCCGACCCGCTCGGCGTCCACGTCGGGATGCCGGCGAAGCAGGGCGATCGCGGCGACCGCCTGGTCGGTCCGGTCGGCCAGGTCGTAGTCGCGCCAGTCCCCCGACGAGCCGCCAATGCCCGGCTTGTCGAACGAGAACGCGGCGATGCCGCGATCGAGGAACGCATCGCGGATCGGCGGGAAGTAGCCACCGCTCTCGCGGTCGGCCGGACCGGAGCCCTGCAGCATGAGCACGCCCGGGTGGGGCGGCGGTGACGCGGGCAGATGCAGCGTTCCGGCCAGGCGGATGTCGCGCCAGTCGAAGCTCAGGTCCTGCCTGGCCGTGCCCCTCATCCGCGCACCTCCCCGTCGTCGAGCAGCCTGCCCGGTCGGTACCGGGAGCCACGCCGGGCTCCCGGGTTGCCGACCATACTGAAGAGCCGGCATCGTAGCGCTCGGTGCGGCGCGGGGAAAGCGGCGCGTTCCCCGGTTACCCGGCATCGACGACTCCGGCCGGGAAGCGGCAGTTCCGCGGCTCGTTGGCGAGCCGATGCCGCGAGCGGCGGGAAGTCCAGCCGCGGACCGGGAGCCGACGGGTCGGGCCGCCCTGAGAGGCGGCCCGCGGGTGCGCGCTGTCGAGGTTGCCGACCAGACCGCCCGCTAGTCGTCGGCGGGACTGAGCTCGCGCTCGCGCGCCGCGGCGTAGACCTCCGCGCGGCGGTTGGCCAGCGACGGTACCTGCTCCCGGACGCGGCGCAGCTGGGCGAAGTCGACCTCGGCGATGGCCAGGCCGACGGCATCCGGCGCCGTCGCCAGCACGGTGCCCCAGGGATCGATGATCATGCTGCGGCCGTAGCAGGCGGCGTCCGGGTCGTGCTTGCCGATCTGCGCGGCGGCCACGACGAAGCACTGGTTCTCGATCGCCCGCGCTCGCAAAAGGACCTCCCAGTGGTCCTTGCCGGTGTAGAGGGTGAAGGCGGCCGGGACGAAGAGGATCTCGGCGCCGCGCAGCGCCAGCAGCCGGTAGAGCTCGGGGAAGCGCAGGTCGTAGCAGATCGAGAGGCCGACGGCGTGCCCCTCGATCTCGGCGGTGACGACCTCGCAGCCGGGCGCGACGCTGGCCGACTCCATCGCGCTGACGTTGCCGGCGATCTCGACGTCGAAGAGGTGGATCTTGCGGTACTTCGCGACGATGTCGCCCGAGCGGTCGAAGAGGAGGCTCGTGTTGTAGATGTGCTGGGGATCGGGGCCGGTCTCGCGGATCGAGCCGCCGAGCAGCCAGAGACCGTGCTGGCGGGCCTTCGCGGCCATGGCCTGGCTGGTCGGACCCGGGATCGGCTCGGCGGCGGCGATGCCCGGCTCCTTGCGGCCCAGGAAGTCGACGTATTCGGGCAGCACCGTCAGGTCCGCCCCGGCCGCGGCGGCGCGGTCGACGAGGTCGAGCGCCACGTCCAGGTTCTTCGTCTTGTCGTCGCGGGAGTTCACCTGCAGGACGGCGATCCTCAGGGTGTCCATGTCGCTGCTCCCTTCGCTCCTGGTGCCGCGGCGGTTGCCCGACACGCATGCTCGGTCGGTTGGGGCGAACTGGGCGCGATTCATCGCGCCCCTACATCACCAGACGGCATTCGGCCCGAACGGTGTCGAGCGCGAGCATCTCCGGTCACGCGCCCGCGCGGCGCGGCGGGACGGTGCCGATGTCGGCGGGAATCTGCGCCCAGCCGGCGTCGGCGGTGACGGCGTCGTAGTGCCGGATGAAGTCTACCGCGAACCCGACGACCCGCTCGATCCAGAGCCGGCCGCGCTCGGCCGACGTCTCGCGCTGGCTGCCGGTGACGCCGTTGGGCGCCACCTCGTCGCTGTCGAGGTAGACGGTGCCGGCGACCGGCTGGCCGGGCACGGTCACCTTCGCGTAGGTCTGGGGCTGCCAACCGGCAAACGGCTGGTAGCCGCCGGACGCCATGCGCTCGCGGGACACATCCTCGGGGAACATGGCCAGCATGGCCGACGTCTCGGGCTCTGCGCCGTGGCCGTAGGCGGAGGTCACGTCCTCGTAGGTGTCGCGCATCAGGCCGTAGCCGAGGTTCCAGGGGTAGATGCTGCCGATGACGATGCCGTGAGCCGCCTTCAACTCGCGGGCGACCTGCTCGCAGGCCCCCTCGTTGCCGCCGTGGTTGTCGACGAAGACGATGCGGCGGAAGCCCTGGGCGACGAGCGACTCGCAGACGTCGCGCAGCACGGCGGCGAGCGTCTCCTGGCGCACCGGGATGGTGCCCGGGAAGCGGCGGAAGACGGCGGAGCAGCCGTAGTTGATGGCCGGCGCCACCAGCGCGTTCGTCCGGTCGGCGGCGTGGGTCGCCACGAAGTGGGCGACCATGTTGTCGGCGTTGACCGGCAGGTGCGGACCGTGCTGCTCGACCGTGCCGATCGGCAGCAGGATGACTGGCCGCTCGGGGATGACCTCGGCGACCTCCTCCCAGCTCATGCGCCCGAGCTCGACCGTACGCCACTTCGCCATGCGCTCCCTCATCCCTCTCGTGCGGGTTATGTCTGGCCGATTCCCGTACCGCCGGGCCGTACCGTCCGGCCGCTGGCGCCTGCATACCGGCTCCGCGACGCCCTGTCAACGTGTGAAGCCGGCTTCACGGATCGCGACGGCGCAGCGTGTACGATACGAGCCGGCTGGAAGGCGCCGCGACGTCGCCACGTGGGGAGGAACCATGGTTCGGCTGCTGGTGCTCGACATCGACGGCACGCTACTCGACCCTACGGACATCGTCACGCCGGTGGTCCACGCGGCGATCGCCGAGGCCCGCGCCCACGGGGTCGAGGTGGCCCTGGCGACCGGCCGGCGCTGGCGCTCGACGCGGCCCTTCGTCGAGCAACTGGGCATCGAGGTCCCGCTGGTGCTCTACAACGGCGCGCTCGTCTGGAGCACGCGCGACCTCACCCCGCTCAACGAGGCGCCGTTCAGCCCGGCCATGCTGGCGGCGGTCGCCGAGCGCGCCGCGGCCGGGCGGCTGGCGCCGGTGCTGCTGCAGGGGCCACGCCAGGGCGAGCGGATCGTGGTGGCCGATCCCCCGCTCGATGCCGCGCCCTACGTCGACGCCTTCACCCGGCCGCGGCGCAACGAGGTCGAGCGCGTCGCCCGGGCGGACCTGCCGGGAGTGCCAGACGTGCTGACGGTGGACCTCTTCGGTCCGGAGCCGACGCTGCGCGCGATCACGGCGGACCTGATCGACCTCGGCGTCGCGGTGTTCCACACCGGCCCGCTCGGCTGGGAGGCAGACCCACCGCACTGGGCGGCGAACCTGCATATGCCGGGGGTGAGCAAGGCGAGCGGGGTGACGCTGCTGGCCGGCGACCTCGGCATCACCATGGACGAGGTCGTGGCGGTCGGCGACGGTGAGAACGACCTACCGCTGCTGGAGGCGGCCGGCATCGGCGTGGCGATGGGCAACGCCCCGGCCCACGTGCGGGCGCGGGCCGACGCGGTGGTGCGCGGGCACGACGAGGACGGCGTCGCCGAGGCCATCCACCGCTTCGTGCTGGGCGAGGCAGTCGCCGTCGAGAACGGGGGCCGGCGATGACCGTGAGCTGGCCCGAAGGGCTCCCCGCGGTGCAGGTCCGGATCGCGCGCCCGACCGACCGGCTCGACGAGGTCGTGCGCTTTTACCACGACGGCCTCGGCCTCCCGGTCGTCGACTCCTTCGGCGGCGAGGGGCACCTCGGCTACCGCGGCGTGATGATCGGCCTGCCGGACAAGTCCTACCACCTCGAGTTCACCCAGCACGAGGCGGGAAGTCCGTGCCCCGCCCCGACCGACGACAATCTGCTCGTCTTCTACGTGCCGGACCGGGCGGCGATCGACCGGATCGCGGCGCGCCTGGCCGAGCTCGGCCACCACCCCGTCCCGCCGGAGAACCCGTACTGGGAGGGGCGCGGCGTCACCGTCGCGGACCCCGACGGCTGGCGCGTGGTGCTGATGAACACCGAGGGGATCTGACGCGCGGCGGGCTACCCTCAGCCGGCGGTCACCGCTCGTCGGCCGGGGTCCCGATCTCCTGCGCCACCTGGCGACTATAGGTCGGCGGGCGCTCGACGACCCGGTAGACCCCGTGCTCACGCTCCAGAAAGCCGTACATGACCAGCTCCCGGCGCAGCGTCGCCACGTCATCGTGGGCGCGCCGCAGCCGATCGTTGACCTCGCGCTCGGGGTACTCCTCGTCCGCCGCGAAGTAGCGCCGCAGCAGCTCGCGCAGCACGACCACGCGCTTCTTGCGCTGCGCCGGGATCGATCGGAGCCGCTCGCCGTCGAAGAAATCCCGCAGGACGCGGTCCCCAGCCGGCTCAGCCTCGACCGCGCTCTGCTCCAGCTGCGCCCGCCCCAGCCGGGCAAGCGTCTCCCGGTTGAGCCCGTAGACGCGCGCCCGCCCCTCGCGCAACTCGCGGAGCAGCCCGGCGCGCTTGAGCTTCTCCACGTGGTGGGACACGACCGGCGCCGTGACGCCGAGCGCCTCGGCCAGCTCCTTGCCGGTGTGTGGCCGCTCGGCGACCAACCCGAGCAGGCGCAGCCGCGTCTCGTCGGCCAGCGCCTTGTACGTCTCGACCAACTCGCGCAGCTCCGCCTCGCCCATCATGCTTCCTTCGATAGTTAGACAACTGTCGAACTCTATGATGGCCCGCGCCGGTATCTGCTGTCAAGGTCGGCAACGGCGCGGACGCCGCACGCGGCCAGACTGTCACGAACTTGAGATGCCGGCTGCGGGGTCTGATGCGGCTCTGCAACCCGGCACGCCTATGGTGGGACCGGGGACGGCGCGCCGCGGCTCTCGGGCTCGACCGGCGCGCGACCAGCGACCATCGGAGAGGAAACCGCCATGTACCCCTGGGGACCCGGCATGATGGGCTACGGCTACGGCGCCAGTTCGTGGTGGGGCATCGTCATGCTCGCGTTCTGGGCCGTCGTCATCGCGGGGATCGCCCTGCTCGTCGTCTGGCTCGTGCGTCAGAGCCGGGGCCGGCAGGCGACGGCCGACGGCGACGACCGGGCGCTCACCATCCTGCGCGAGCGCTTCGCCCGCGGCGAGATCGACGCCGCGCAGTACGAGCAGATGCGCCGGACGTTGGAGTAGCGAGGGATCCCATGCCGCGAGCGCGCCACCCTCGAGCGAGTCAGGTGATGCGTCGGCCGGTGCTCGTCGTCGCGCTGCTGGCCCTGGCTGGCATCGTGGCCGGCTGCGGCGGCGTGGCGTCCGTACCGACCGCGGCGCCGACGACTGGCACCGGTGCGGCCGCGTCCGCGTCACCGACCCCAGCCGTCGCGGCTGGCACGCCGACCACAGCCCCGGCCACGACGACGGTCACGACCGCGACCGCCGTCGCCGCCACTCCCGTCGCCGCGGCGAGCCCGACCGGGGTCGTGATCACGCCGTCCGCGACCCCGGTCGGCAGCGTCACCGCGGGCGAGCGGATCTTCCAGACGGGGGCCGGGCCGCAGGGCCAGCCGATCCCCCGCTCCACGGCCGGATTTCCCGGCATGATGGGGAGCATGATGGGGAGCGCCGGCTGCGCCGTCTGCCACGGCCCAACCGGCCAGGGGCTGACCACACCGGCCTTCACCGCGCCCAACATCAGCCATGCCAACCTGACCGATCCCAGGGGGATGCTCGAGCCCGACGGCTCGCGCGGCCCCACCTACACCGACGCCGGGATCGCCCGCGCCGTCACGACCGGCATTGACGCCGAGGGGATGCCGCTCGACCCGACGATGCCGCGCTGGCAGATGTCCGACACCGAGATGGCCGACCTCCTCGCCTACCTCAAGACCCTGCCGTAGGGGGCCGCCGCACCACCAGGAAGTGAGCAGCACATGACCCGCCCGGACATCGACTTCATGGTCATCTCCGCCCACCCCGACGACGCCGAGGTGCAGATGGGCGGCACCGTCGTCACCCTGACGCGGCGGGGGCTCCGCGGCGTCTTCGTGGACCTCTGCGACGGCGAGCCGTCCGACTTCGACCCGGCCGGCGTGCGCGTCGAGCAGGCGCGGCGGGCCGCCGACATCCTGGGCGTCGACCGCATCTTCCTCGACTTCCAGGATCGCATGATCCGGGACACGGTCGAGATCCGCCTGGCGGTCGCCCGGACCATTCGCCAACTGCGCCCGGGCTTCGTCTTCTCCACCTCGGCCGCCTGCGTCCATCCCGACCACGCCGCCATGGAGCCGATCGTCCGTGCCGCCGTCTTCTACGCCCGGCTCAAGCACTGGGACCGCGTCCCGGGCGGTGAGGCGCTGGCCGACACCGAGCCCTGGGAGGTCGGCCGCCTCTTCTTCCCCCACTGCAAGATGGAACCGGCCTGGAGCGACTTCGCCTTCGCGGTCGACGTCTCGGAGGTCTACGACCGCAAGCAGGCGGCACTGGCCGAGTACCGCTCCATCTTCAAGGTCGACGAGGGGGACCGGCTGCTCGAGCTCTACGAGGCGGAGGACGCCCACATGGGCCGGCTGGTCGGGGTGCGCTACGCCGAGACCTTCCGCGCCCAGAGCCCGCTGCTGGTGGCGGATCCGACCGTCTTCCTGCCCGGCGTCCACGCCTGACCGCGATCCGGTCGGCCGGAACTGTGACGCAGGTGCCACGACGGCGGACCGGGTGTCACCGGGCTGCAACGCCGGGGGCGTTACGCTGGAGCGGTCATCGGTTGCGGCCCAGGGCGGCAACCCGGACCGCCGATTGTCACCGTCGCGCGGGGCCGCGAGGTCAGAAGGAGGCGGACATGGGCGTGCCATCGGTCGTCCTTTTCACCGAAGCGGGCTCCGCCGAGTGCGGGCGCGTCCGGCGGATCCTCCGCGAGCACGGGGTCGCCTTCTGCGAGCAGCACGTCAGCCACGACGCGGGCGCGGCGCGCGCACTCGCCGAGACCGGCATCTTCGGCACGCCGCTGCTGGTGGTCGGAGACCGGACGGTGTTCGGCTACCGGCCGGCGGCGATCCTCGCGGCACTCGCGGAGGCGGGCGTCCCCGTGGCGGCCGGAGATGAGACGGGCCGGACGTCCGAGCACCAGCACGGCCCGAGCACGCGGGCAACCCACGGCCACACAGTGCCGTCACGGTGAGCATCTTCGAGCGGGATGCGCCGCGGTACGACGCCTGGTACGACACGGCGCGCGGAGCGGCCCTGTTCGCGGAGGAGTCGGCCACGCTGCGCCCACTCGTCGACGAACTCCCCGGGCCGCGCCTGGAGGTGGGGGTCGGCAGCGGGCGCTTCGCCTCCGCGCTCGGCGTGACGATCGGCCTCGACCCGGCGAGGGCTCCGCTCCGCCTGGCCCAGGGGCATGGCGTTCGCGCCATGGTCGGTGTCGGGGAGGCGCTGCCGCTCCGGACCGGCTCGGTCGGCACGGTGCTCCTCGTCATGACGCTCTGCTTCACCCGCGACCCGTCCACGGTATTCCGCGAGACGCGACGGGCGCTCGCCCCGGGGGGCGGGGTCGTGCTCGGCGTGGTCCCGGCCGACGGTCCATGGGGCCGCCACTATCGCGCGCTGGCCGCGTCCGGCCATCCGTATTACCGGGAGGCACGCTTCTTCACGTCCGGGGAACTCGTATCCCTCGTCGGGGCCGCGGGGCTGGTGGTCCGGCGCGTCCGTGCGAGCGTGCTCTGGTCCCCGGACGCCGACCCGCCAGCAAGGCCGCGCGTCCTGGAGGGGTGGGACCCAGCGGCGGGCTTCGTCGCGATGCTGGCCACCCCGGCCACGACCGGCGAGCACGACCGTCCCCACCCGGGATCGTCCGGGTGGGGACGGCGCCCCTGGGAGGGCTGAAGGTCAGTTGGTTCCGGCGTCCATCGCCACGAATCCGCCAGCCCAGCCATGCTGCCAGACGGCGCCGGTGGACGCCTGGACCGAGATCAGGCCGGTGATCTTGCCGCCCGCGAGCGTGTGGAAGGTGAAGTAGCCGGGGAAGGCGGTCGGGTCGGCCGCGGTCACGCCCGGCTGGTTCTGGGCGAGCCATGCCTGCGCCCGCGTGAGCGCGGTGTCGGACGTCAGCGGGGTCGCAAGCGGGCTGCCCGCGCCGGGCTGGTAGCCATTGCCCCAGACACCGCCCATCATGCCGTCCCCGTCGCCCGCGTTCCCGTACGCGCCGGAGCCACCCATCATCCCGTACCCGTAGCCGTCGGCGCCGGATCCGCTGCCGTACTCACCCATCATCCCGTAGCCGCGCGGGGCCGGCCCGGCTGAGCCGAACATCGGGTTGTACTGCGTGTTCCAGGTCATGGTCGGCTCGGGCCAGACGACCTGCCCGTCCAGGCTCACCCGTAGCTCGAGCGCGCCGGAGCCGGTCGCCGGGTCCACCACCGCGACGTAGAACTGGTTGGAGAACTGCATCACCGGGCCGGCCTCGAGGTTACCGAGGCCAACCTGACTCAGATATCGCGTGGCCCGGTCGCGCGCCTGCGCCATCGTGACCGTTGCGCCCGGCGTGGCGACCGTGCGGCTCGGTCCGAGCCCGAGGCCCCACATCCCGCGCGCGGCCACCGGCAGAGCAACCGCCAGCCCGAGCAGGCCCACCACCAGCACGCCACCGATCATCAACCCGACCGACCGTCGCATCCGTCGCTCCTTTCCCTGGCCCCGCGCTACCGGCCCTCAGCGAGACGAGCCGCCCAGCACGTCCTTCGCGGTGCGGTACTCCTCCTCCGTGATCTCGCCGCGGGCGAAGCGCTCGGCCAGGATCCGCTGCGCCGTGTCCTCGCGCGGCCCCACCGGCACGGACGGCCCGCGTCCGCCGGTGGCGCGGCTGATCGCCCACACCACCAGCGCGAGCAATCCGAACCAGAACACCAGCATCGCCAGCATCCCGACCCAGCCGTTGACCCCCATGCCGTTCCAGCCGTACCAGCCCATCATCGTCCTGCTCCTTTCCTCTCCTGTCGGCGCGGCCGGTCGATGCCACCGGTCCCACCACCTGTAGCGTTGGCGCCACGGGTCAAGTCCTACTCGCGCGTTCCTCAATATTCGGTCAAGTAAGATTGCAGGTGAGCACCGCGCCGGCGCGCAGGGGCGCCCGTTCGCTCCCGGACCCGAACCCGTGAGGAGGCAGCACGTCCATGTTTCGCTGGGGATTCGTCCACCCGGGCTTCGCGTCCTGGTGGTGGATCGCGCGGACCGGCCTCTGGTTCGCCTTCGTCGTGTTGCTGGTCGCCTGCGTCATCTGGCTGCTTGGCCGCACCGGTGGAACCCGACCGACGCCCCCGCCCCGGCCCGCGGAAGACCGGGCGCTGGCGATCCTGCGCGAGCGCTACGCCCGTGGCGAGATCACGCGCGAGCAGTACGACGAGATGCGCCGGACGCTGGAGTAGCCAGGTCGGGAGTGGCGCAGCCTGGCTCCCCCTGGGTACCCATTGGGCTGCGTGCCCGCTACAATCCCCGCACGGGCGAACCAAGTCGGCACCGCAATCCGGAAACGGAGAGACCCATGGAGGCGTCAGCCGGACGGCGACCCATTGCCGGCCCCGCGCCGGAGTCACCGTCGGATCCAGGCGAAGAGTGGGTGCTGGCCCGCCCGACGGGCAACGGAGCGCTCGAACTGGCCATGCGGGCGCTCGACGCCGTCGCCGATGCCGTCGTCGTGCACGATGCGTCGGAGCAGATCATCTATGCCAACGCCACCGCCGCGGCCTTCTTCGGCCGTCTCTCGCCGGATGCGCTCATCGGAACCTCCGTGGCTCGGGTGCTCGCCGAGGTCGAGCCGATGGACGCGGGCGGTCGGCCGCTCACGGCGCGGGATCTGCCGGCCGCCGTGGCGCTGGCCGGCGCGGCGCCACCCGAACTGGTCCTGCGCTGCCGCATGCCGTCGACCGGCGAAGAGCGCTGGGTCAGCGTCACCGCCGGGGCCCTCCAGGACCCGAACGGACGCGTGGCGCTCGCGGTCAGTCGCTTCCGCGACATCACCAGCGAGCGTCGCGCCGAGGAGAGCCTGCGCTTTCTCGCCGAGGCGAGCGCCCTGCTGAACGACTCCCTCGACTACGAGTGGGCGCTGCGGCGACTCGCCAGGCTGGTCGTGCCGCGCCTGGCCGACTGGTGCATCGTCGACGTGGTGGCCGGGCTGCACGCGCCGCGGCGGCTCGCGGTCGAGCACGCCGATCCCGGGCGGGCCGCGTGGGCCCGTGAGGCCAGCCTGCCCTTCACGCTCGACCTCGCCGGTCCCGGATTCACCTCGCGATTTCTCCGCAGCGGGGAGTCGGCGCTCTTCCCGCGGGTCGACGCGCGCATGCTCGAGCAGGTGGCGACGAGCGCCGAGCACCTGCAGTTGCTGCTGGAGGCCGGCGTCGCCTCGGTTATCATCGTGCCGCTGCTGGCTCGCGGCCGCACGCTCGGGGTGATCACCCTCATCCGCTCGACCGGCGGCCGGCCCTACGACGCCGAGGATCTGGCACTGGCCGAGGACCTGGCCCGCCGGGCCGCGCTGGCGGTGGCCCACGCGCTGGCCCACGATGCCGAGGCACGGGCGCGTGACCTGACCGCCGCGCTCGCGCAGCCGATGTCCCGCGTCGACGTCGCGGCCGTCGTGCTCGAGCGGGTCGTTCCCGCGCTCGGCGCGCGCCGCGCCGCACTCACCTGCATCTCGGAGGACGGCACGGCGCTCGAGTTGCTCGGAACCACCGGCACGCCCGACCCCACCCTGCACGCGCTGCGCCGGCTGCCGCTCGACGCCGACGGGCCGATGGTCGAAGCCGTTCGGGAAGAGCGGCCCGTCGTGATCACCTCCCGCGAGGAGATCGTCTCGCGCTATCCCCGCCTGGCCGACGAGCAGGCATTCGCGGGAGACCGCGCGCTGGTCGCCATCCCGCTCCTGCTCAACGGTCGCGTGATGGGGGCCATTCGGCTCGGCTTCGCCGAGCCGCGAGCATTTGGCACGGACGACCTCGATCTGCTCCTCTCGCTCGGCCGGCAGGTCGCCCTGGCCCTCGACCGGGTCCGCCTCTACGACGCCGAGCGGCGGGCGCGAGCCGCAGCCGAGCAGGCCGAGCGGAGACAGGCCGTGCTGGCCGAGGCGAGCCGGCTGCTGGCAGCGAGCCTCGACGACGAGGCCGTCCTGCAGCAGGTCGCCGAGCTTGCCACGCCGGTGCTCGGCGACTGGTGCGCCGTCGACCTGCAAGACGAGGCGGGCGAGCTCCGGCGGGTGGCGGTCGCGGTGGCCGACCCGGCCTGGCAGTCGCTGGCCGACGCGGCACGGCGCCTCCCACCGGCCAATGCGGCGGACACCGAGGGGATCGCCCAGGTGCTGCGGACTGGGGAACCCACGATCTACGCCAACCTGAGCGCCGAGATGGTGGCGGCCATGCCCCACGGTCCGCAGCGGGACCTGGTTCAGCGTGCCGGCATCACCGGGGCGATCACCGTGCCGTTGGTCGCGCGCGGGCGCACCCTCGGCGCGCTCACACTGGCCCTGGTGGCGGCATCCCGCCGCTTCACCGACGACGACGTCGCGACCGGCCGGAACCTGGCCGACATCGCGGCGCTGGCCATCGACAACGGCCGGCTCGTGCGCCGCGCCGAGCAGGGCGCCGCCCGAACGGCCGCCCGCGCCCGCGCGCTGCGGGCGGTGGCCGAGGCACGTCTGGACCGTGAAGCGGTCCTCGCGAGCATCACCCGCTCCGTCTCCGAGCTCACCGGCGACGCGGTGGTCGTGCGTCTCATCTCTGGCGACGGCCGCTGGCTCGAGACCGTCGCCGTCGAGCATCCCGTCCCCGAGGAGCGCGACTTCCTCTATACGCTGCTGGCCGGAACGCCTCAGCAGGTCGACGAGGGGCTCAGCGTCGGCATCTTCGCGACCGGCGAGGGAATGCACGTGCCGGCCGCGCGCGAGGAGGACATGCTGCGCCAGACCCGCCCCGAGTACCGCGCCTACCACGACCGCTACGGCGGCCACGGGATGTTCATCGCCCCGCTGCGCGTGGCCGGCCGCGCGATCGGGACGATCTCGGTCGTCCGCGCGGCCGACCAGCCGCCCTACACCGCAGAGGAGCGCGCCTTCGTCCAGGACCTGGCCGACATCGCGGCGCTGGCGATCGAGAACGCGCGCCTGTACACCCAGGCGCAGGATGCCCTCCGCGCGCGTGAGCACTTCCTCTCGATCGCCGCGCACGAGCTGCGCACGCCCCTGACGGCGGTCAAGGGCCAGGCTCAGCTCGTCGAGCGCTTCCTTGCCCGCGGCCCGCACGATCCCGAGCGGCTGTCCACCGCGATCTCCCGGCTGTCGCGAGCCGTCTCCCGGCTCGACCTCCTGGTCCGGGACCTGGTCGACGTCTCGCGCCTGCAGGCCGGACGTCTGGCGCTCCGCCGGGAGCCGGTCGACCTGGTCTCGCTGGCCCACGAGGTAATGGGGCGCTTTGCCGATGAAGAGGGCCCGGAGGCTCGGCACCCGCACCGGTTTGTCGTCGAGGCGCCCGGTCCGGTCACCGGCCTGTGGGATCCGGTGCGGCTCGACCAGGTGCTGGCCAACCTGGTTGGCAATGCCGTCAAGTACTCACCCGACGGCGGCCGGATCCGGGTCACCGTGCGGCCGCAGGCCGATGACGCCGAGCTGGTCATCTGGGACGAGGGGGTTGGCATCGACCCCGCCGATCAGGGGCGGCTCTTCCAGCCGTTCGAGCGCGGCAGTGGGGCCGAGGCCTTCGAGGGAACGGGGCTCGGCCTCTTCATCGCCCGCCAGATCGTCGAGCAGCACGGAGGAACGTTGACATTCGTGAGCGAGCCGGGGCGCGGCAGCGCGTTCACGGTTCGGCTGCCACACCGGCCGCCCGACGAGGCGGCATCGGCGGCGGAGTGAGCGCCGTGCTGCCCGACCGACGCGCGGTGCGAGCTAGCGGAGACGCGTTCTGGCTGCCCAGGGTCGCCTGGAGCCCCTGGATGAGCGCCTGCTGCCTGGCCGCCGTCAGGTGCGCCCCCGGATGCATCAGCAGGTAGATCGACGGAGGCATCTCCCCCGACTGCACCTGACGTCCCGCCTCGCCGGCGGCGCGGTACTGCCGGTTCCACTCGGAGAAGTTCAGGCGGGCACGTCCCCTGTCGACGTCGCTCTGAGCCAGCCAGGGAAAGGGCGCGACGCTGGTGTGCCAGGGCCAGACCGCCTGGTCGCTGTGGCAGTCGAAGCGGGCCTGCGCCGCCAGCTGGCGGGTCTGGGAGCTGTGCCAGAACGGCTCCTGGGTGACGGGGGGTTGAGGCGGCTCCGCCCGTAGGGCACCAGCTGGATCGCCAGGACCAGCACCACGAGTGCGATCCCGCCACGCAGCAGCCATCCGCGCCGCATCGCCACCTCCTCCGCACGGCACAGCGGGCCCGGACGACGGGCCGCCACCGCATGCCCGTACGTCCAGACCCCAACCGCAGCCTATCCTGCCCGCCGTGACAGGCGCGCCGGTAACCGGCGCGTCGCGGTGGCAGCTTCGTGTCAGTCAGCGGTGACCTGTCGGGCACGGCGGGAGCATCCGGCCACGGGGCGCCGGACTGTAACGGTTCTGTAACGCCGGACGGAGTCGAACCGTGGCAGACTGGCCATGACACTGGACATGGCGATGGTGGACACCGGCGCACGGGGACGCGCGGTCGCCCACCTCATCGAGAGGCCTACCGTGCGACTGGGTGACTACCTGTCGGCGCATCCCGACCTGTGGGTGCAGCCGGAGAGCGACGACAGCCCCTGGTACACCGCGCCGGAGGCCGCCCGGCGCATCCCGGCCGCCCACCTCGCGCTGGAGGTCGCGGTGAGCCAGACCGCAAGCGTCGACGCCGGGCTGCTCTGGCTCGACGAGGTCTCCGTCGGCTACCGCTGGGCCCGTCCGCTGCGCCACCCCAACCGCTGATCCGCGCACGCCGCCGACGCGCCCGCTTGCCCCGGCGGCTCCGGTACGGTACGGTCGCCCGACGGACCACGCTCGGGATCGTCTGGAGGGCCCGGGATCATGACCACGACCGAAGACATCCGGTTTGTCGGCGACGGCGTCAGCCTGGCCGGCACGCTCCACCGGCCGGCCGGCCAGGGACCGCACCCGGCCATCGTCATGCTGCAGGGCTCGGGACCGGCCGACCGCGACAGCGACGGCTACTTCCCGCCGATCCGCGACACGTTCCTCGGTGCCGGGCTGGCCGTCCTCTCCTGGGACAAGCCGGGGATCGGCGGCTCCGGCGGCGACTGGCGCGAGCGAACTCTGCGCGACCGGGCGCATGAGGCCGTCGACGCCCTCGCCTGGTTGCGAA
>DASSZN010000252.1:0-9584 GCA_035702805.1 Thermomicrobiaceae bacterium | reverse complement strand
CCCAGGGGCTGATGCAGGTCATGCCGGCGGAGTTGAGCGCGTTCGGGGTGCCCCAGGCGCAGTGGCTGGACCCGGCGACGAACATCCTGGCGGGAGCGCGCTACATCGCGGGGACGCTGAACGGTGGGGGGACGCTGCAGGCGGCGGCGGCGAGCTACTTCGGGCAGGGCTGCGACGTGTTCGGGACGTGCACGGCCCAGTACGTGGCGCGGGTGATGGCGTGGTACGGCTACTACGCTGCCATCTTCGCCGGCCAGACGGCGATGCCGCCGACGGTGGTCCCGTCGCCGGTCTACAACAGCCCGACGCCGGCCATCACGGTCGCGCCGGTGATCCAGGCCGCCGCGATCCAGCCGGCGCCGCCGGCATCGCCGGCCGCCACGCCGTCCCCGAAGCCGACCACCAGGCCGACGCCAACCCCGACCCCGTCGCCGACGCCGCGCACGTCGGCCGCGACTCCGACCGCAACCCCGTCGCCGACGCCCTCCCCGACGCCGTCACCGACCCCATCACCGACGCCGGGTGCTACGGCGGCGACCACGTCGACGGCCACACCGACGCCGACCCCGTCACCGACGCCCTCCCCGACACCGACCGTGCAGACGGTGAAGTCGAGCACGTCGACGGCCACGCCGTCGCCAACCCCGATTCCGGCGCCGTCACCAACGCCGACGCCAACGCCGGTGCCCACGGTCACGCCAACGCCGGTGCCCACGGTCACGCCGGCGTCGGTGCCGACACCCACGCCGGCCCCGACGGCCACGCCGTCGCCGACCGCGACGCCGTCCCCGATGCCGTCTCCCACCCCATCGCCGACGCCGACCAGGCCGGCGCTGAGCCTGCCGAGCGGGACGCCGACGGTCAAGCTCACGTTGCCCTGACCGCGGCGCCGCGCTCACGCGCGAGTCCACGCCGGGCCGGACCGCCATCGCGGCCGGCCCGGTCCTTTTGGCGGCAACGATCTAACGTTCACGTAAATGGTTGACGCGCGCGGAAGATCGCGCTAGACTTCGCGCCGTGATGGACCAGCGTGACGGCACACCAGCAGACGAGCCTGCCGCCGGAGAGCGCCTCCGCACCATCGGAGGAGTCGCCGAGGAGGTCGGCCTGACGGCCCGCGCCATCCGCTACTACGAGGAGGTCGGCCTGCTGCGGCCGGCCGTGCGGGTCAAGGGCTCGAGCCGCCTGTTCGACGCGAGCGATGTCCAGCGGCTGCGCGAGATCAAGCGCCTGCGCGAGGTGATCGGCTTCTCGCTGGCCGAGATCGCCGAGTTGCTCGACGCTGACGACGTGCGCGGCCAGCTGCGCAGCCGCTACCACGGCACGAGCGACCCGGCAGAGCGGGCCCGCGTCCTCTGCGACGCGATCGCGCTGGCCGAGCGCCGGCTGGGCATCGTGGAGCGAAAGCTCGGGCAGGTCGAGGCGGTCCGCCAGGAAGAGCGGCAGCGGCTCGAACAGCTGCGCCGGGTGTTAGAGGAGGAACGACGTGCGGGCAGGGCAGCAGACGACACCGGCGCCTGAGGCGGAATCGGAACAGCCTTCCGGCTACGAGTGGGTGGCCCTGTCGGTCACCACGCTCGGCGCGCTGCTGGCGGCGCTGCAGGGCTCGGCGCTGCTGATCGCGCTGCCGAACATCCTGGTCGAGCTGCACGCCAGCTTCCTGACCATCATGTGGATCCTGCTCGGCTACCTGCTGGTCACCACCGCGACCGTGCCGCTCGTCGGCAGGCTGGCCGACATGGTCGGCCGCAGAACCCTCTACAACGCCGGCTTCGCCGTCTTCACCCTCGGCTCGCTGCTCGCCGGGCTCGGCCAGGCGCAGTTCCACGGCGTCGACGTGCTCGTCTTCCGCATGATCCAGGGCGTCGGCGGCGCGTTGGTGGTGGCGAACAGCACCGCGATCGTGACCGACGCCTTCCGCCGCGGCCGGGTCGGCCTGGGGCTCGGCGTCAACCAGATCGCGGCCGCGGCCGGCTTCGTCCTCGGGCCCGTCGTCGGCGGCCTGCTGACCGCGCTCTCCTGGCGCTGGGTCTTCCTGGCGAACGTCCCGCTCGGCCTCTTCGGCACGTACTGGGGCATCCGCCGGCTGCGCGAGCCGGTGGCCCGTCCGGCCAGCCAGCGCTTCGACTGGCTGGGCAGCATCACCTTCGTAATCGGCCTCGGCTCGATCCTGATGGCCCTCAGCCTGATCTCCTTCCCGGTCTGGGGCCAGAGCGTGATCGATGCCTTCCTCGTGATCGGCGCGGTCGGGCTGGTCGCCTTCTTCCTCACCGAGCTGCGCGTCACCCAGCCGATGCTCAACGTGCGCCTCTTCCGCGACCGGCTGTTCGCCTTCGCGAACCTCAGCAACCTGCTCAACGGCGTCGCCCGCGGAGCCGTCCTCTTCCTGCTCATCTTCTTCCTGCAGGGGCCCTACGGGAAGGACCCGCTCACCGCCGGCCTGATGATGGCCCCGTTCGGTCTGGCCTTCATGGCGATCGGTCCCGTGAGCGGCTACCTCTCCGACCACCACGGCGCCCGCGTCCTCGGGACACTCGGCCTGGTCGTCTCGGCGCTCGGGCTCGCCGGGCTGGCCACCATCACCGACCGCACGCCGTTCTGGGAGATCGCGGTCTTCATGGCGGTAATGGGCGGCGGCTCCGGCTTCTTCAGCTCACCGAACACCAACGTGATCATGAGCTCGGTCGGGCCGCACCAGCGAGGGATGGCCGCCGGTATCCGAATGATGCTGGCCAACACCGGCCAGATGCTGAGCATCGCGATCGCGTTCCCGCTGGTGCTGGCCCGGATCCCGCAGAACGTGATGATGAAGGTCTTCATCTACGGCGGCGGCATGGGCCAGGACGCGACGGCGCTCCACACTTTCCTGAACGGACTGCACACCGCCTTCCTGATCTCCTGCGGCGTCAGCGTGGTGGCGGCCTTCGCCTCGGTCCTGATGCCCTCGCACTCGCCGCTCGCCGACGCCCTGGCGGCCCAGCGCGCGGGGTCCGCGGTCGGCCTCGAGGAGCCGCGGCCCGAGGTCGGCTGAGGGCGCGTCAGGAGCGGCGAGCGCCGATCGAGCGTGCCGACGGGCGCAACCCGCCGGCGCGTTGGCGCGGGCTGTTGGGTAGACTGATCCTGCCGGGGGCGGCACGGCCGCCCCCGGCATTCCGCGATGGCCTCTATGTCCCCAGAATTTCTCGGGTCCCCGCCGGCCGATTGTCGTGCCCGGCACTCAGCCGCTCAGCCGCGCACGGCGTCGACGATCGCCCGGACGTTGGCCTCCGGCGTCGCCACGGGGATGACGCAGCCCGGAGCGACCATCACGTGGCGCCCGTTGAGCGCCTCGACCGCGTCGCGGGCCTGGTCCGCGGCCGCGCGCGGCGCCATGGTCACCACGGCCTTCTCGTCGATCCCCCCGACCACGCACTTGCCGCTCCGGGCCTCCCCCTCGGCGAGCGACGGCGGCGTGCGCTGGTCGTGCCAGTTGAGCGCCTGGACCGGGTAGCCCATGAGCTCGTCGAACATGACGTGGTCGCCGTGGATGTGCAGCAGGGTGAAGCGCGAGGCGGCCGCCCCCTCCAGCACCGGGAGGTCGTAGCGCGTGCCGAACGCGCGGTACTCCTCCGGCGTGAGCAGGTCGGTCGACGCGCACTGGGTGGCGAAGAAGATGCCGCTCGCGCCGCGCTCCAGCGACACCGCCAGCATGGCGGCGGTCACCGCGGCGATCGCCTCGAGCGCCTCATGCACCACCTCGGGACGCTCGCGCAGGTGACCGATCACCGCGCCGTCGGAGAGTTTCATGGCTACCGTGAGCGGGCTGAAGATCGTCTGCAGCACCGGCACGCTGCCGCCAAGGCGCTCGTTGACCAGCCGCGCCGCCTCGATCACCTCGCGGTTGCGGCCCCGGTCGATCGGCACCTGACGGATGCGGCGCCAGTCGTCGACGGTCGTTACCGGGAAGCGTGTCGTCTGCCGGGTCCCACCCGGGCTGCCCCGGTACTCGCTCTCGGCGCCCCAGTCGATGGTGGCGTAGTCGCCGGGCGGCATCAGCTTGACGAAGTCGAAGTCGAAGCGGCGCTGCCAGTCGACGCTCACGTCGGCCAGCGCCTCCGCGGTCTGATCCTGGTTGGGGAAGTGGCGCCAGAGGCTCACCGGCGCCCGATCGGGCGCCTCCCCGGCCAGTGCCGCTTCCACCCGCTCCCATGCCGACATCCCGGCCATCCGGCTGGCTCCTTCCTGACCGGCCCGGCCGGCCGCCTCCCGTGCGAGAATGCGGCCGCGGCCCGGCGCTCCCTGCATCACACGTCACCCTTGGTAGCGGCCCGCCGGCCGTCTGTCAACGACTACCACGCGACGGGGGTCGCCGGTCAGGAGGGGACGTGCTCGAGGCGGTGCTCTTCGACATGGACGGGGTGCTCGCCGACAGCGAGGGGGTCCACGCCGCGGCGCTCGACGACGTGCTTGCCGCGCACGGCCTGCCCCCGGCGACGGCGGAGGACTACGCGCGCTTCCTCCTCGGCAAGACCGACCGCACCGGCCTCGCCGACTACCTGCGGGCGCGCGCCGATCGCCCACTGGATCTCGAGGCGCTCCTGAAAGAGAAGGCCACGGCCTTCGCCCGCCGCTTCCCGGCCGAGGTGCACCTCTTCCCGGACGGCGTCGACACCCTGCGCGTCCTGGCCGCGCGCGGCTACCGCGTCGCCATCGCCTCGGGCGGGCTCGAGCGCGAGATTGCCATGGTCGTCGATCTGGCCGGTCTGGCGCCCGTCTTGTCCGCGCGGGTGAGCGGGGAGGAGGTGCCGGACGGCAAGCCGAGCCCGGCTCCCTACCTGCTCGCGGCGGCGCGGCTGGGGGTCGCGCCGCCGCGCTGCGTGGTGGTGGAGGACGCCCCGGCCGGCGTTGCCGCGGCGAAGGCGGCCGGCATGCGCTGCCTGGCCGTCGACCGAGTGGGGCGCCCCGAGTGGCTGGCCGCCGCCGACCAGGTCGTCGCGCACCTCACGCCCGAGGCGGTGGAGGCGCTGGGTCGGCAGGTACCGTAGCCGGCGACGACGGACCCGACCGAAAAATTCAGGACCTCCGGTACTCCCCCGGCCCGGCCTCAGGGCTAACGCTGTGGCATCAGGGTTGCATCACCCAGCGCGGGGTGGTCGACCTGAACTCGCCCGCGGGCCTGGCGAGTTCGTGGCCGAGGGGATTGTTCTGGGACGCCTGGGGAGAGACCGTGGCCGAGCATCGGGACATGGACGAGGTGGATCACGGGGAGCGACGGCTCGAGAACGTGCCGGCCAATCCATCGGCGTCGTTTGCGGCGGCGATCGAGACGACCAGCCGCGCCGTCTTGGGCTCCCACATTGCCGATCTGCCACGGGTCGCGGTCGCCGCCCTCGTCGAGGCGGAGTTGCTGCACGGTGCGGGCCTCTGGCTGCTCGATCAGGCCGGAGCCACTCTGCGCCGGCACGCCTGGGCCGGGGAACTCGAGACGCCGGCCGCCGAGTGGCGCACCGTCGAGCTGCGCGGGTCGGCACTGGGCGCCATCGCCCGCGCCCCTCAGCCGACCCAGGTCGGCGCGAGCGCCATCATCGCCGAGGCGCTCCCCGAGCTCGCGGCCGGGATGGTGACGCGCGCCACCTTCGTCGGCTTTCCCCTGGTGCGGGACGACCGGCCTCTCGGCGTCCTCGGGCTCCTCAGCCGCCGCCGTCTCGGCGAGTCCGAGCTGGCGCTGGGCACCCTGCTCGCCCGCGCCGTGGCCGCGGAGATCGACGTCGCCCGCCTCCGCGGTGACACCACGGCCCCGCTGCAGGCGAACCTGATCGGCCTGCTGGGCCACGAGCTACGCACCCCGCTCACCGCGCTGCGCGGGAACGTCCAGCTCGCCGCCATCGGCGTCCAGAAGGGCGACTACCGCCGCGTCAGCGACCGGCTGGCGATCGCGCTCCACCTGGTCGACACGATGACCGCGCTGCTGCAGAACCTGCAGGACATGAGCCGCATCGAGCGCGGCATCTTCGCCCTCAGCATCGCGCCTGCCGATCTGACCGTCGCCCTGCGCAACGCGGTCCGGCGCGCCGAGCGCACGATCAGCACCGAGCGGCACACGATCGCCCTCCACGCCGACGAGCCACTGGTCGTCGTCCACGACGCGCGGCAGATGGAGCAGGTCTTCGTCAACCTCATCGTCAACGCGCTCGCCTACTCGCCCGACGGCGGGACCGTCGAGGTGCGCGCCGTTCGGGACGACCGCGGAGCGCGGGTGGACATCGTGGACGTGGGGATCGGGGTCCCGCTCGAGGAGCAGGAGCGCATCTTCGAGCCGTACTTCCGGGGCAGCCGTGCCCGTGAGGCCAGCGCCAAAGGGCTCGGTCTTGGCCTCGCCGTCAGCCGCGTCGTGGTCGACTACCACGGCGGCTCGATCCGCGTCGAGAGCGGCCCGGCGCCCGGCAGCACCTTCACCGTCCGGCTGCCGCCCGCGCCGCCCACCGACGACTGAGATGAGCACCGGGCGTCACGGGTTGGTGAGCAGGGTCACCCCCTCGTCGGTCGTGACGTAGAGCTGGGCGCCATCGCTCGCCATCGCGAGAGTGCGGACGCGGACCGGAGCGATCGCTCCGACCGGCTGCCACGTCTTTCCCCCATCGGCACTGCGGTACAGGCCGTGGATCGTCCCGGCGAACATCGTGTCGGGTCGGACGGGGTCGGCGGCCAGCGCGAAGATGCCGAACCCCTGCGAGATCTCGCTCTGTGGGAGCGGCGTGCTCAACACGTCCACCGAGACGGTCACCTTCTCCAGACCGGCGCGGCTGAAGCTCCAGGTCCGGCCGCCGTCGGTGCTGACATGCACGCCGCGCGGCTCGCCGACCACCAGCCGCCCGCCGCTCGCGACGACGGCGCCGCCGCCCCAGAACTCGAGCTGCGTCGTGCCGGCGACTGCCCGTCCCGGCGTGGAGACATCGACCGGCACCAGCCGGCTCGTGCCACCCTCCGAGGTGGCGATCACCTCGAGCGTGCTCCCGGTCAGCGCCATGCTCGAGACGTCGAAGCTCGGCACGACCGGGCTCGTCGTCCAGCTCTGGCCGCCGTCGGTGCTGATGGCGAGCTGGCACTTGTCGCCGTAGATCCGCGCGGGGTTGGCCGGGTCGACCACCCAGGGGCGCACGTCCTGGCCGCCGGGCAGCATCTGCCAGGTCTTGCCGCCGTCGACGCTCTTCTGAAAGGCGACCGTCGCGCCGCCCCGCGCGCACGGCGCGTGGTCCCCCTGGTACAGCACGTCGGAGTTGCTCGGGTCGACCAGCAACTGGCCGGTCACCGGCCGGCTCGACACCAGGGCCCACGCCCCGCTGCCCGAGCGGCGGTAGAGGCCCGACGCGGTCGCGGCGTAGACCAGGTTCTGGCTCGGACCGGCGACGGCGACCTGGACGACGCGGGTGCCGTCGATCGTCAGGGCGCTGGCGGCGACGGGGCTTGCCGGCGGGGTGCTGGTGGCAGCCGGGGTAATAGGCGGGGTCGTGGCGGTTGCCGTGGCCGCGGCGGTCGCGCCGGCCGGGGCCGTGCTCGTGCCCGTAGTCGTGGTCGCGGCCATACCGGGCGTCGAGGTCGGCGTCGTCGCGCTCGGCCCGCCGCAGCCGACCAGCCCCGCTGCCAGGACGACGGCACCGATCAGCATAGTGGCCCGTCTCATCGCCATCGCGTCCTCCTCCGCGCTCCCTTGGCCCGCCGGCGGCGCTTTCGCGCGAGCCGGCCAGCTATCCCGCTATGGTGAGGACGCACGGCGGGTACGACGGTTTCCATACGAGTCCCCCCGTCGCCTCCGCGGGGCAGGTGCCGGGGACGTCGCGGCAGTCTCGCCGGCCCGGGTAGCGGAGCGGACTCGTCCGCCCTCAGCGGCCTTCCGCGCCCCGCCCGGCGACGGCGCCGTTCGCGGGCTGCTGGCGCCGCCGGGCCTTGAACTGGTCGGCCAGTTGGCGAGCCTCGCTCATCACGCCGGGGCGGCTGGGTCCGGTCTCGCGCCAGATGGTCGACTTGACGCCGCCGCCGACCGGCGTGGCCATGCCGTCGAGGAAGTGGGTGGCGACCTTGATCGGGCGCGAGGCACGCGGGTGGTTGAGCAGCTTGAAGAACGGGACCGCGGCGATGAAGACGCCGAGCGGCGGCTCGATCAGCCCCAGGCTCACCGCGACGGCGATGCCGCCGAAGTAGCCGGCCGAGCGCGGCCAGTCGATCACGACCGAGCCCACCCGGCTGATCATGTCCGCCTGCGTCTCGTCGCTCTGCGCGTCGCTGCTCCCGGCTTCGTGAGGCGTCGTGGTCATGGGTGGTTCCTTTCCCCCGGTCCGCGCGTGAGGCGTGGATCCTCGCGGTGGCGCGTGATCCCCCGGGTCGGGAGGACCGAGCGGGACCGGATCGCGCCTCCGGGTTGCAGGGGCGTTCGAGCAGGGGCCATGCCAGCGCTGGATCGCCGGGTGGCCGCGGACACGTTTCGCGCTCTCCTGCTCGACAGGCCGCGACGCCCCGGTTCGGATCAGGGGCTGGCCAGGGTGTTCGTGTTCGGCGCGTCGTTGCCGAGGATGGCGACCACGGCGTAGCCGTTGGCCTTGGCGGGGTCTCCCGTCACCACCGCCGAGCCCGGCAGCCCCAGCGTCTGCGCCACCAGCCGCGCCGTCGCCAGGTTCGGGCTGTAGCTGATGACCTGTGAGGTCGGGTACTGCCCGGCGTTCTGCGCCTCCGCCGTTGACACGTTGGAGAAGCCCGCGCTCTGGAGCTTGGTTGCCGAGTGTGCCGCCAGCTTGTTGACGAACGTCCCGTTCTCCACCATGACCGCCGCCCCCAGGTCCGGTCGCTCCACCACCGGCGTGCTCGCGGCCGGTGTCGCGGGCGTCGTCGGAGTCGGCGGGATCATCTGGTCGACGATCTGCTGCACCTTGGCCCAGTCCGGGATCAGGTAGTAGGGCTGTCCCGGGCTCCACTGCTCGGTGAGGGCAGGCAGCAGGGAGTAGGACTTGATGCTGCCGGAGTGGATCTTCGTCGCCAGCGTCGCCAGTCGCAGCAGGTCCGTCGGCGGGATGTCCGTCTGCACCGTGTTGCCGAACTCGGACAGCAACTGCGGCGCCTTCGGCAGGAGGTCGAGTTTGACCCCCTGCTGGCGCAGCGCCACCAGCACCTGTCGCTGCCGGTTGCCCCGCGCGAAGTCGTTGTCGTCGTGGCGGGTGCGCACGTAGTCCAGCGCCTCCACCCCATTCATGTGCTGCAGCCCGGTGGAGTAGTAGATCCGCGTGTAGTTGAACGCCTGGCCCGGGTACTGGTCGTCCTTGAGCGGCGCCGGCACGTCCACCGTCACCCCGCCCAGCGTGTTGACGATCTTCTCGAAGCCCGCGAAGTCGACGAGCGCGTAGTACTGGATCGGGATGTGGAAGTCGTACTCGATGGTCGCCTGCACGAGCCCCGGACCGGTGATGCTGGAGAGTTGCCCGTTGGAGAAGGCGGCGTTGATCTTGTCGTTGCCGACGCCGGGGATGGGCACCAGGGTGTCGCGCGGGATCGACATCATGCCGACCGTCTTGCCGACCGGGTCGATCGAGGCCACGATGATCGTGTCGGACAGGGCC
>DASSZN010000192.1:0-3814 GCA_035702805.1 Thermomicrobiaceae bacterium | reverse complement strand
TCAGAGGACGCGGCGCTCGCGGAAGGTCGCGAAGTCGTAGTCGCGCCAGACCGGCACGCCGCAGTAGCGCTCCCCCTCGGGGCACGACGGGCGCTGACCCGACTCGCTGCGCAGCACGCAGGGCGGCCGGCTCACGTAGTGGCCGAGCTCGGGCAGCACGCGGGACACCTGCTCGGTCTCCTGGCGCGCCGTCTCCCAGATCTCTCGTTGCGCGTCGAAGCACAGGCGCTTGACCCACTTCCAGAAGTAGGTCAGGAGCGTGCCGCTCTCGTAAAACCGCACCCGGTGCGCGTTCGGCAGCAGGTAGAGGACTCGCTCGGCCGGCACCCCGGCGTCGAGCAGCCGGTTCTTCGCCTCCCAGAGCGCCCCGACCGTCGCCTCGTACTCCGCCAGCGCCTCCGGCAGCCGCGCCACGTCGTGGGGCACGATCACGTCCGGCTCGCGCCGCAGGTGCGCCGAGAGGACCGGGCTGGAGGAGAGCGTCCCGCGGTGCCGCTGGTTCTGCGCCTCCTCGGCCCCGCTGATCCGCTTCTGGAAGGTGAACGGGACGTGGTTGAGCGTCTGCATCAGCTTGGAGTTCATCGCCAGGAAGAGGGGGTGGCCCAGGTAGCCGTTGCGCGCCGGGTCGAGCACCAGCGCGAGCGCCTCGGCGTCCGGCAGGTCGGCCCGCGAGCGGCCGAGCACGGCGCGCACCGCGCTCGCCAGCAGCCGCGTCGACTCGGGGTTGTAGCCCACCAGCTTCGAGTCGTAGCCGTCGAGCTCCGCGTCGAACTCCCGGAAGAACGTCTCGTCGCCCGGCTGGTCGAGGTTGGCCCGCAGCTCCGCCAGCGCCCGGTGCTCGAGCGTGTCCTCGGCCGCCAGCACCTCCAGGTCCAACGGGGCGCCCGGCGCTCCCAGGAAGTCGGGCTCGATCGACAGCACCTCGGCCACCATGCGGTTGACCAGGTAGCGCACCTCGCCCGGCACGTCGAGCTGGTTGGCCAGCACGTAGTAGCGGAGCAGCGTCAGCCCGTTGATGGTGTGGTAGAGGTGTGCCGGCGTCGCCAGCGGAAGGACGTAGCGGGCCACCTCCTGCGCCTTGCGCTGGACGTCGCGCCGCACCCGCTCCTCGGCCTCGGGGCCGCGCGCCCGCGCCCGTGCCGGGAAGACCGACGCGTAGCGGGCCGTCAGGTCCGGCGTCAGCAGCTCGGTCAGGCGCCGGTAGCCGGCGAGCGCCCGCTCGATGGCCCCGTCGTACACCGGCCGCAGCTCCTCCGGGAGGTCCGGCGCGACCATCGTCTTGCCGCTGACCTCGCGGTAGCGCTGGGAGACCTGCTCCGAGTTGTAGTACGGGTGGTGGTGGAAGAAGGACCAGATCGCCAGGCGCGAGACGCCGTCCAGGATGAAGACGAAGTTGGCGTGCTGGTAGGTGGTGTGGTGGCCGGCCGCGAACAGGTCGCGGTAGAGCCGCCGGGCGCGGGCGCGCCGGACCGGGCGGACCTCGTCACCCGGCTCGTCGAGCGCCGGGTCGAGCAGCTTGAGCACGGTGTCGACCCGCGACGGGCGCGCGCCGTAGCAGGACCAGGCGGCCGCGATCGTCAGCCCGACCGGGTGCTCGGCCGACTCGGCCCGCACCAGTTGCACCTTCGGCGTCGGCGAGCGGAAGGGGTACGGCAACTCGGTCATCGGCCGGCTCGGGTCCGCGGGTATCGCCATCGTCCTCGCCCCTCGGTGCTGGCCCTGTTCAGGGGACGGCGCGCTCTGGTACGCTGATACACTGTACCGAGTGTACGTACACGTTGTCAACGAGGGCTCGCCTGCCCGGTCGCCCGTTGATCATACCGGCAGGGGCAACCCGTCGGATTCGCCCGTGGGAGCAGGGAACGCCCGTGGAAGTGACGCGGCCCAACGCGCTCGAGGCCTACAGCATGGTGCTGCTGGTCTGCCATGACCGCTACCTGTTGCTGCGGCGTGCCGCGAGCAAGCGCTTCGCGCCGAACCGCTGGACCGGCATCGGCGGGCGGGTCGAGCCGGACGAGTTCGCCACGCTGCGGGCATCGGCGCTGCGGGAACTGGCCGAGGAGACGGGCCTGGAACCGGACGCGGTCGAGGGTTTCACGCTGCGCCGGGTGCTGACGCACGCGCGGCCCGGCGAGCCGCTGACGGTGCTCCTCTACTTCACCGGCACGTTCGCCGAGCCGGTGCTGCCCGAGAGCGCCGAGGGGACGCTCGCCTGGGTCACCGCTGAGGAGATCGCGGCGCTCGACGTGATCGAGAACACGGCCCAGGTGATCCCGCGGCTGGTCGAGGACCTGGCGCGGGACCCGGCCGGCCGGGAGCCGGTGGTCGTCGGCGCGGCGCGCTACTCGCCGGACGGCGCTCTCGTGCGCGTGGTCTGGGCGTGAGGCCGGCCGGGGACGGCTCGGGTCTTCGCGGCCGATCGATCTGGAGGTCGGGGATGGCGATCCGGGCAGTCTGTTTCGACGTCGGCGAGACGCTGGTCGACGAGACGCGCCAGTGGGCGGGCTGGGCCGACTGGCTCGGCGTGCCGCACTTCACCTTCTTCGCCGCCCTCGGCGTTATCATCGACCGCGGTGAGCCGCATCGGCGCGTCTTCGAGCTCTTCCGGCCCGGCATCGACCTGCGCGCCGAGTGGGAGCGGCGCGTCGCCGCCGGCGCCGCCTTCGGCTACACCCGCGAAGACCTCTACCCGGACGCGGCCCCGTGCCTCGAGGCGCTCGCTCGCGACGGCTACCGGCTCGTCGCCGCCGGCAACCAGCCCGCCCGCGCCGCCGCCTGGCTCGACGCGCTCGGACTGCCCCTCGACCTGATCGCGCTGCCCGAATCGCTCGGCGCGGCCAAGCCGGCGCCGGCCTTCTTCGGCGGCCTCGCCGCCCGGCTCGGCCTGCCGCCCGGGGAGATCGCCTACGTCGGCGACCGGGTGGACAACGACGTGGTGCCGGCGGCCGAGGCAGGCATGGCCGCCGTCTTCCTGCGCCGCGGGCCCTGGGGCTACCTCCAGGCCGCACGTCCCGGTGCCGACCGCGCCCGGCTGAGGATCGACGACCTGGAGGCGCTGCCCGCGGCCCTGCGCGCGCTCGGCTGAGCGGCCGTCCCTGCCTTTATGGAGCGGTGACGTGCGTGTCGAGCGCTTCGCGACCAACCCGATCGTCTGGCTCGGCATGGACGCCCGCATGGGCGACAACGTCAACGGACCCTCGCTGATCCGGGTGCCGGAGTGGCTGCCGCGCCCGCTCGGCCGCTACTACCTCTACTTCGCGCACCACGACGGGCGCTACATCCGGCTAGCCTATGCCGACGACCTGGCCGGACCCTGGCGGACCCACGCGCCGGGCGTGCTGCCTCTGGCCGACTCCGGCTTCACCGGACACCTCGCCTCGCCCGACGTGCACGTCGATGAGGAGCGTCGTGAGGTCCGGATGTACTTCCACGGGTCGGACGAGCCGAGCGTACCGGTCGTGCCGGGAGCACGGAGCGCGCCGCAGCACACCCGGGTCGCCCTGTCTCCCGACGGCCTCCGGTTCACTGCCCATGCCGAGCTGCTCGGCCGGCCCTACTTCCGCGCCGTGCGCCGGCGCGACTGCTGGCTGGCGCTCGGCATGCCCGGCGTCCTCTACCGCTCGCGCGACGGCCTGACCGGCTTCGCGGAGGGGCCGACACTGTTCGGTCCAAGCCAGCGCCACACCGCGCTCCTCCTCGACGGCGACACCCTCTCCGTCTTCTTCACCAACGCCGGTGACTGCCCGGAGCGTATCCTCGTCTCGCGCGTCGACCTCTCCGGCGACTGGCTCGGCTGGCGCGCCTCGCCGCCGGA
>DASSZN010000006.1:0-14211 GCA_035702805.1 Thermomicrobiaceae bacterium | reverse complement strand
ATCGAGAGGTCGACGCGACCACCGTAGACGATGCGGGCGAAGGTGTCGCGGCCGGTCTGGTCGGTGCCCAGCCAGTGCGCCAGCGACGGCCCGTCGCTCATCGCGCCGAGGTCGATCGTGTTCGGGTCGTGCCGCGCCACGACCGGCGCGAAGACGGCCGCCAGGGCGAGCAGCGCCAGGACCACGACGCCGACCATGGCCAGGTGGCTCCGGCGGAAGCGGCGGACCGCCTGCCGGACGGGGCTCGCGCTGCGCGAGACGCGTCCCAGTTCACCGCCCGGCTCGTCCCCCCGCAGATGGGATGTGGTGCGCACGCCGCTCTCGCTGCTCATGTCGGTCCTATCCATAGCGAATGCGCGGGTCGATGACGGCGTAGGCCAGGTCGGTCAGCAGGTTGGCCAGCAGGATGGCCACGGCGAGGATCAGGGTGATCCCCATGATCAGGTTGTAGTCGCGCGCGGCGATCCCCTCGAGGTAGAGCTGCCCCATCCCCGGCCAGGAGAAGATTGTCTCGAGAAAGACGGCGCCGCCCAGCAGGTTGGGGATCTGCGCCCCGATGATGGTGACGACCGGCAGCAGCGCGTTACGGAGGCCGTGGACCACGATCACCGTCGACTCGCGGAGCCCCTTGGCGCGGCCCGTCCGCATGTAGTCCTCACCGAGCACCTCGAGCAGCGAGGCGCGCGTGTAGCGCATGATGATCGCGACGTAATTCAGCGCGAGCAGGGCTGCGGGGAGGATGAGGTGGTGCAGCAGATCGCCGAGCGAGAAGGGCTGGCCCGGCGTCGCGATCCCGCCCGCCGGGAACCAGTGCAGCAGCACCGCGAACACGTAGAGCCCGATCAGGCCGGCCAGGAACGCAGGGATCGAGATGCCCCCGAACGCCCCGACCGTCAGCACGATGTCGAGCACCGAGTACTGCTTGAGCGCGGAGATGACCCCCAGGATCAGGCCGATCACGATCCCGATCACCATGCCGGTGCCCATCAGGAGCAGGGTGGGGCCGATGTGGATCTTGATCGCCTCGCCGACCGGCTGGAAGTTCGTGGAGCGGTAGCCGAGGTTGCCCTCGACGGTGTTGCGCAGCCAGAAGACGTAGCGCAGCACCAGCGGACGGTCGAGGCCGAGCGCGTGGCGCAGCGCCGCCCGCTGGGCCGCCGGCATGCTGACGTCCGGCGGGATGTAGGCGTCCAGCGGGTCGCCGGGGGTGAACTGCAGCAGCAGGAACACGACCGCGGTGACGGCGACCAGGATCGGCACCGTGATGATGAGCCGCCGCTGGATGTACGGGCCCATCGGGGCTCCCCTCAGGTCGGATGGTCGTGCGGGTGGAGCCGGGGCTCCACCCGCATGCTAGACCAAACGGACGACTACTTCGCGATCGACCAGTCCTGCGCGCCCTGGTAGTAGTGGCCGCCGCCCGGCGACGGAGTCCAGGTGAAGTCCTGGATCTTGGTCGAGACGGCGCCGTAGCGCGTGGTCACCCACATCGGGCCCCACGGCAGCTGCTGGTTCAGCACCGAGCAGACCTGCTGGTAGATGGCCGGGCGCTGGGCCAGGTTGGTCGTCTGGCGGCCCTGGTTGTACAGCGTATCGAGCTGCGGGATGTCGACGCCGTAGTAGTTCGAGCCGTTGGGCGGCGTCGCCGTCGAGACGAAGTAAGTGCGGGTGACGTCCGGGTCCGGGCCGTTGGCGGCGCCGGCGTACATCATGGTCCAGTTGCCCGAGGCCAGGATCTGCCGGTAGGTCGGCACGTCGACCCCGCGGATGGTGATATCGATGCCGACCTGGGCCAGCATCTGCTGCATGGTGGTCAGGACGTTGGTCGAGAGCTGGTCGGTGTAGTAGGTGACGACCTGGATCGGCTGCCCCTTGATGCTGTTCCAGTTCGCCTGCTGCAGGAGCTGCTTGGCCTTGCTGACGTTGTAGGCGTAGTCGTTGGCGTTCTGCGGCAGGTACTTCGGGTTGTTGAAGGCGCACGGCACGACGACCGCGCCGCCGCCGAAGAGCTTGCTGACGATCTCCGGCCGGTTGATGGCGTACATGATGGCCTCGCGGACCTGCAGGTTCTTGAGGCGCGGGTCCTTGAGGTTGAAGCCCAGGTAGTTCACCACCTGCGACGGCCCCTGCAGGATCTTGATGTTCGCGTTGGTCTTGAGCGTGGCGAGCACGTCCGGGGTGACGTAGGTGAACTGGATCTGGCCGGACTGCAGGGCGAGCACGGCGGCGCCGGGCTCCTTGAAGTAGCGGTTGATGAGGTGGGCGATCTTCGGCGCGCCGCCCCAGTAGTCGGTGTTCGCCTGCAGCTCGACGTACTGGCCCTGGACGTACTTCTCCCACTTGAACGGGCCGGTGCCGATGGGGTTCGTCTGCCACCAGTTCGACTTGACCAGGTTCGCCGGGGAGATGCTCTGCAGCGCGTGCTGCGGCAGCATGACCAGGAAGGTCAGGCCGTCGAGGAGGGCCGCGTCGGGCTGCTTGAGGGTGACGACCGCCGTCAGCGGGTCGGGCGTGGTCACGCTCTGGATGTCGGTGAAGTAGGAGGCCATCCAGCTCGCGCTGGCGGGGTTCATGACCAGGTCGAGGGTGAACTTGACATCGGCCGAGGTGAACGACTGCCCGTCATGCCACTTGACGTTCGGGCGCAGGTGGAAGGTGTAGGTCTTGCCGTCGGGGGAGATGTCCCACGACGTGGCCAGCTGGCCCTGCATCTTCTGGAAGTTCACGTCGTAGACGACCAGCGGCTCGTAGTACTCCTCGAGCCAGGTGAAGCCGGCCGTCGCGGTGAGCGGGTTGAAGCACTCGGGGCAGCCGCCCGGGCCCTCATCGAAGGCGCCGGTGAAGGTGCCCTGGGCCGCTCCGCCGGAGGCCGGGGTCGAGGCGGTCACGACCGGCGAGCCGGCCACGGCCGTGCCGGCGCCGGCCGCCGCCGCCGTGCTGGCGACGGTGGGCGTCGGGCCCTGCGTGGTGCTCTGGGTAGCCGGGGTGGACGACCCGCCGCAGGCCGCGACCAGGACGGTCAGCGCCGCGAGCACGGAGAACCAGGTCAGGCGTCGGCGCCAGCGTCGCGCCGGGAATGGACTCGGCGACATGACGAACCTCCCTCTATCCAAACGGTTCCGGGACTCAGGCTCTGTGGGTCGCGTGCTCGGCGGCCACCGGAGCGACCGGGGTCACCGGCACCGGCATCCCCGTGGCCGCCGAGCGATAGGCCGCCTCGATAGCCGCCACCGTTGCCCGGCCGTCGGCGGCGCCGTAGAGCGGTGCGCGGCCGCTCCGGATGTCGTGGATGAACTCCTCGATGAGCCGGGCCACGGCGCGAGCGCCGGCGTCGCCGCCGATCGTCCGTGCCCCGCGCGTCGCCTGCTCCCCCGCGCTCCAGATCTCGAGCTCCGGCTGGTTCTCGTCAACCGACAGGTGCCCGTGCGACCCGATCAGCCGCAGGGTGGAGGTGCCGGAGCCGGCGCCGGGAGCCTGCGCCACCCGACCCACGGTCACCGAGGCGACGATATCGTGCTCCAGCCGCAGCGAGAGCATGGCCAGGTCCTCGACGCCGAAGCGCCGGTGCGGCTCGAAGGTGAAGGTCCCGGTCTCGGCGTAGACCTCGACGACCTCCGCGCCGGTCAGGTAGCGGAGGTAGCCGATCGGGTAGACCAGGAAGTTCATCATCTCCCCGCCGCCGGAGAGCGCCGGGTCCGCAACCAGCTCCGGCCGCTCCACCGAGGTGCCGGACAGCCCGTCGCTGGCCAGCCACTCGACGTCGACCGACCGGATCAGACCGAGGTGCCCGGCCTGCACTGCTGCCCGGGCGCGCTGAATGGCCGGGGAGTAGAGGCGGTGGACGACGGTGAAGCACCCGGACGCGACGCTCGCCGCGGCGGCCAGCCGGTCGGCCTCGACGAGCGAGGTCGCCATCGGCTTGTCAACGAGCACGTGCTTGCCGGCCGCCAGCGCCCGCCCGGCGAGGCGAGCGTGGCGCGTCGGCTCCGAGCAGACCAGGACCAGGTCGACGTCCGGCCGGGCGAGCGTGCCGGCCACGTCGTCGCCGACCGGGAGCCCGAAGCGGTCGGCGAGCGCGCGGGCGGCGTCCCACATCCAGCCGGGTGCCTCCGGCTCCTCGCAGATGGTCACGAGCCGGACGCCGGGCTGCGCGGCGAGCACCGGCAGGTAGCTGCCGGCGTGACGCGCGGCACCCAGGACGGCGACGCCGAGCGGCGCCGGGTTAGCCACGGGCCACCGCCGCGAGCGAGACGGCCCGGCCGGTATCGAAGGACTCCTGCGCGGCCAGCGCGGCAGCCAGCGTTTCCCGCACCTCCTCGTATCTCACGATCGGCTCCTCCTCACCGCGCACCACCGCCAGCCAGTGGCGGAGCTGCGCGACCATGGCGTCCTCGAGCGACGGCGACGGCAGACGTGCCGCGTCGCTCGCCAGCCGCGGCTCGCCCTCCGTGCCGTGCGCGAGCGTGCCGCGCTCGCCGACGGCGACCACCCGCCGCAGCGCGTCCCCCCGCTCTCGCAGGGCATAGGAGATCTCCAGCAGCGCCATCCCGCCGCCCGCGAAGCGGACCACGATGTGGAAGCTATCGGGCGTCGGCATGGCCGGGGCGAAGCTCTGGAAGCCGCGAGCGAAGACCCGCACCGGCCGGTCGCCGAAGAGCCAGACCGCCAGGTCCAGCGCGTGGACGCCGTTGTGGACCAGGTGACCGCCGCAGCGGGCCGGGTCGAGCTGCCAGCCACGCCAGCCGTTGGGCCAGACGTGCCCGGCGTACCAGGTGACGTGGAGCGCCCGCAGCGGCCCGACGACGTCCTCGGCCAGGGCACGGCGCAGCTCGAGGTTGACGGGCTGGAAGCGCGCGGTCTGGCCGACCATGAGCGGGATGCCGGCACGCGAGGCCGCGTCGGCCATGGCGTCGAACTCGGCGACCGAGAGGGTCACCGGCTTCTCGACGTGGATCGCCTTGCCGCGCCCGGCCGCCGCCACCGCCAGCCCGGCGTGGCTGTCGGGCGGGGTACAGATATCGACGGCGCGGACCTCAGGGTCGTCCAGCACCAGGGCGAGGTCCGTTCCCCAGCGCGGCGCACCCGCCAGCGCGGCCAGCGCCCGGGCGCGCTCCGGATGGTGGTCCACCACCGCGCGAACCGCGGCGCCCGGCAGCCGGCCGTAGGCCGCCACGTGCTCGCGGGCGATCGCCCCCGCCCCGATGATGCCGAGCTCGACCGTCATCGCCGCTCCTCCGTCAGCCACCCAGCGCCGCCGCCAGCGCGTCGATCGGGATCGGCGCGGCCGGCGAGCGGCGTGCCGCCATCCGCTCGACCGCGTCGCGGTCCTTGAAGCCGCTGCCGGTCAGGACGCAGACGATCGCATCGTCGCCGTCGACGCGGCCCGCGGCAAGGTCGGCCAGCAGGCCGGCGTAGGCGAGCGCCGCCGCCGGCTCGACGAAGATCCCCTCCTCGCCGGCCAGGCGCGCCTGCGCCCAGAGCGCGGCGTCGTCGGACACCCCCACCGCCGCGCCATCGTCCGCGCGCAGCGCGCTCAGGAGGGCGTCGCCGTCGGGCGGGCTGGCGAGCTGCACGCCGGAGATCGCGGTGTCAACGGCGTCGACCGGGACCAGGTCGGTGCCGCGCTCCCAGGAGCGGACGATCGGCGCGCAGCCCTCCGCCTGGACGACGGTGAGCGTCGGCAGCCATTCCGCGCGGCCGAGGTCGCACCACTCGCGGAAGCCGCGGGCGAGGCTGGTCGCCAGCCCACCGCCACCGGCCGGGACGTAGACGCGGTCCGGCACGCAACCCAGCTGCTCGGCGACCTCGTAGGCGATGGTCTTGGCGCCGTCCATGGCGTGGGGATCGAAGGCGTGGGCGGTGATGCTGAGCGCCAGGCCGTGCTCGACGCTGGCGGCCTCCAGCGTCGCGAAGACGGCGGCGTCGGCCCCGGCGGAGAGCCCGAATCCCTCGACCGGGATGAGACGCGGTCCGTAGGCCCGGATCTGTGCCAGCTTGGCCGGCGCCGCGTTGGCCGGCACCACGACGATCCCGGGCAGGCCGGCGCGCGCGCCGTAGGCCGCCAGCGCCGCGCCGGCGTTGCCGGACGACGTCGCGAGCCAGCCCCGGCGGCCCGCCTCGACGGCGCGCGTGACGGCAACGGCCGCGATGCGGTCTTTGTAGGAGCCGGTCGGGTTGGCCGCCTCGACCTTGAACCAGAGCTCGCGGACGCCGATCGCCTGGGCAAGACGGCGGCTGCGCACCAGCGGCGTCCCGCCCTCACCCAGGGTAACGGCCTCGCCCGGCCGCGCGACCGGCAGGACGGGCGCATAGCGCCAGATGCCCGGGAGTCGCGCGGCGGCATCCCAGGCCGCCTGGGCCGGAACGCCGTAGCGGGTCGACGAGACGCCGCCGCAGGACGGGCAGCGCACCCCGTCGGCCACCGACGTCTCACAGCGCTGGCAGGCGAGCGTGTAGCCGCTCATGCGAGCACCACGTCCGGCAGGGCGATCGCCTCCGCAGGGTCGAGCGGGTAGATCGGCCGCGTCAGCGCGCGAAACGGCAACTCGTCGAGGTGGACGGTGCAGATGCCCGGCGCGTCGACCTCCAGGACGGCGCTCGCCATCGCCTCGTAGGCCGCCCGCCAGGCGGTGGCCGACTTGACCACGATGGCGCGACAGTGCTCGGGGGTGATGCCGACCGAGCGGAGCTGCTCGCTGTCGAAGGGCATCGTCTTGCGCTCGGTCAGGACGAGGGAGTTGCCGGCGACGTCGAGCACCGCGGTCCGGCCCATCTCGCGCAGCTGGCCCGTCATGTATGAGCCGCGATAGACGAACCGGCCGTCGCCGAGCAGGCGCACCCGGCCGGAGACCGGCACCGGGTCGCCGTGGAAGCGGTCGGTCTTGCCGCCGACGAGCCCCGAGAAGCAGCCGCCAACGCCGGCCGCGAAGGCGGCGCCGACCGCCTCCGGGTCGGCGACCACGACGGCGGCCTCCCGCAGGCCCTGGCGAAGGATCTCGGCCAGCAGCGCGGTGCCGTCGCCGGGCGCGCCCGCGCCGATGTTGTCGGCCACGTCCACCAGGACGGCCGGCCCCGTGCCCGGCCGGGCGTCGCATACCCGCGCGATGGCCTCGGCGGGCGAGAGGTTGCGCGCCACGAAGTCGGCGCGGCGCGACCAGGCAAGCGCCTGCAGCTCGCGGGCGTAGCGGCGGGCGAGCCCGGCGTCGCCCGCGGTCGAGACGACGGCGGCCATCCCGGCGCGCGGCACGTCGCTGTAGCAGAACCCGCCGGCCAGCGTCACGACCAGGACGGCCGGGTCCCGCTCGATCGCGTGGACGCGGGCGAACAGGTCGGCCATCGCGCCGGCGGTCGTGATCTGGCGCTGGGGCACGGCGAGGACCGGGATGGAGGCGAAGGCCGTCGCCGGTCGCGAGCCAGCATCGAGCCGGCGCCGCATCAGGCGGGCAGCCTCGACGCCGCGCTCGTAGACGTCGACGTGCGGGTAGGTGTCGTAGCCGACCAGCAGGTCGGCGGACGCGGCCATCCGCGCGCTGACGTTGGCGTGGAGGTCGAGCGTCGCGACGAGCGGCCGATCCGGCCCGAGCGCGTCGCGCACCGCCGCGAGGATCGCGCCCTCGGCGTCGGGAACGCCGTCGGCGACCATGGCGCCGTGCAGGACCAGGACCGCGCCGTCGAGCGGACCGGCCTCCCGGAGCGAGGCGAGCAGGCGGTCGTGCAGCGTCGCGAAGTCGGGCGCCGGGACCAGGCCCGACGGGATCGCGAAGGCGTAGAAGCCGAACGCGAGCGAGAGCCCGGCCTCCCCGGCGCCGTCGATCACCCCGCCCAGGGAGGTGCGCGTCCCGGTGTAGCCGGCCGGGATCTCCGAGCCCTCCGCCCACTCGTAGGCACGGAAGGCCGCCACCGGCGTGGGGACGGCGGCGAAGGTATGCGTCTCGTGCGCGAGGCCGCCGACGAAGACGCGCCGCGGGCGTCCCGGCCCGCTCACGCGGCGCCTCCCGCGCAGTCGGCCGCGGCGGCGGCGAGCCGCTCGAGCGTCTCGGCGAGGACCTCGCGCGTGTGCACGACCGAGATGCCGGCGTGCCCCGGCGCGTAGGTCTTGCCGTAGCTGTGGATGTAGACGCCGCGCGCCAGCGCCGCCGCGATGAAGCGGTTGTACCGCGCGCTGTCGTGGGCCGAGGCCTGAGCGTAGGTCAGGATCGGCCGGTCGGGGTCGACGCCGACGTAGATGCCGAAGCGGGCGCCGATGCCCTGGACGCGAGCGCGGAGGCCGGCGCGGTTGAGCGCCGCCTGGAGCTCACTGTAGAACCAGTCCGCATCCGCGTTCAGCCGCTCGTAGGTGCCGGGAGCGGCCAGCACGTCCAGCGTCGCCCGGGCGGCGAGCACCCCGAGGAGGTGGCCGGAGTAGGTGCCGCTGTGGGCGGCCCGGCCGGCGGAGACCGGCGCCATGGCGTCGGCGCTACCGACGGTCGCGCTCAGGGGCACCCCGCCGGCCAGCGCCTTGGCGAGCGTGGAGATGTCGGGCGTGACGCCGTAGTACGCCTGGGCGCCGCCGACGCCCATGCGGAAGCCCGACAGGACCTCGTCGAAGATGAGGACGATGCCGCGCGCGCCAGTCGCCTCGCGCAGGAACTGGAGGAACCCGGGCGCCGGCGGGATGCAGCCCGAGTTGTAGTTGATCGGCTCGCAGATCACGGCCGCGACCCGATCGCCCTGCTCGTCGAGCGCGCGCTCGACGGCCGCGCGGTCGTTCCAGGGGAGGACCACGGTCTGGCCCGGCGCGCCGATCAGGCCCGCCGACTCGGGGGTGGGCGCGGCGTCGGGAGCCGCCAGCGGCAGGTGCTGGTTGTACATGAAGGCGTCGTACAGGCCGTGGAAGTGCCCCTCGAACTTGACGAGTGCCGGGCGACCGGTCAGCGACCGCGCGACGCGGGTGGCGAGCATGGTCGCCTCGACACCGGTCGTCGAGAAGCGGACGCGCTCGGCGCTCGGGATCAGCGCGACGAGCGTCTCGGCGAGACGCGCGTGGTCCGGGCTCTCGGTGGCGGTGAGAAACCCGCGCTCGCGCACGGCGTCGAGCGCGTCGAGGAGCGCCGGGTGCCGGTGGCCGAGGATGGCGGCGCCGTTGGAGAGGCTGAGGTCGATGAACTGCCGGCCCGACGTGTCGAAAAGAAACGGGCCGTCCGCGCGCTCCATATAGACCGGGTGGTTGACGGCGTGGTTGACGCGCAGCGACGCCGAGACGCCACCGGCGAGCACCTGCCTCGCCTGCTCAAACTGGCGCGCGTGCGCCGCGAACGAGCCCTCTGAGCCGACCATCCCGCACACCTTCCCACCCCGTAACCGGCCACGCGCGTCACCGGCGCGCGGCGACCGGCCCACCGACCTCCTGGGCGATCTTCCGCGCCGCCTCGCAGACGCCGGCCACGATCTCGGCTCGCGCGTCCGCGCTGCAGCGCGCCGTCGGGAGCGAGACGCTGACCGCGCCCAGCGCGACGCCGTCGGCCCCGAGGATGGGCGCGCCGATGCAGCAGGCGCCGACCTCGTTCTCCTCGTAGTCGATGGCGTAGCCGCGCTCCCGCACCTCCGCCAGCGCCGCCCGCAGCTCGTCGGTGGTGCGGATGGAGCGCGGCGTGGTCGGCACGATGGTGAGCCGTACCAGCAGCTCCTCCCGCCGCTCGTCGGGGAGGAACGCCAGGATCGCCTTGCCGAGCGAGGTCGTCGCCGGCGAGTCCCGCGAGCCGACCGAGGCGGACATGCGCAGCCCGTGATGGCTCTCGATCATGTCGAGGTAGAGCATCGCGTCGTCGTCGAGCACCCCGAGGTTCACCGTCTCCGACAGCCGGGCGAAGAGCCGCTCGAGGTAGGGGCGCGCCACGCGCCGCAGGTCGAGCCGGCTGGCGGCGATCAGCCCGAGCCGCGCCAGCCCGACGCCGAGGTGGTAGGTGCCCTCACCGTCGACGCGGTCGACCAGCCGGTCGCGCGCCAGGGTGACCAGGATGCGGTGCACCGTGCTCCGGTCCAGGCCCGACTCGCGCGCAATCTCGGTAGGCCCGACCGGCCGCTCGTGGCTGGCGAGCACCCGGAGCACCTGAATCGTCTTGACGAGCACACCGACCGGCTTGATCTGCTCAGCCACGCGGCGACGCGTCCCCTTTCGCCAGACCGGGTAATCTCACGATGTGAGATGGGCGTTTGCCATCCGATATCGTCTACGCTAGCCTGGGTCCGCGGTGCTGTCAACCCCCTGTCGCGGCCGGTACCGGGCTGCCGGCGTGGGGCGGAGGAGTGAGGGAGCGGGGCAATGGCGGAGATCGAGGTGGTGGGGACCGGGCTCATCTACCGCAATCCGAAGCCGCACCTGCGCAGCCGGCAGGCGTTCTTCCCGTCGTTGGCGCTCCTGCCCGGCGGCGATCTGCTGGCCGCGTTTGGCCTCGGCAGCGCGTTCGAGAGCGTCGACGCCCACACGGTGCTGGCGCGGTCGCGGGACGAGGGACAGACCTGGGCGCCGCCCGGGACGATCGGCGAGGGGTCCGCGAGTGGGCCGGCGTCGTCGAACGTCCGGATCGGCCTGATGCCCGACGGCGAGCTGGTCGCGGCGGGTGCCCGCTGGGACCGGACGCGGACCGAGGAGGGGCTGACCAACCCGGCCACGCTGGGCTTCGTCCCGACCGAGCTGATTCTGCTCCGCTCGCGTGACGACGGGCGAAGCTGGGAGGGTCCGCGGGTGATCGACCCGCCGCTCGTCGGCCCGTCCTTCGAGGTCTGCAGCCCGATCGTGCCGCTGCGCGACGGGCGCTGGCTCTGGCCGACCTCCACCTGGCGCGGCTGGGACGGCGCCTGCCCGCACGGGATGAAGGCCATCGCCCTCGTGTCGGGCGACCGGGGACGCACCTGGCCGGGCTACCTGGACGTGATGGACGGGACGGCGGAGGAGGTCGTCTACTGGGAGCAGAAGCTGATCGAGCTGGACGACGGCCGGCTGCTGGCGGTCTGCTGGACGCACGACCTCGGACACGGCGAGGATCGGGAGGTCCACCACGCCGTCTCGACAGACGGGGGCCGCCACTTCTCCCCGCCGCGGCCGACCGGGCTCCACGGCCAGACCACGACCCCGCTGGACCTCGGCGGGGGCCGAATCCTCTGCGTCTACCGCCGCAGCGATCGCCCGGGGCTGTGGGCGAGCCGCTGCCGGCTGTCTGGCGACCGCTGGGAGCAGGAGGCGGAGGCGCCGCTCTGGGGCACGTCCGACCGACCGGAGACCGAAGCCCCCGGCCGGTCGATCGTCGAGGCGATGTCGGCGCTGCGCTTCGGCCTGCCGGCCTCGCTCCGGCTGCCGGGCGGCGACGTGCTGACGGCGTTCTGGGGCGTCGAGGACTGCATGTCCGTCATCCGCTGGTTCCGCCTGCGAACGCTCCGCGCCTGAGCGAGCGCGGCGCTCAGCCGCGAAGGGTGCGCAGGCCGGCCCGCGCGCCCGCGAGCACGAACCCGGTGTCGCTCGCGGCCGTGATGTAGCGGAAGCCGGCGTCGGCGCGCTGCCGCCCCTCCTCGGGGCTGGAGGCGGCGATGCCCGGGATCTTGCCGGTGTCGCGGCAGGCCGCCAGTACGCGCTCGATCGCCCGGCCGACCCGCTCGTCCTGGTTGCGGTCGCGCGGGTGAACGCCCAGCGACAGCGCCAGGTCCGACGGGCCGATCCAGCAGCCGTCAACCCCGTCCACCGCCAGGATGGCCTCGGCGTTCTCGACGGCCTGGGCGCTCTCGATCTGCACCGCGACGAACATCTGCTGGTTGACCGCGTCGGGGTAGTCCTCGCCGTAGCGCGAGGCGGCGCCCCAGCCCCAGGAGCGCATGCCGGCCGGCGGGAAGCGGCACGCGGCGGCGGCGGCCCGGGCGTCGTCGGCCGTGTTCACCATCGGGACCACGATGCCCAGCGCCCCCTCGTCGAGCAGGCGGCCGATCAGCGTGTAGTCGTTGCGGGCGACGCGGGCCATCGGCGTGGCCGACCCGGCCGCGATCGCCATCAACGCCGCGATCGTCGAGTCGGGACCGAAGGAGCCGTGCTGGGTGTCGAGCAGGATGAAGTCGATACCGCAGTTGGCCAGGATCTCGGCCGCCACCGGCGAGCCCAACCCGAGCGCGTAGCCGAACGCGGGCTCTCCCCGCAGCATCTTCTCCCTGGCCGAATTGGCACGCATGCGTCGGTGCTCCCTCCCGATTACGACGAACCGTGCCGGCTCCCGGGCGCCGGCATCGCCGCAGTATACGACCGGCGATGGCCGGGGCCGCGCGGGTCGCTCGACCGGCAAAATCCGGAAGCGGGGTTCGGGCTCGACGCGGCGGGGCCGGGGCCGTCCAGCCGGACTCTCCCGTCGACCGCCCGGCTACGGGGCGCCCGTGCGGGTCACGGTGAAACTGGCGCCGTCGGCGCCCAGCACCGAGGGCTGCGCCAGCGGCGCCGTCGACTGCCCGTAGAGGCTGGTCGCCTGCCCGCCCGCCTGCTTGATCGTGCGGCGCGTCCCGTTCTCGACCGTGGTGCCGTTCGTGAAGTGGACCGACCCGAAGTCATCCAGCGCCGCCTGCTGTCGCCGGCCGACCGCCGGGGCCTCCTCGATCCACTCGGCCGACGAGTGGGACGACGCGTAGGCCACGCTGATCTTGTAGTCGTAGCTCGTCGTCGTGTCCACGATCTCGATCTGCCAGTGGCCGGCCGACTGCTCGGCGACGGTCACGCGCACGGCGTCCCCGGCGGAGACGTCCATCGGCACCACGTCCTCCGACCTGGGCAGGAGCTCCAGCCAGGCGTCGTAGGTGACCTGGCCGCCCTCGACCGTCGCCTCCGTCCCCGCCTGGATCAGGTCACGGGTGTTGGCACCGCCGATCCCGACCCAGGTCGCGTCGGCGGACGAGCCGCTGCCGGGGGTGACGGTCGGCACGGTCCAGTTGCCGGTGATGGAGGTGAAGGTGCCCCCGGTGGCGGAGTAGCCCGCCCAGTTGCTGGACTGGTCGGCGATGTCCGGGGACACGGGGGGTGCCGGGGTGGGCGCGGCGGCCGATCCCGGCGCCGGCTGCGCCGGCCGCGATCCCGGCTGGTCGTCGGTCTGGATCTTCCAGGCGCCCTGCTGCTTCACCAGCGTGTACAGGTTGGTGTCCGTCCCGACGAGGACCCCGCCGTCGCTGAAGGTCGTGCTCCAGGTCTCCACCGTCGTCGCCCGGGCCGTCGTCGTGCCGGTCATCCCGACCGAGCGCCAGACCAGCTTGACCAGCGCGATCGACGTCGCGCCGGTCCCCACCAGGTCGCTCACGTCCGTCTGGAGCTGCTGGTAGTAGGAGGCAGTCGCCGTGTCCCGCATGAGGGTCGGGTCGTTGGCGGAGAGCGCCGAGATCTCCTCCTGGTTGCCGCGCATGATGACGGCCTTGATCGCCGCGGCGTCGACGGCCGTCGGCGTCGTCTCCGGCGGCGTCGCGGTGGCCGCGGGTGTGGGCGTGGGCGTGGATGTGCTTGCCGCGGCGGTCGCGGGCGCCGTCGCCGGGGCTGTGGCCGTGGCGGTCGCCGTCGGCACGGCGGTGGGCGTCACGGCGGCGACGGTGGGCGGCGCGGAAGGCGCGGTGGCCGTCGGCGCGCTCGATCCGAGCGGGTTAGCCGTGGCGGTTGGAGTGGGGACGGAGAGCCGCGCGATCGTGGGCCGGGTCACGCTGCAGGCCGTCAGGGTCAGGCAGAGCACCAGAGCGGAGAGGACGCGCACCGCGGGTCGCCGTCGACCGACGCCCGGCGCACCCACCCTGTCGCGGACGGCACTCCGGATGACCACCATGATCGGAATCTCCCACGCGCGGCTACCATGGGCCCGGCCGGCTCGGTGCCGGTGGCCGACCTTGCGCCGGCAAGTATGGCCAGCGCGCCGCCGCGCTTCAAGCAACGGAACCGCCGAAGCACCCCATGGCGGCGCAAACCGCCCTGCGGTGCGGCGGCGCGGGCCGTCAGGACCGCCCATGCGGGCGGTCGCCGCGACCGTCCGGTCGCATGCTAGCCGGCGGGGGTCGGGGTCGCCGCGCCGGACCCGGTCAGCGTCTGAAGCACCCGGGAGATGGTCATGTGACGGGTGAGGTGGTAGGTCCCGGCGTGGAACTGCCGGCTGGCCAGCTGCAGCCGGGCCAGCACGGAGAACGCGGTGGCGGAGCGGATCACCCGCGCCCGCACCAGCGCCGCCGCGATCC
>DASSZN010000322.1:0-2477 GCA_035702805.1 Thermomicrobiaceae bacterium | reverse complement strand
CCCGGGGCCTCATGCTCCCCGGGCCGCAGGGGCAGCTCATCACCGTCGACAGCGTCTCGTCGGATCGCAACCTGGCCGGTGCGACGTTCACGGTGACCGGCACCCAGTCGGTCGCCAGCGCGGCCCAGCTGCGCAGCGCCGGGCAGGCGTACCCCTCGTTCATCGAGCGCGACGGCTTCCTCGCCCTTCCCGACCCCGACCCCACCGGGGGGATCGCCGCCATCCACGCGCTGGCGCAGCAGTGGACGGCGCAGACCACCAACCCGTACGACGCCGCCACAGCCATAGAGAGCCACCTCCGCGACCCCCGGCTGTTCCGCTACACGCTCTCCCCGCCGCTTCCCAAGTCGGGCTTGAACATCTGGCCGGTGACGTACTTCCTGACCACCAGCCACGCCGGGTACTGCCAGTACTTCGCCGCGGCCATGGGCACGATGCTGCGCAGCCTGGGGATCCCCGCCCGGCTCGTCAACGGCTACGGGCCGGGCAGCACGAGCGGCGCGGCGGTGCGCGGGGTGGAGAACGCGACGACGTACACGGTCACCAGCAACGACGCCCACACATGGGTCGAGGCGTACTTCGCCGGCTTCGGGTGGGTTCCCTTCGAACCCACGCCGCCGTCATCCGCCGGCGACTACGCACCCTTCACCCGCGGCACGACGGTGCCGTCGACGGTCCCCCCGCCCACCAGCGCCTCGGCCGCGCCCACCCCGACTGCCGGTGCCGCCAGCCGGGGCGGGAGCCAGGGCGCCGGCGGCGGGGCGGCGGGGGTGGCCGTGGCCGTGGTCCTGCGGGTCGGCGGGGCCGCCGGCGCGCTCGCCGTGCTCGTCGCCCTCTTTGCGGCATGGCTCCTACGCCCCCGTGCGGTGGCCGGGGTCTGGCGGCGCCTGGCCCTGCTCGGAGCACTGGCGGGGATGCGTCGCGAGGCCTCCCTCACGTTCGCGGAGTACGCCGACCGTCTCGCCGCCGCCCTGCCGCCGGGGTCGGCCCTGCCGCGCCAGGCGCTGGCGGAGATCGCCGCCTCGAGCAGCCGCGCGCTCTACGCCCGCGAGGGCGGCGAGGGCGACGCGGCCCGCGCGGCGGCGGCCTGGCGACGCCTCGTCCGCGCCCTGCCCCGCGATGGCTGGCGGATGCTCAGGCGCCGGCGCGTCACCCCCTGACCCGGGCCGGCACCTCGAGGTCGAGGGTGAGCATGTCGTGGGCGATGATCGCACCCGGCAGGGTGCCGCGCGTGCTGAGGTGGCTGAGGACGAAGTGCGTGTCGGGGTACTCGACGATGAGCTGCTCGAGCTCGCCGCGCCAGAGGTGGCCGCCGTCGGTGGGCTCCGCCCAGCCGGAGCACTCGCAGACCATGACGTCGGCGGCGGCGACGGTGCGGCGCAGGCCGGCGCAGAGCGTCGAGTCGCCGGAGAAGCCGATGACGGCGCCGTCGCCTCTCTGAACGGTGTACGCGAGCGACGGCCCCGTGCTGTGCACGACCGAACGGGCGGTGACCCGGTAGCCCGACAGCTCCGTCGAGGCGCCGTCCTGGAGCACGACCCATCGCGGCGTCAGCCGCTCCTCGATGAGGGTGAGGATGTGGCTGCCGTAGCCGGTGCCGAGGAGACGGCAGACGTACTCGCGCGTCCCCGGAGGCCCCGCCACGGTGAGGCCGGGGCGCAGTTCGCCGGTGAAGGCGCGCGCGCCCAGGAGCATGGGGAGCATGAAGGTGTGGTCGGCGTGGAAGTGGGTGACGAGGATGACGTCGAGGCCGGCCACGGCGGTGCCGGCGCGCGGCAGCATGACCTGGACAGGCGCGCCACAGTCGATGAGGACGCGGTCGTCGACGAGGTAGCCGGCGTTGCACCCGCAGCCGCTGAACGCGTCCCCGCTGCCGACGACGGTGAGGCGGGTCGGCGGCGGCCCCGTCGTCGCGTCAGCCATGCGAGCTCGGTGCCGGCGTGGGCGTGGGCGTGGGCAGCGTCGTCGGCAGCCCCTCCTGGACGAAGCCCCAGTCGAGGAGGCGCGCCGAGTTGCGGAAGTCGTAGTCGGCGTCGAGAAGGACAGAGACGAGGCGATGACCGTCGCGCACCGCCATGCCCACCTCGCAGTTCCCGGCCGCGCCCGTCCACCCCGGCTTCACCCCCACCGCGTACGGGTACATCGCCAGGAGCAGGTTGACAGTGTGCAGGTCGAACGCCGGGTGCGCGGCCGTCGCGGGCAGGGTCGCCTCCTGGGTGGCGACGATCGAGGCGAAGAGCGGGAAGTGGCGCACGGCCACCGCGGTGATGACGGCGAGGTCGTACGCCGAGGCGTGGTGGTCGTCGTCCTGGAGGCCGACGGGGCTCGTGAAGTGGGCTGCGTCCAGGCCCAGCGCAGCCGCCTGCGCGTTCATGGCGGCGACGAAGCGCTCGAGGCCCACGGTGTCCACGGCGACCGCCGTGGCGGCGTCGTTGCCGCTGACGATGAGCATGCCGGTGAGCAGCTCACGGATCGTG
>DASSZN010000166.1:0-11475 GCA_035702805.1 Thermomicrobiaceae bacterium | reverse complement strand
GGAAGTGGACCGGCGAGCTGGCCGTGAAGACGGTGACTGGGACGCTGATTCCGCCCGGGGGTACCGTCTCCTTCACGGGCACGACCGACCCGATCGACACGGCGCACGGCTACAAGCTCGGGTACGGCATCGTGGCGACCTCCGGCCCGAACGGCGTGGCGACGGTCCCCTCGGTCGGGGGTGGCATATGCCAGGTTTCGACGACGCTCTTCCAGGCCGCCTTCTGGGCCGGCATGCCCATCGTGGAGCGCCACTACCACTACTACTGGATTGCGTCCTATGGACAGCCCCCAGCAGGGATGAAGGGGCTCGACGCCACCGTCGACACGGATGCCGGCCTGGACTTCAAGTTCAAGAACCCGACGAGCGACTGGCTGGCGATCGTGGCCACGGCCAACGGCAGCACGGTCCACTTTGGGCTGTGGGGCACCAAGCAGAACTGGCAGGTCAAGGTCGACGGCCCGGTCATCACCAACGTCGTCAAGGCCGACCAGACGATGCAGTACCAGCCGAGCAGCCAGCTGGCGCCCGGTACCACGCTATATCTGGAGGCGGCCGGAGACGGGTTCGACGCGTCGATCCACCGTCAGGTGATCGACAACGGCAAGGTCATCGACGACCTCACCCTGAACAGCCACTACGTGCCGTCGGCGAACATCACGCTGGTGGGTCCGAAACCGTAGACGAAGTTCCGGGAGCGTGATCTCCCACATGAGCGGCCGGACCGTGGATCAGGTGTTGTCCGAGACGAGCGCGCGCTCGACGAAGTCGACGATCAACCCCGCCACCTGCTCGGGCGCCTCGCGCGCGAGCCCATGGCCGAGACCGGGCAGAATGTGCAGCTCCGCGCCCGGTATGCGCCGGCTGATGATGACCGAACCGCCGGGAGGGGTCATGCGATCCTCCGCGCCGACCAGCACTAGCGTCGGCAGCCTGACCCCCTCGAGCTCCTGGGTGTAGTTGTAGCTGGACACGGCGCGCGCGACCTGCGCGTACACGTGGCCATCGGGGTTGTTGCGGATGCGGCGCTCCTCGGCGGCGAGCAACTCCGGGTGCTCGCGCAGGTACGCGTCGTCGACACCGGGCGCGCGGCTGTGCCGCACGTAGGCAGCGAAGCCCGCGCGCTCGATCTCATCCGCCTGCGCTTCCCAGCGTTGACGCCCCTGCTCGTTGACCTCGCTCGACGTACTCATGATCACGGCGGCGAGCGCGCGGTCGGGGTAGTCGAGGATGAAGCGCTGGGTGATGGTGCCACCCATGCTCGAGCCAGCGATGACGGCCCGCTCGATGTCCAGGACGTCGAGCAGTCCGGCGAGGTCGCGGGCGAAGGTGGAGATCGTGTAGCCGGAGTCCGGGCGGTCCGAGCGCGCATGACCGCGCGCGTCGTAGGTGAGCACCCGGAAGCGGCGGGCGAGCGCCTGGACGATCGGCGCGAAGTCGTCGGCCGACCCGCCGATCCCGTGGGTGAGCGCGATCACGGGACCTTCTCCAGCCACGTCGTAGTAGAGGCGGAGCCCGTCGATGCTGGCGTACATGGCATCCTCCGTGACCGTGCGGCTTCCATTGGGCCCTGCTGGCACGCTACCAGCGCGGCGCGCCATGTCAAGCCCGACGCGGCACGCGGGATCGGTCAGATCCGGGCCGGTGGCCGGTGGGGTTCGTGAAGGGTACGATTCCTGCATGCCGCAGTCGGGGTCATCGGCCCGGCGTACCGGCACATCGCGGAAGGCACATCCCCGTGGCAAGACTGCTCTACACCGACAAGCGACTGCTCTCCGTGGGACTGCTGGTCGGGGCGGCCGTCGGCGTCTGGGCCGGTAACCGCGCCCGCGAGTTCACCCAGCGCCAGCCGGCCACGCCCAGCCTGATCAACTGGGGTCAAGCGCGCGGCATCGCGGCCAACATGAACCGGGAGACCACGCTCGACGCCGGCGCCCGGCGCCAGTTCGACGCCGTCTACCGGAGCCTGGTCGAGCGCGCGGTTCCGCTGGTGGCGAGCTACACGGGCGACGAGCTCCCGAGCGCGCTGAGCCGGGTCTACGCGTTCGACCGGGTGGACTGGGTCGACGCGAACGTCGAGAGCTTCGCCGAGATGTTCCGCCCGCTCGAGGCGCTGAATCCGCTCCAGGACTCGGGCGCGCCGCGGGTGGTGACCGTGCTCTGGGGATCGCTGAACCAGAGCGTGCTGAGCGCGGAACTCGGCTTCCTCCTCGGCTACCTGGCCCGCCGCGTGCTCGGCCAGTACGACCTGGCTGTACTCGGGCGCGAGCCGGTCGAAGGCGGCAAGCTGTACTTCGTGCAGCCGAACATCGCGGGGGTGGAGCGGGCGCTGCGGCTGCCGGCCGACGACTTCCGTCTCTGGCTCACGTTGCACGAGGTGACGCACGCCTTCGAGTTCGAGGCGCACCCCTGGCTGCGCGCGCACGTCAACGGGCTGCTCGAGACCTACTTCAGCTTCCTGAGCCAGGACATCGAGCACCTGCGGCGCGGTGTCGAGGGGCTCAAGGTGTTCTGGGACCGCGCGCGAAGCCGCGAGGCCGGCAACGGAAGCTGGCTCGAGGTGGTCATGACGCCCGAGCAGCGGCGGCTCTTCAACCAGATGCAGGCGACCATGTCGGTGGTCGAGGGGTACAGCAACCACGTGATGAACGCCGTCGGCAAGCAGCTCATCCCCACCTACGACGTCATCTCGAAGCGCTTCGAGCGGCGACAGCAGCAGCGCACCCCGGCCGAGCATCTGTTCGCGCGTCTGACCGGACTCGACATCAAGATGGAGCAGTACCGCCAGGGGCAGGCGTTCGTCGATTACGTCGCCGAGCACCGCGGCCACGACTTCGTACGCCGGGTGTGGACCGGTCCGGAGTGGCTGCCGACCATCGAGGAGATTCGCGATCCGGAGCGCTGGATCGCGCGCGTTGCCACACTGTAGGATGGGATCGGGAAGTCCCAACGCCGGAGATTGGCTCCGGACGGGTTTGGACGTGGGGGCATGGATGAGCGCAATGAATCCTGGTGGTCCGCCGGACTATGAGCGCGAGCTGCACCAGGACCACTACACGCCGGAGGAACTGGCCGACTTGCTGGAGATGGATGTCTACGTCGTTCGGTCGGCGGTCTGGGACGGCAAGCTCCCGGCCAGGATCATCGGCAACAACATCGTGAGCATCCGCCGCGAGGACGTCCTGCGCTGGCTCGCTGAGCGCGGTTGAGGACGCTCCCGTGACGCTGGACCTGAGTCGCATCACGCGCGAGGTCGAGCAGTTGGCGGACGGGATGGAGCGCCAGGGCGGATCCGCGGCCGGAGAGGCGCTGGCCAGGGCGTTCCTCGAGGTGATCGACGACGACCTTCGCGCGCGGATGGCGTCGGCGCGGACGTCGTGGCTACTGGCGCGACCGGATGGAAGCTTCCGCTCGGTAGCCGCCGCCGGGTCCCCGGACGGCGACTTCGCGGTGGTGGCGAGCGACGGATCGTTCATCCTGCCAGACCGGCACAGCCCGGCACGCTTCTACCTCATCAACGTCGGCAAGGTGCTGCTGCGCTACGGGTCGGCGCCTTCGGCCGAACTGACGGCGGACCCGACGCTCTACTTCCGGGAGGAGGAGCTGTACGTCCCGAACGACGTGCGGCGTATCCCGGTCAACGGTGCCGTGCTGGGTCTGAAGCGTTCGACCGAGGAGTTGCGCGCGGTAGCGGAGCGGGCGGCCGGGCTCTCCTGCCCGACGCTGGCGCTGCAGGACGGCACGCTGATCCTGTGGGCACTCGAGAGCCAGCCGGACTTCGTCATCGACTGGGTGCTGGAGCCCTTCCTGGCGACGATGCGCGGGCTCCAGGAGGCGCAGGTGCCGGTGGCGGGGTTCATCAGCGCACCGGGTTCGCGGGATGTGCTGAATACGCTGCGGGTATCGGTCTGCGACTACCCGCCGCTTGGCCGGCCGGTCAACTGCGACGATTGCCGTGGCCGCATCGCGACCGAGGGGCGCGAGCCGCCGTGCGACGCGCTGCCTGACGTGACGGACCGCTACCTGTTCGAACAGGTGGCGCGGCTTCGGCCGGGCGAACGCTCGCAGACCTTCGCCAGCACGTCGAAGATCCTGGAGCGCTACGGCGCGGACTTCGCGGTTCACTACTTCTACCTCCATACCGGCGTCGAGGTCGCGCGCGTCGAGGTTCCCCGCTGGGTCGCCGAGGACCGTGGGCTGCTCGACTGGACCCAGGCGGTGATCTACGACCAGTGCCAGCGGGGGCGCGGCTACCCGTCAGCGCTCCAGGAAGCGCACGAGATGGCGGTCGTGAAGATGGACGAGCGCCGCGCCGTGGAGTTGCTGATCGAGCAGGCGCTGGCGAAGCACGGACTTCTGTCGGGCCGGTCGGCCAAGGACGGTAGCAAACGTGGGCGCTTCGTCTGACGGCCGGGCGCCGACGCGCCTCGGCGAGGTGATCGAGACGAGCACCGTGCGTTTCTGGGCGGAGAGCGACCGGCTGAACGAGCTGCCGCCGCTGGGCTCGGTGGTGCGCGTGGCACTGCCGTCGGGGGACGTGGTCCTGGCGGTGGTGTGCTTCGGCCAGACGTCCGGCATCGACGAGACGCGACGTGCTATTCGCCGCGGGTCTGACACGGTGCGGGACGACGAGGTGTACCGCCAGCACCCGGAACTGGCTCAGATCCTCCGCACGACGTTCGCGGCGCTGCCGGTCGCGTACCGGCGCGACGGCACGCTCCGTCGCATGCTGCCGCCGCTCCCCCCGCCACTCCACTACTCGGTCGAGGCCGTCGAGCGGGCGGAACTGACCGAGCTGACCGACGACCTGCGTTACCTGCGCCTGATCGCGACGACCACACTCGAGGTCCCGGCGGACCAGCTGGTCGCGGCGCACGTGCGCGAAGCCAGCGCCGTGCGCGGCGCCGACGCGAACTGGCTCGAAGAGGCCGCGGGCGAGATCGCGCGCCTCTTCAAGGACGACTACGGCCGGCTCGTGCCCATCCTCGAGGCGATCGAGGGCTGAGCGGCCCGTCGACCGGGACCGCCGCGCACGAAAGCGGGCCGACGAGCCCCACGACGCGACGCCACCGTTCGCGACGCTAGGCTGCCGTCGCGTTGCCTGCCGCCACACTCCTGGCGTTTTCCGTATGCTTGCGACGGTTGCCTCACGTGAGCCCGACGGCCACTGCCAACACGGCAGAGCCCCGCGCGCGTCGCGCCACGCCAGACCGCGTCAGTCCTCTTTGGCGGCCGCGTTTCTCGGCCGAGATGACACGGAGCGGGCCAGGCCCGTTCCCGTATCCACGAGTGCATGCCGGGCGGCGGAGTGCCGCGCCCGGTGGGAGGCGCGTCGCTCGCGGCGGATGTCGTGGCGAACGCTCGCGTGCGCGCATGCGCGGAGGAGAGAGCAGACCCGTGGAACAGCCCCTTGCGAAGGAAGACCTGACGCCGGGCTCGAGCGCCGGTGCTCGACCGCCCAGCCGGCGCACGCGGCTTGTCCGGGCAGTCCGGCTGGGTGTGGCCGTGCCCGTGGTGTCGCTGGTCATCGCGGCCTGCGGTGGTGCCACGGCCGCGGCCCCGACCGTCGCATCGACCGTGGCGACCGCGGCGTCATCAACGGCGGTGGCGACACGTTCCGGGCAGACCGGGACCTCCGCCAGGGTGACGGTTACCCCGATCAACCTTTCCCAGACGGTGGCAAGCTACAAGATCGATTTGCGGATTGACCCCCCGACGAGGATCTACACGCAGGCGCAGGTCCAGCAACTCAAGCCGGCTGCCGGCGAGATCTTGATCTCGGGGCAGATGGTGAACTTCCGGGGCACTCCCGTGGCCGGTGGCAGCGGATTCGGCGTGCCGGGGGCCACCCCGGGCGTCCCGTTTCGACGGTTCGGGAGCGGAACGCCGGGGACGGGGTTCCGGCGGTTCGCCAACGGCACTCCGGTCGCCGGTGCCGGTCGCGGTGCGTTCGCCGGCGTCGTCCATGACCTCTCGCTCTACGTGGTGGACGCCTCATCTGGTCAACCGGTCAAGAACGCGACGGTCACGATCAGCGTGACCGACAATACCGCCAACACGCCGTCTCAGACCCTGACGGTCGATACGCTCGAGGCTGTTGGTAAGGGCGCGTCGGACCTGCACTACGGCAGTATCGTGATGATGCCGCCGAACCGGAGCTACACGGTCACGGTGGCCGTGAATGGAACGCCGGCGACCTTCTCGTTCCTGCTTCACTGAGGCGCGTTGATCATGCGCAACGCAGCGCCGGCGGTGAGCACGCCGCCGGCGGCGCGCTCGAGAATGGAGGTCCTGGATTCGGGGAACGGCTCATTGCGACGAGGGGAGAGGGTGGGCGCGGGCGAGTAAGCCGAGTTCTGTTCTAGGCGGTCATCTGTCTCGGCCACGGCGAACGCCGTGGACCGGCCATCTCGTCGCCTCGATGGCTGCTCTCGACTTCGGGCCTCGGCGAGCAACCTGGTAGCGGCCCGGCCGGAGATTGCTGCGGGGAGGATTGCCCTTTTCACTCCGGACCGAGACGGCCCGGCAATGGTCTCTGTTGCTCTCACGCCGGCGGGTCGCCCCGCGGCGTGCCGATCTGGACTGTCAGCGCCACCGGCCAGCGCTGCCCCGGCTTTCACCGGGCACCCCCGCTCTATGCAGCTCGGACTTTCCTCTGGCCCTGCGGCCAGCGACCGTCCTGCCCACGCCACCCCTGGTTGTTAAACCAGAAAGCCTGCCAGCGGCAGGCTCCCTGACCGGTGGTGCCGAAGGGGAGATTTGAACTCCCACGGGCTTAAGCCCACTACGCCCTGAACGTAGCGCGTCTGCCGGTTCCGCCACTTCGGCCTGGCCGTCACTGGCCGGAACGAACGGCCTCGGTAGCCATTGTCCCTGCCGGTGCGACGGAGACTATACCATACGCGGCGGACGGCCGCAAGGCACCCGGCAGCCGGCGCCAACGGCGGGACCGAGAGACGAATCTCACGTACCGGTTGGCGCACCACCGGCGCGCACGTATCCTTTGTAGACGAAGAGAACCCGACGCGGTCCTGCCGCGGTCACCCTACCCGCCGTCGCCCGGAGGAAGCGTGTCTTACCCACCCCGCCATGCCCAACCTCGACGCCGCCAGCCTGCCCGCCGTGCGGCCCCGTCGGCACGACGACCGTCGCGTCCATCTCGGCTCTTCCTCGCGTTCGCGATCGGCGGCGGTCTGTTGCTCGTCTTCGGCCTGATGGCCGCCTTCCTCCCGGCGATCTTCTCCGCGCTCGCCTCCGGGAACTCCGGGTCGCCGTCGTCCGCTCCGGTGATCCAGTTGACGCCCGGGACGCAGGAGGCGGACATGGAAGCGCGGCTGAAAAAGAACCCGAACGACGTGAACGCCATGATCGTCCTTGCCGGGCTGCTGGCGAACGACGGACAGCCCGCCGCCGCGGTGCCGTGGTACGACAAGGCTGTGGGGCTGCGTCCCAACGACGTGAACCTGCGTATGACGTTCGGGCAGCTCCTCACCCAGCAGGGTGACGAGCTCGACGCCGAGATCCAATTGAAGAAGGCGCAGCAGCTGGCGCCAACAAACCCGGAGCCGGTCTACCTGCTCGGCCAGCTCTACCAGGGCACCACCCCGCCGCGAACCGCCGATGCCGAGGCGGACTACCAGCAGGTGATCAAGATGGCGCCGACCTCGGTCTACGCCCAGCGAGCCAAGGACGCGCTGGCGCAGCTCACCGGGACGCCGGTCGCCTCGCCCACCCCGGGCGCGTAGGTCAGGAGGGCGGCGTGCGTGCCCTCTACGTGATCCAGCGCTACTACCCGTTCGCGGGCGGGTCCGAGCGCTACTTCCAGGGGATCGCCGAGCACCTGGTGTCCGAGGGCGGTGAGGCAGACGTGCTGACGACCGACGCCTGGGACCTCGAACGGTTCTGGGACCCGCGTCGGCGTCGCGTCGACGAGTCCGAGGGTGAGCACAACGGCGTGGCGATCCACCGGCTCGGGCTGCGGTACCTCCCTCTCCCGCGCTTGACTCACCGGGCGATCCGCCGGCTGATGGCCGAGTCGACACGTCTTGCAGTGCCGGGCCACTCCGCCATGCTGCGGGCCGGCGGCCACTTCGGCCCCTGGGTGCCGGAGCTCGAGCGCGCTGCCTCCCGCCTTCCCCGTCCGGACCTCGTTCACTCCGCGAACGTGGCGTTCGAGTCGATGGTTGCGGCGGCGGAGCGCGTCGCCAGGCGGCGCGACGTGGCCCACGTGGTCTGTCCCTTCCTGCACGTCGGTGAGGGCCCCGGCTCTCGCGTCTGGCGCTACTACACGATGCCGCATCAGCTCGACCTGGTGCGGCGCGCCGACGCGGTCATCGTGCTGACCGCGCTCGAGCGCGACGTCCTCTCCGCCTTCCGCGTCGACGACGCCCGCCTCCACCTCGTCGGAGCCGGGATCGACCTCGCCGGGTCCACCGGCGGCGAGGGCGACGCGGCGCGCGCGCGGATGGGCCTCGAGGGACCGATCGTCCTCGCGCTGGGCGCGGCAGCCTTTGACAAGGGCACCATCCACCTCGTCCAGGCGGTGGCTGCTCTCCGGCGTGCCGGTACCGACGTGACGGCAGTCGTCGCGGGTCCGGTCATGAGCGAGTTCGAGCGCTTCCTCGCCTCGCTCGACCCGGTCGACCGCGCTGCCGTGCGGTGCCTTGGGTTTGTCAGCGAAGGCGAGCGGCGCGACCTGCTGGCGGCTGCGGACGTGGTGGCTCTCCCATCCCGGACCGAGTCGTTCGGGCTGGTCTTCCTCGAGGCCTGGGCGAACGGCAAGCCGGTGATCGGCGCACGGGCGGGCGCGATCCCGGCCGTCGTCGATGACGGCTGGGACGGCCTGCTGGTAGGCTTCGGCGACGTTCCGGAGCTGGCGGAGGCTGTCCGCGTCCTGGTGGAGGACCCGGCCCTCGCCGCGCGGGTCGGTGACCGCGGCCGTGTCAAGGTGGTCAGCGAGGAGACCTGGTACGGTCGGGTGCGTGACGTGTACCGCCAGGTCCTTGGGGAGGCGCGGTTGGGGGCGGGAACAGAGATGGACGCAGCCGATGTCGCGACCTGAGGTGACGGCAGGGGAGCTCGACGAGGTGGCCGCCACGATCGCCGCGCTGCAGGCCGCGGTGCGCGAGCGCGCGGGCTATCGGACCGCTGGCGAGGTGCCGCCGCTGGGCGCGCCGTCGCCGTTGACCGAGGCCGCCGACCTGGCACAGGTGTCAACGCACTTCCCGGTGCAGGGGGACACCCCGGTGATCGGGCAGGCGTTAGGGCTGACCCGGCGCGCAATGCGGCTGGCACTCCGCTGGTACATCAACCCTATCGTGGAGCAGCAGAACGCGTTCAACGACGCGGTCGTGCGCGCACTCGGCGCGCTGGAGGCGCGTCAACTCGAACTCGAGCACCGCCTGAGCTCGAGTGACGACCGCCCCGGCCACTCCTCGACATGAACGTCCTGATCTGCGCCACGCAGGTGCCGTTCGTGCGCGGCGGGGCCGAGGTCGACGTCGAGGGGCTGCGTGACGCGCTGATCGAGCGCGGACACCGCGCCGATGTGGTCGCGCTCCCGTTCAAGTGGTATCCGCGCAATCAGCTGCTGCACACGGCCCTCGCCTGGCGTCTGCTCGACCTCAGCGAGGCGAACGGCATGCCGATCGACCTCGTCGTCTGTACGAAGTTCCCGACCTGGGCCGTCCGCCATCCCCGCAAGATCGCCTGGGTCATCCATCAGCACCGGCAGGCCTACGACTGGTTCGGGTCGCCCATGAGCGAGTTGACGAACACGCCGGAGGACTACGCGCTGCGTGCCCGCATCACCGAAGTCGATCGACGCGGGCTTGGTGAGTGCGTCGCGCGCTACGCGATCTCCGCCAACGTGGCGCGGCGCCTCGAGGAATCCGTCGGGCTGCACGCCGAGCCCCTGCACGTGCCGATCCGCCTGTCCGGACTGGCTCCGGAGGGCTTCGACGACTACGTGCTGAGCGTCTCGCGGCTCGACCGGGCGAAGCGCGTCGACCTGTTGCTCGAGGCGATGGCCGTGGCCGGTGGCCGGTTCCGGGCGGTTATCGTGGGGGAGGGCCCCGAGGAGCGGGCGCTGCGGGACCTCGCGGCGCGGCTGCGGCTCGGCGAGCGGGTCGAATTCGCGGGCCGGCTGCCGGACGCGGATCTCGTCCGCCGCTACAACCGAGCGCGTGCGATCTACTACGGACCGCTGGATGAGGACTTCGGGTTGGTGACCGTCGAGGCGTTCACGGCCGGTAAGCCGGTCGTGACGGTCGCCGACGCGGGCGGGGTGCTGGAGTTGGTTGACGACGGCATCAGCGGCCTGGTCGCGCCGTTCCCCGAGGCGGCATCGATCGCGCCGGCGCTGACGCGCCTTATGGCGGACGAAGCCCTAGCGCGCCGGATGGGTGCCGCCGGGACGCGTCGCATCGCCGACATCCGTTGGGACAGGGTGGTCGACCGCCTGTTGAGCCATGCCTGAAGCGGAGCGCCCGCGCATCGCCTGGTTCACCCCGTTGCGCCCGGTCGAGTCGGGCATCTCTCACTATAACGAGGAGTTGCTGCCGGTCCTGGCGACGGCCTGGCAGATCGACGTCTACGTCGATGGCTACCGTCCGACCCACCTCGCGACCGGCGATACCCTGCGCGTCTCCTCCGCGCGGTCGTTTCGCCGCCGGCACCGCGCCAACCCCTACGACGCGGTTGTCTACCAGCTGGGAAACAGCCGCGCCCACGCCTACATGTACCGTACCGCGCTCGAAGTTCCGGGCCTGACCGTCCTGCACGATACGATGCTCCATCACCTGATCCTCTCGATGCTGCTGACGCGCTCGCGGCGACAGTACCGCCGGCTGATGGAGCGTCACTACGGGGACCGGGGTCTGGCCGCTGCCGAGCGGGTACTGCGCGGGCATCTCCCCAAGTCGCTGTTCGACTTCCCGCTGTCCGAGGACGTGGTCGAGGCCTCCCGACAGGTGGCGGTGCACAGCGAGTTCGCCCGCGCAAACGTGCTCCGGCACAGCCCGCGCGCGTGTGTCGGCGTGCTGCCGATGGGCATACCGCTGCCGCCCATGATCGCGCGCGAGGAGGCGCGGCGGCGACTGGGGTTGCCGGAGCACGAGTTCCTGCTCGCGTCGATCACGCACGTCAACCCGTACAAACGACTCGATATGGTCCTGAGAGTGCTGGCCCGCCTGCGCACCGAGCGGCCGGTGCGGATGGTGATCGCCGGCAGCGTGGCGCCGCTGGTCCCGCTCGAGCGCTACGTGGCGGCCCTTCGGCTGGAGGGTGCGGTCGAGCGGCTCGGCTTCGTCGACGACGCGACCGCGCGCCTCGTCGTCGCCGCCTGTGACGTCTGCGTCAACCTGCGCTTCCCAACGGCTGGGGAGACCTCGGCCAGCCTACTGCGGCTGATGGGGGGCGGACGTCCGGTCCTGGTGACCGGCGCCGGTTCCTTCTCCGAGCTACACGACGACGCGG
>DASSZN010000163.1:0-2090 GCA_035702805.1 Thermomicrobiaceae bacterium | reverse complement strand
CAGAACGACGCCGAGGTAGACCACCCCGACGGCGGCATCGAGCACAGCCCCGATAAGCCGGTTGGCCAGCGCGTCCCGCAGGACATCGCCGGACTGGATGCGGCCGACGAGCTCTCCGGGCCCGCGCCGCTCGATGAACTGCAGCGGCGCCCGCAGCATCCGCTCGAACAGGGTCGTGGTGAGCCGCTCGCCGATACGCCGTTGCAGCAGGGCCGTCGCCAGCCCGCGGGCCTGGGTGAGGACCGCCGCGGCGGCCAGCACGCCCCCCGCGACGAGGGCGAGGGACGCCACCCCGTTCGATGCCCCACCGCGCGCGGCGAACGCGTCGACGACGCTCGCGGTCAGCAGCGGCACCACCAAGCCGAGGCCGAGCAACAGCAGGGATGTGACGGCGAGCCGGGCGAGCGCCGCCCGGTCCGCGAGCAGGCACGGCACGACGACGGAGCGGACGACCGACCGTGCCGGGTACCCGCCCGTCGGTGTCGTCGGCGGCCCCGACCGCGGCCCAGGCTCCGACGTCGCGGCGAACGTGAGCACGATCCCGTTCGTGGCCGCGAGATACTCCGCGTGCGGGATGCGGCGCCGGCCGATCGCGGGGTCCATGACCTCGACGTGCTTCGACGCGACCGCGGTGACGACGACGTAGTGGTCGCTCTCCCAGTGCGCGACGAGCGGCGGCGGCAGGCGGGTCAGGGCGGCGATGTCCGCCGCCCGCCGGCCCCGGCAGTCCAGTCCGTGGGCGATCGCCTCGTCCCGCAGTTCGAGGGCGCTGATGCCGTCGCGCCCCGGGTCGAGGGAGGCCCGCAGCGCGGGCAGCGGAACCCGTCGGCCGAAGGCGGCCAGGACGGCGGACAGGCACGCCGGACCGCAGTCGTACCGCGTCGACTGGAGGACCGTCGGGACCCGGCGCCGCCTACCGGCGCGCATCGTCCAGCCGGTCGGTCTGCCGGCGGTCCCCCCAGTACCAGGTGATCCGCGCCGCGGCACGCCGTCCGGCCAGCCAGTCCGCGAACAGGGCCCGCTCCGCCAGCGCCGTGCCCTCGCCGTCCGTGTCCGGGGCGCGGCGGTCGACGACGAGCGCGTGCGCCGCGCCGCCGTCCACCTCGAGGAGGTCGCCCACGGCGGCGGTGCGCAGGGCGGCGAACCCGGCCGGGATCTCCCCGATCCGCCACTGCTCGAGCCCGCCCCGGCCTCCGTCGCGCCAGGCGGCCGCGACCGCGGCGACGGGCTCGGCGCGCAGCCGCTCCACCGGGCCGGTAGCCCAGGCGGCGACCACCATGCCGAGGTCGGCGGCGTGCGCGTCCAGCCAGGCCGCGACGCCCGGACCGGCGACGTGCCCGCGCAGCTTCGCCACGAGGGCATGCTGCTCGACCTGCCGGGCGAATAGCGCCGGGGTCAGGCCGCGCTCGGCCAGCCACGCCGCGGTGTCCTCGGCGGTGTAGAGGCACCGGGCCCGCCGGTACGCCTCCGTGGCGGCCTGCAACTCGTCGCCGGCCAGCTCCAGGCCGAGCCGGTCGATCTCCTGATCGACCAGCGCGGAGTCCACCACGGTCCGCATGAGCCGCACGTCGTCGAACACCGCGTCCAGGCACGCCACCGCCTGGGCGACGGTGGTCTTCTCCCCGTCGACCTCGACGAGGTCGAACTCGTTGGAGCGCGACATGCCCCGCAGCGGCCAGGGCAGCCCCGGGCCGGCCGCCAGCGACAGCGAGACTGTCGGGTGCCCGGCGCCTCGGACGAGGACGTCATGGTGGACGGAGCCGTCGAAGGGCTCCTCGTCGGAGATCAGGCGCAGGCGCAGGTCGTGCCGGCGGCCCAGCGCGGCCAGGTCCCGGCGCGCGTCGTCGGCCGTGAGGTGCCGCCTGGCGAGGTCGTCGAGTACGCGCAGCGCTCCGACCAGCGCGTCCTCCAGCGGTGTCGCCGTAGTCATCGGGTTACCTTCCCGGCCAGGAGCTCCGCCAGCGCCAGGCTGATGGGGAGCCCGGTGGCCTGCTCGATCCACAGGTACTGACCGGTCGGGTTCAGTTCCAGGAAGACGATGCGTCCGTCCGGGGTGACGATGAGGTCGATCGCGCCGTAGCGCAGGCCCA
>DASSZN010000079.1:0-21177 GCA_035702805.1 Thermomicrobiaceae bacterium | reverse complement strand
AGCAACTACCACATGGCGCGCCTCGCGCTGTTGAACCACGTGCCGATCCCGCCGGGACAGATCCACCGTATCGAGGGGGAGAACCCGCCGGCCGAGGCCGCCGCGGCGTACGAGGCGCGGCTGCGGGAGGTATTCGGGCTGGCGGTCGGCGAGCCGCCCGACTTCGGGCTGATGCTGCTTGGCATCGGCGCCGATGGCCATACCGCCTCGCTCTTCCCCGCGACGCGCGCGCTCGAGGTGACCGACCGCCTGGTGGTCGAGAACGTCGTGCCGCAGCTGGGCACGACGCGCATCACGGTGACGGTGCCGGTGATCACCGAGGCCGCGAACGTGCTCGTGCTCGTGGCCGGCGCCGACAAGGCCGCCGCGGTTCGCCGCGCGCTTGAGGCGCCCTACGACCCCATTCAGACGCCGTCGCAGGTGCTGCGCACCGCCGCTGGGCGGGTGACCTGGCTCCTCGACGCGGCAGCGGCAGCAGATCTTGACCGCAAACCCGACTGAGGGTATGAATTCGCTTGTCTGGTGGCAAATCGGATCACGTGGCAAACGCCACGCCCGTGTCGGGCACACGCTGTCTCACTGTCGGGAGTGCTGGCAGGGAACTTGCCGGCGACCGCGCTCGGAAGGGACGGTAGCGTGCGGCGACCTCGGTTGAAGCGACTGCTCCTGGCGGCGGCGGGGACCATGCTGCTGCCGCTGCTCGGGGGCTGTTCGGCCCCCATCGCGGACCGGGTAGTGACCCCCGGCGGTCACGCCATCCTGAACCTCTTCCTCCTCGAGCTGGCGATCGCCGCTTTCATCCTGGCAGTGGTGGTCACCATCCTGGTCATCTCGATCGTTCGCTCCCGCCGGCTGCCACCCGACGCGGAGGTGCCACAGACGACGGGCAATCGCAAGGTCGAGGTGCTCTACACCGCCGTTCCCCTGGCGATCGAGATCACGCTGCTCGTCCTCTCGCTCATGGTCATGGGCGTGGTGCGGTCGGATCCACCCGCAACGAATACCCTGACCGTCCGGGTGGTCGGGCACCAGTGGTACTGGGAGTACATCTACCCGAACCAGCACGTCACCACGGACGGTGAGCTGCACATCCCGGTGAACACCCCGCTGCACTTCGAGGTGCAGTCGGCGGACGTGATCCACAGCTTCTGGGTGCCGCAGTTCGGCTGGAAGATCGACGCGATCCCCACCAAGACCAACATCATGGACATGACGGTAACCCAGACGGGGACGTTTCAGGGGTTCTGCGTGGAGTTCTGCGGCAACCAGCACGCTTGGATGCTGACGACGGTCGTCGCCGAGTCTCCCAGCCAGTTCCAGGCCTGGGTGAAGGACAACGCGGCCGCGGCCCGCCCGCCCGCGAGCGCGCAGGCCGCCCGTGGCGAGCAGGTCTTCATGTCTAGCACCTGCGTGGCCTGCCACACCATCGCCGGGACGCAGGCGACGGGCACGGTCGGCCCGAATCTGACGCACTTCGGCAGCCGCAAGCAGCTCGGGAGTGGGGTGCTCGACAACACGCCGGCGAACCTGGCGCGCTGGATCACCGGGCCCCAGCAGGTCAAACCCGGTGTCCACATGCCGGACTACAAGTTCTCGTCGGCGGACCTCCAGGCGCTGGTCGCGTACCTCGAAGGGTTGAAGTGAGATGGCGACGGTCACCGAGGCCTACCCGCAGCCGGAGAGGGCTGCCGCCCGCTGGAACCGGCTGCTGGAGTGGGTCGCCACCGTCGACCACAAGCGCATTGGCATCCTCTACATGGCCGCCGCCGGATTCTTCTTCCTGGTCGGTGGGGGCGAGGCCATGGTCATGCGGATCCAGCTGGCCCAGCCCCGTGAGACACTGCTGACTCCCTACGAGTACAACGCGCTCTTCACCATGCACGGGACCACCATGATCTTCCTGGTGGTGGTGCCGCTGATGATCGGCTTCATCAACTACATCCTCCCGCTCGGCATCGGCGCGCGCGACATGGCCTTCCCGCGCCTCAACGCGATGAGCTTCTGGCTCTTCCTGTTCGGCGGAATCTTCCTCTACTTCAGCTTCCTGACGAACGGGGCGCCCGACTTCGGCTGGTTCGCCTACGCGCCGCTCACCGAGGCGCCCTACGCCATCGGCCAGGGTCCGAGCTACTGGGCGCTGGCGCTCACCGTCGTCAGCATCGGGACGATCGCCACCGGGATCAACGTTATCGTCACCTTCATCAAGCTCCGAGCTCCGGGTATGACCTACGGTCGGATCCCCGTCTTCTCCTGGATGGCGCTGGTGACGGCCGGACTGATCATCTGGGCGATCCCCAGCCTGACGGCCGCGCAGGTGATGCTCGCCCTCGACCACACCGTCGGCACCAAGTTCTTCGTCGCCGCGGCCGGCGGCGATCCTCTCCTCTGGCAGCACCTGTTCTGGTTCTTCGGTCACCCCGAGGTCTACATCATGGTGCTGCCGGCCTTCGGCGTGATGTCCGAGGTCGTGCCGGTCTTCTCGCGCAAGCCCCTGTTCGGCTACTGGGTCGTGGTGGTGTCGGGCTGGGCCATCTCCTTCCTGAGCATCATGGTCTGGGCCCACCACATGTTCGCCACCGGGCTCAGCAACGTCCAGGAGGGCTTCTTCGGCGCGACCAGCCTGCTCATCGCCGTCCCGACCGGCATCAAGATCTTCGCCTGGCTGGGCACGATGTGGGGCGGGCGCATCCGCTTCAACACCGCGATGCTCTTCGCCATCGCCTTCCTGATCCAGTTCACCATCGGCGGGATCAGCGGCGTCCAGTTCGCCACCTTCCCGGTCGACTGGCAACTGGAGGACACCTACTACGTCGTGGCGCACTTCCACTACGTGCTCTTCGGCGGCAGCCTGATGGCCATGATGGCCGGGCTCTACTACTGGTTCCCCAAGATGTCCGGCCGCCTGCTCGACGAGAAGTTGGGTAAGTGGCACTTCTGGCTGATGGTGATCGGGTTCAACCTCACCTTCTTCCCAATGCACATCGTCGGGCTGATGGGCATGCCCCGCCGCGTCTACACCTACCCGAACCTGCCCGGCTGGGCCACCCTCAACCTCCTCGAGACGATCGGCGCCGGGATCCTGGGCATCTCGGTCCTGGTCCTGCTGTGGAACCTCTGGGTCTCGCTGCACGATGGGCAGGTCGCCGGCAATAACCCATGGGATGCCTGGACGCTGGAGTGGTACACGACGTCGCCCCCGCCCGAGCACAACTTCACGTCGCTGCCGCCCATCCGGAGCAATCGCCCGCTCTACGACCTGGCACACCAGCCGGAGGTGCGCGGCGGCAGCGACGCCGCGGTACCGGCGATCGGCCCCACCAGACCGCGGCGTGAGCTCTTCTTCTCGATCTCGACGCCGCTCCTGGGCGTGCTGTCGCTGATCAGCTCCGAGGTCTTCTTCTTCGGCGCCCTGCTGGTGACCTACATCGAGTACCACAACCGCAGCGTGGCCGGCCCAACCCCCCACAACCTGGATATCTTGCGCACCGGCCTGTTCAGCATCGCCCTCTGGGCGAGCAGCGCCACCATGATCATGGCCGAGCGCCGGTTCTCCCGGGGGGATCACCGCGGCTTCCGGCTCTGGTGGGGGGGCACCATGGTCCTGGCCGCCATTTTCTTCTACGGCCAGATCTCCGACTACTTCACCATGTACGCACACAACATCACGGTCGGGCGCAACCTGTTCACCTCCTCCTTCTACACCCTGACCGGGTTCCACCTCTTCCACGTCCTCGTCGGGCTCATCGCGCTCGCGGTCATGCTCGGGCTGTCGCTCTCCGGCCGGCTGCGCGGCGGCAACAGCGAGGACGCGGTACGCTCGGTCGCCGCCTACTGGCACTTCGTCGACGCCGTGTGGATCGTGCTCTACGCGGTGATCTTCCTGATGCCGATCCTGTGAGTGCCGACCGCGCCCGCGGGGCCGGTCGAGCGGTCGACCAGAGGAGGGGATGATGCCGACCAGATCGGACGATCGGACCCCGCCGATCAAGCGGATCGTCGGGACGGTGGCGGTGCTCGGCGCGCTCATGACTGCCGCCGCGGTGGTGCCGCGGCGCTGGCTGGCGGCCATGACGGGCGACCACGACTCGTCCGGCGAGCAGCGACCGGCCGTGCAGTCTCGCGAGACCGGCGCCCAGCCCGTGCCGACGCCTCCCGAGACGCACGAGAACGTCCCGGACCAGGAGCGTCTCACCGCGCTCGCCTTCCACACGGTGCCGCCGACCTACTGGCCGGCCGCCCTCGCGCTTGGCGTCACGCTCGTCGGGCTGGGGATCATTACCAGCCTCACCTTCATGGCCGTCGGCTTCGTGCTGGTCGTGATCGGCCTGGTTGGCTGGATCGGAGACGTGACCCGTGGATGACCTGCTGATGACGCGGCGGCAGTTCCTCAACCGGATGAGCCTCACGCTGGCCGGGCTGGCCGCGGCGGTCGTCGCCACCCCGATCGTTGCCTACCTGCTCTTCCCGCTGATCCACCCGGCCAAGAACGTGTGGCGCGACCTCGGCACGGTCGACTCCTTCAAGGTCGGCGAGGACTTCAAAGAGGTGCCGATCCAGAGCCCGTCGCCGGTCGCCTGGTCGGGTGAGACTGCCACGACTGCGGTGTGGGTGCGGCGCGCGGCCGACACCGAGTTCGTGGTCTTCGCGGAGAACTGCACTCACCTGGGCTGCCCGGTGAACTGGGTGGCGGGGGCCAAGCTCTTCCTCTGCCCGTGTCACGGGAGCGTCTTCTACGCGGACGGGTCCGTCGCCGGTGGTCCCGCGCCGCGCCCGCTCTTCCGGTACCAGTGGCGGATTCAGAACGGGACGGTGCAGGCGCTGACCCGCCCACTGCCGATCAGTTAGCGAGGAGCGGTCCGATGTCGGCATTGCGCCGCCTGTCTGGCTGGTTCGATGAGCGCCTTGGATGGTCGAAGGCCATCCTGCCGGTCATTCAGCACCCGGTGCCGCCCGGCGTCAACTGGTGGTACGTGCTCGGCAGCGCGACGCTGGTCGCCTTCACCGTGCAGGTGGTGACCGGCGTGGCGCTGGCCTTCACCTACGTGCCCGCTCCGAACAGCGCCTACTCCACGCTCGAGTTCATCACCAACACGGCCACCCTCGGCTACATCGTGCGTGGCATCCACTACTGGGGCGCCTCGGCGATGGTGGTCCTCATCTTCGCCCACGCGATCCGCGTCTTCCTGACCGGGTCGTTCAAGTACCCCCGTGAGCTCAACTGGTTCACCGGCGTGGGGCTGCTCCTGCTCACGCTGGGCATGGCCTTCACCGGCCAGCTACTGCGCTGGGACCAGAACGCCTACTGGGCCATCGTCATCGGCGCGGAGCAGGTCGGCCGGGTGCCGTGGATCGGCCACTGGCTCGCCGAGCTGCTCTTTGCCGGGCAGACGATCGGCGGGGCGACGCTGACGCGCTTCTACGCCACCCACGTCTTCCTGATCCCGGCGCTGATGTTCCTGCTGATCGGCGTCCACCTCTACCTGGTCGTCCACCACGGCATCTCGGAGCCGCCGGTGCCGGGTCGCGTCATCCCGCGGGAGTCGTACAAGCAGTGGTACGACGAGCTGCTGCAGCGCGAGGGCATCCCGTTCTGGCCGGATGCGGCCTGGCGGGACGTCATCTTCGCGCTGGCCATCGGCACGGTCGTCCTCATCCTGGCCATCGTCCTCGGGCCGGTGCAACTGGCGGGCAATGCGAACCCGACCATCATCCTCGCCAACCCGCGCCCCGACTGGGAGTTCATCTGGTACTACGCGTTCCTCTCGCTGATCCCGCCCACGATCGAGAACGTGTTCATCATCGGGTTCCCGATCGTCGCGATCATCGGGTTCCTGATCGTGCCGATCGTGGCCTCGTCGGGCGAGCGCAGTCCGCGCCGACGCCCGTGGGCGGTGGTGATCGTGCTGCTCTCGGTCGTGTCGGTGGCGGTGATGGCACGCAAGGGCGAGATCGCGCCGTGGTCGCCCCGGTTCCTGCCACCGGAGGTCGCGACCTCGAAGCTGCCACCGCTCTCGGCGCAGGCCAATGAGGGCCGGCTCCTCTTCAACCAGATGGCCTGCCACGACTGTCACACGATCGCCGGGACCGGCGGCCTGCGTGGGCCCAACCTGACCAGCATCGGCGACAGGCTCACGCCCAACCAGCTGACCTGGCGCATCCTGAACGGCGGCTACAACATGCCGGCCTACGGCACCATCCTGTCGCCGTCCCAGGTCCAGAACCTGGTGGCGTTCCTGTCGGCGCTCAAGGTGTCGTCGCAGACGGCGAGCGGCTCGCCGTAGCGGCTACGATGGACGGCCGGTCATGATGGCGCGGATGGTCAGCCCGACGATGAACAGCGTCGCGATACCGTAGAGGAGGGCCGCTCGCCGCGGCGAGCGGGTGTGCGCGAAGATGTAGGTCGCGGGGATGCCCAGTGGCACGAGGGCTCCGTAGAGGAAGTGGAGCGGATCGCCCGGCCGGTCCCCCGCGACCAGCAGCAGTCCTCCGATCGCGGCTTCCACCAGCGTCAGCACCTCGGCGACGGCCAGGGATCCACGGTACGACGGAGTCACGCCGCTCCGCGCGGCCGCCACGAGCCCCCAGATGCCGAGGATGAGCATGTACAGGGCGATCGCCGCCGCGACGCTCTGGTGGAGTTGAAGCAACCTCTCCTACCAATCCCAAGCGGCGGCGCTCTGCCCGACCGCCACGCGAACAGCACATTGTAACGGTCGCACCGGGGTATTGTACGATCTCCCCCGTTCGGCCGGGCAAGGACGTGGCGAGCGCCGCCCGGCCGACGAGCGCGATCGCCGGACCCGGCCGCGGTGGCCGGACACGACGTGGCGTGGAGGAGGGTGATGGTGACCGAGCAGCAGAGCAGCGGGATCCCGGCGCGGGCGATGGTCGTGCAGGCACACCCGGACGACGCGGAGTTCGGCTGCGCCGGAACGGTCGCTCGCTGGGCTGCGGGCGGGGCCGAGGTCGTCTACGTGCTGGGCACGAGCGGTGACAAGGGGAGCGACGACCCGGCGATGACCCCGGAGCGGCTGATCGAGACGCGCGAGGCGGAGCAGCGCGAGGCGGCGCGCATCCTGGGCGTCAAGGAGGTCGAGTTCCTGCGCTTCCGCGACGCGGAGCTGGTGCCGGACCTGAACCTGCGGCTGGCGATCACGCGCATGATCCGCAAGCACCGGCCCGAGGCGCTCATCTGCCAGGATCCAACGGTGCGCTGGGCCGGCCAGGAGTACATCCAGCACCCGGACCACATCGCGATGGGCGAGGCGACGCTGGCCGCGGTCTTCCCGTCGGCGCGGGACCGGCTGACCTTCCCGCAACTGGCGGCCGAGGGGTTGGCGCCGCACAAGGTGGAGCACGTCTATCTGGACGGCACGACGGACCCCGACTTCTGGATCGACATCACCGGCACCTTCGACCAGAAGGTGGCGGCGCTCAGGGCGCACGCGAGCCAGGTGGGCGAGGCGGACGCCCTCGTGGAGATGCTGCGCCGCTGGGCGCGGGACTCTGCCGCCGAGGCGCGCAGCCGCCGCTTCCCCGGCGCCGACGCGATGGATCTGGCCGAGGCGTACAAGTACTTCCACCTGGGCTGAGACGGGGCCCCGCCCGGTGCGACAAGGCCACCGGCCACGCCGGTGGCCTTGTCGCGAGGCGCTCACGCGGATACGTGCCACCGTGCCTACATGAAGAGCTTCCACGAGCCGGGCGAGGTGCCGGGCAGGCGGTACTCGTAGTCCTCGACCTGGCGGTGCGGGTGGGCCTGGCCGCTCAGGACGCGCCGCGCCAGGTAGGTGACCAGGTAGCTGACGTCGTCGCGCGCGTCCAGTTCGGCCAGCGTCAGGTAACGAGCCTCGTCGTTCTCGCGCCCGTGCGGCCGCGGCTCGCCGTCGACGTGGTCCAGCAGCCAGAGGACGTAGTTGTCGGTGTGCGGGCCGTCGTGGCGCGTGCGCAGGCCGATGATGCCGACCGGCCGCGCCGTAATCCCCGTCTCCTCGGCTACCTCGCGCACGACCGCTACGTCCAGCGTCTCACCGGGGTCGACCAGTCCTCCCGGCAGCATGAAGCGCCCGCGGTTGGGCCCGTAGGTCATGCGCACGACCAGCATCGCGTCGCCGCGGATCACCACCCCGCCGACGCTGGTGACGTTGCGTGGTGGGCGCTCCTCGCTCACCGGTCCGTCCCTCCCGTATCCAGCGCCAGTTCCAGGCTGATGTCGAGCGACGGCGCTGAGTGGGTCAGCGCGCCCACCGAGACGAGGTCGACGCCCGTCTCCGCGACCCGGCGCACCGTCTCCAGGGTGATCCCGCCGGAGGCCTCGAGGATGGCCCGGCCCCGCGTGCGACGGACCGCCTCGGCCATCACGTCGACCGCCATGTTGTCGAGCAGGACCGCGTCGGCTCCGGCAACGAGCGCCTGCTCCAGTTCGTCGAGCGTGGTCACCTCGACCTCGACGCGCAGGGTGTGAGGCGCCCCGCTCCGGGCGGCGGCGATCGCCCGCGCGATCCGGTCGGGGCCGCCGATCGCGGCGAGGTGGTTGTCCTTGATCAGGATGCCGTCGCTCAGCCCGAAGCGGTGGTTGCGGCCGCCGCCGTGCCGGACGGCCGCCTTCTCCATCAGGCGCATACCCGGCGTTGTCTTGCGCGTGTCGATGACCCACGCACCGGTGCCGGCAACTGCCTCGGCGTAGCGCGCGGTGGCGGTGGCCACGCCCGAGAGGCGCTGCAGGAAGTTGAGGGCTACGCGCTCGGCCGCGAGCAGGCTGCGCGCCTCGCCGAACACGCGCGCGATCCGCTCGCCGGGGGAGACGCGATCGCCGTCGCCGACAAGGGCGGCGAACTCCACGCCCGGGTCGACTGCGCGGAACGTCCGGGACGCAACGTCGAGGCCCGAGACCACGCCATGACTCTTGGCCAGGAACTCACCGCTCGCCCGGGTGCCGGCGGGGACGGTGACCGTGCTGGTCACGTCGCCGGTGCCGATATCCTCCTCCAGCGCGAGATGGATGGCTCGGGTCACGTAGTCGTCCCGCACGGGCGCTCCCTCTCCTCCGGTGCCGCGACTCGGCAGCCCATCGTACCGGCTGGCCGCGGTCCGGACAACTCGGGCGAGCGGCGCCGTCGGGCCCCGGTCGCCACGTTTGACGTAGGGGAGCAGGTTGGCGGTCTTGGCAGTCTGGTCGGCCGCCTGGGTCTCCGTGGGCGTGCCCCGGTGGTGGCGCGGTCCGCGATCACACCTTGACGCGCCGCCGGCCGTCACGCGGGCGCGGTGGCGCGTCCTGTGAACCCAGCGACGTCGGAGCATTGAGGTGGGCGCCGTTGTCGACGCCGACGCCCAGGTGATCGATCAGTTCGCCGCCGAGCCAGCCGGTGACGATCAGCAGGCCGACGCCCAGACAGGACAGCGCGATCGGCAGCACGCCCGGGCCGGCCGGCTCGCCGCGACGCAGGACCCAGTCAGCCGCGAAGAGCCCCAGCACGGTCAGGTTGCCGACGCCATGCCAGGCGCCGATCGCGCGCGCCCGGGTGCGGCCCGGGATGCTCAGCCAGTCGACCAGGCCGAAGGGAACCGCCAGCGCGCCGCCGACGACGCCGGCGGCGATCAGCCAGTAGGCGATGACCGCCCAGAGCGCCCGCTGTGTCACCAGGTGGACGATGTCAAAGCCCAGCGACGTCCCGAGCAACCCCAGCGGGTAGACGACGAGCATGGGGTGAACGGGGTGCCCCAGCAGTTTGACCCGGCTTTCCACGCGGCATCCTCCCCGGCACGTCCCGCACCGTCCGCCGCGACGCGCCACGTCTGGAGCGTAAGAGCAGGGGTCGTGCCGCCCGGAACCGACTGTGGCATCGACTCTGCGGCTGCGGGTGCGGCGCCCCGCCGCGGCGGCCAGCCGGGCCTGATCCAGTGCTGGCACGCGCCACGCCCTCCCCGACCCGTGCCGACCTTCGGTCTCACGGTCGGCGGGACGCGCGGGACGAGGACCACCGGTACCCGGAGAGCAGCGTACAAGGAGGGGGCACCATGGCCAGGACCGCGGCGGACATCCTCATCGAGAGCCTCATCGACTGGGACGTTGACACGATCTTCGGCTTTCCCGGTGACGGCATCGACGGCATCATGGAGGCGCTGCGCAAGGCTCAGGATCGGGTCCGCTTCATCCAGGTGCGGCACGAGGAGTCGGCGGCCTTCGCCGCCTGCGCCTACGCCAAGTTCACCGGGCGGCTCGGCGTGTGCCTGGCGACCTCCGGCCCGGGTGGCATCCACCTGCTCAACGGCCTCTACGACGCGAAAGCCGACGGCCAGCCGGTCCTGGGCATCGCCGGCCACACCTACCACGACCTGATCGGGACCTACTACCAGCAGGACGTCGACCTGACGCGCGTCTACCAGGACGTGTCGGCCTACACCGAGCGCATCATGGGTGCCGACCACGTGCGCTCCGTCGCCGACCTGGCCTGCCGCACCGCGATCGCGCGCCGCACTGTGACCACGATCGTCTTCCCCACCGACCTCCAGGAGCAGGAGATGGGGGAGGACGAGCGCTCTGACTCCGATATCCGCGGACACAGCAACGCCGTGCGCTCCGCCATCCCGACCGTGCCGCCGCCGGACGCCTTGCGGCGTGCCGCCGACATCCTCAACCGGGGCAAGAGGGTCGCCATCCTCGCCGGGCGCGGGGCGCTCGACGCGACGGACGAACTGGAGATGCTGGCCGACCGCCTGGCCGGCCCGATCATCAAGCCGTACCTGGGCAAGGGCGCGGTGCCCGACGACTCGCCCTACACGACGGGGGGCATCGGCCTGCTCGGCACGAAGCCGTCCGAATTGGCCCTCGAGGAGTGCGACACGCTGCTGATGATCGGCACGTCGTACCCCTACATGCAGTTCCTGCCGAAGCCGGGGACGGTGCCCGGCATCCAGATCGACAATGACCCGATCCGCATCGGGCTGCGCTACCCCGTCGAGATCGGGCTGGTCGGCGACTCGAAGGCCACGCTGCAGCAGCTGCTGCCGATGCTCGAGCGCAAGGCGGACCGCAGCTTCCTCGAGAAGTCCCAGGCGGGGATGAAGGACTGGTGGGCGCTGCTCGAGGAGCGAGCCTCTCGCGACGAGAAGCCGATGAAGCCCCAGGTGGTTGCCTACGAGTTCAACAAGCGGCTGGCCGACGACGCCATCGTCTGCGGCGACAGTGGCACCAACACGACCTGGCTGGCGCGCTACGTCAAGGTCCGCCGCGGGATGCAGGTGTCCGGCTCCGGCAACCTGGCCACGATGGCAAGCGGGCTGCCCTACGCGGTCGGCGCGGCCGTGGCCTATCCCGACCGGCAGGTTGTGGCGATGGTCGGCGACGGCGGCTTCACCATGCTGATGGGTGAGTTCGCCACCGCGGTGAAGTACCACCTGCCGATCAAGGTCCTGATGTTCAAGAACAACGTACTGGGGCAGATCCGCTGGGAGCAGATGATCTTCCTCGGCAACCCGGAGTACGGCGTCGAGCTACACCCGATCGACTTCGTGAAGTACGCCGAGGCCTGCGGCGGGACCGGCTTCCGGATCGACGACCCGAAGAAGGCGGGCAAGATCCTGGACAAGGCCTTCGCCACCGACGGGCCGGTGCTGATCGAGGCGATCGTCGATCCCTACGAGCCGCCGATGCCGGCCCAGGTGACGCCGAAGCAGGCGTACGAGCTTTCCAAGGCGCTGGTACGGGGCGAGCCGAACCGGGTGCGCATCGGCGAGACCATCTTCCGCGACAAGGTGACGGACTTCACGGCGCCGCAGCCGGGCGGCGACGGGCACGGCCCGCTGGCCGTCGCCAAGACGGTGCTCCGCCACCTGACCGAGGAGGGGGAGTTCGAGGGCTGATCGGACCCCCGGCCCGGCGGACCGAGAGGACGTGCACGCGAGGAGCGGGACAAACCTCGCTCCTCGCGCCGTGCCGTCCCCCGGCCGCCGGCGTCAGCGGAGACGCTCGTCGTAGGGGTACGTCGAGATGACCTCGCAGCCGTCCTCGGTGACCAGCACGATGTCCTCGGCCCGCAGGCCGCCGTCTGCCGGGTGGTAGACGCCGGGCTCGACGTTGAGCACCATCCCCGGCTCGATCACCTCGTCCAGCCCGCCGTCGAACGGGTCGCTGATGATCGGGCGCTCCTGCAGCATCAGCCCGATGCCGCTGCCGGTCACGTGGCGGTACCGGTACTCGTCGAGGCCGGCGTCGTGGATCGCGGCGCGGGCGGCGGCGTCCACCGCGCCGCCGCGAACGCCCGGGCGAAGGAGGTCGAGCGCCGCCCGGTTGGCCCGGTACGCGGCCCGGAAGATCGCCCGCTGCCGGTCGCTGACGCGTGGCCCGACCACGGTGGCGCGGCTGAACTCGGCGCAGTAGCCGCCGTTGACGACGCCGAGGTCCAGGAAGACGAAGTCGCCGTCCGTGAAGCGGTAGTCGGTCGCGAAGCGGCGGCGAGCCACGTCGCCGTTCGTCGCTACGATGGCGAAGAAGGCGAACCCCTCGGCGCCCGCCGCCCGCGCGGCGTGCTCGGCAACGGCGGCCAGTTCGAGCTCGCTCATGCCGGGCCGCAGCACCCGCCACGCCGCATCGATCGCCTCGGCCACCATACCCACGCCCGCGCGGATCAGGGCGACCTCGGCCGGCGTCTTGATCCGGCGCGCCTCCTCGAACGGCCGCGAGTCGAGGGACAGGTCGCCCCGCAGCTGCGCCATGACCGTCGCCAGCGCGCCGTCCACCGCGACCGTTCCCGACGGGACGCGCTCGGCGATCGCGCGGGTGAGTGGCTCGCCCCAGGTCGCCTGGTTGATCGGCAGGGGCTCGACGGTGAAGCGGCCGGCGGCCGCCTCACGGAGCCCGGCGGCGTCGATCTGCGGCACGAAGACGACCAGGTCCTCCGGCGTCACCAGGGCGGCGACGCGCTGCGACACCGACAGGCTGAAGGGCGGGCGGTAGGGAGAGACATAGCGCACGTGCTCGACGCGGAAGGTCAGCGCGGCGCCGTAGCCGGCGGACGCCAGCGCGGCGCGCGTCTTCGCCAGGCACTCCTCCCAGCGCTCCATCGCGGTTCCTTCCGCTGCGAGCCAGATCGCGACCGTATTCGAAAGTGGTCGACCTCGCCGGGAAGGAGGGATTGCGTATCCGGCCCTTCCTGGCGGAACCGCGGCTCAGGCCCGGCCCCGGCCGGCCACGGCGCTCATCCAGCCGCGCTCGGCGCCGATCGTCGTCGACGGGCCGTGGCCGGGGTAGACGACCACCTCGTCGGGCAGGGCCAGCAGCTTGGCGATCGTCCCGACCGTCTGCTCGACGCTGGCGCCCGGGATGTCGACGCGCCCGTAGCCGTTCTGGAACAGCGTGTCACCGCCGAACATGACGTGGTCCTCGGCGTCGTAGAGGGAGATCTGCCCCGGCGCGTGGCCGGGCGTGTGAAGCACCCGGAACGTGTGCGTGCCGAGCGTGACCTCGTCTCCCTCGTTGAGCAGCCGGTCCGGCTCGACCGGCGCGACCTCGGCACCCATCACCGGCGTATGCGGGGACCGCAGGTCGGGCAGGGAGTCGGGGTGCGCGGCGAGCGGCGCGCCGGTGGCGACCTTCAACGCGTTGGCGTCGACGACGTGGTCCCAGTGGTGGTGCGTCAGCACGATCTCGCGCAGGGTGTAGCCCGCGGCCCGCACGGCCGCCATCACCGGTGCCAGCGCGTCGGGCGGCGCGTCGATGACGAGCGCCTCGCGCGTCTCGGGATCGGCGACGAGGTAGGCGTTGGTCTGGATCGGCCCGGCCGGAATCGTCGTGATCTCCACCGTCGGCAGTCCTCCCCGTGATGCTGGTGTGGCCCGCTCGCCGTTGCGGCGGGCGGGCCACAGTGTCGCACGATGCGCGCGTCGCGTCAGAGGTCGCGGTAGCGGAAGACGAGCATGGCGCCGACGAGCAGCACCACGCAGTAGGCGATAGAGTACTCGACCGCGGTCATGCTCGGCGGCACGGTCGTGCCGAGCGGGTTTGGTCCGGTGAAGCTGACGGCACCGAGCGGCTGCACGGTGTAGCTGGCCAGCCGCCACATGCTGTCGCTGGGCACCAGAATGCTGCTGATGATCCCCATGTTGATCATGGTGTTGTTGTTGAGGAGGGTGCCGATCTGCTCGACCAGCCCGCCGGTCATGGCCATGCCGTAGAGCATGAAGACGATGACCCCGTTGGTCATGGTCGAGAAGATGGTCGTGCCGAACATCGTCAGGCTGAGCAGGATGATCGAGACCAGGATGATCAGGAGTGTGCCCTTGACCAGATTCGGCGGCGTGTAGCTGCCGACGTACCGCGCGCTCAGCGCCACCGCGGTGACCATCGCCGCGATGTAGATCACGATCATGGTGGCGAAGCCGATGTACTTGCCGAGCACGATCTCCCAGCGGCCCAGCGGCTTGGGCACGATGGCGTGGAGGGTACCGCTGTCGATCTCCCCGGCGATCGAGCCGACCGCGGCGAAGATCGTCATGATCCCGGCCAGGAAATTCACCGTGTACAGCCCGAGCATCACCATGTTGCTGGCGAGCACGCTATAGGTGACCAGCGAGTTGGTGCGCTCGCCGGCCGCGCGCCGGGCCACGATGTCGTGCCACTGGTTGACGAGCAGGTGGAAGCCGTAGGCGTAGAGCACGGCGAAGACCAGGCTCAGGGCGAGCACGCCCCAGACGAGCTTGCGCTGGAAGGCCTCGCGGAAGGTCAGCCGGGCGATCGTCAGCGCCTTCACCGCGACTCCTCCCCGTCGCTGCCCACCACGTCGACGAACACCTCCTCCAGGGTCCGGTGCTCGGGCATGACGCCGTAGACCGGCACGCCGCGGCGCACCAGCAGGTCGACGGCGCGGGCGATAGTCTCGTCGTCGGGCACCCGGGCGATCACGACCGGCCGGGCGGCACCGTCCACGTGCTCGACGGTGACGACCTTGCCCAGTTCGGCCAGCACCTCCGGCCCGGCCGAGCCCAGCCGCAGCTCGACGGTGAGCTCGCGGCGCAGCAGCTCGGCCATCGGACCGATGGCGGCCACCCGCCCGTGGGTGATGATCGCCACCCGGTCGGAGACCGACTCGACCTCGGAGAGCAGGTGGGAGTTGAGGAAGACGGTCACGCCCTGGTCGCGCAGCCGGGTGATGATCGCGCGCACGTCGCGGCGGCCGAGCGGGTCGAGCGCGGAGGTTGGCTCGTCGAGGAAGACGAGCCGTGGGTTGTTGATCAGCGCCTGGGCGATGCCGATGCGCTGCTGCATGCCCTTGGAGTAGGTGCGGACGCGCTGGCCGCCGGAGTGGGCCAGCCCGACGGTCTCCAGTACCTCGGGGATGCGGCGGCGTCGCTCGCCGCGGGACATCCCGTAGAGGCGGCCGTGGAAGTCGAGCAGTTGCTCGCCGGTCAGCCAGTCGTGGAAGCGGAACATCTCGGGCAGGAACCCGATCTGCTCCCGCGCCTGGCGGTCGCCGAGCGGCCGGCCGAGCAGGCGAGCGGTGCCGGCGGTGGGACGAACCAGCCCCATCAGCATCTTGACCGAGGTGGTCTTGCCGGCGCCGTTCGGACCGAGAAAGCCGAAGACCTCGCCGTCACCGACCCGCAGCGTCAGGTCCTGCACGACCGCGCGCTCGCCGTACACCTTGCGCAGGCCGAAGGTCTCGACGGCGGCCGTGGTGGTCTCTGCCGCGGCCGTGGCGGCCGGCAGCACCAGCGTCTCGCTCATGACGGCGAGTATGCCATAGGGCCGCCGGGCTCCCCGGACGGGGCTGGTGTGGGGCAGGGGAGCGGCGGCCGCGCGGCCGCCGCTCCGGAGTCGAACCCGTTGGCTGGGTGTCGCATTACATCGACTTCGCGACGTTCATGACGTCGTTGCCGCTCAGACCCTGGCCGGCCACGATGTAGAGCATGGGCGTGCCATTCGACTGCGGTACCTGCCAGAGGACCGCCGACCCACTCTGGCCGTTGGCGCCGGTCCCCTTGCCGGTGATCAGGAGCGCCGCGTGGCCGTTGACCGTCGTCTGGCTGCTGGTGAAGCCCGACGGGATCGGGACGATCAGCGTGTGGGTCCAGTCGTTGACCGAGCGGATCTGGGCGACCAGGTCGGCCGGCAGGCCCGGAATGCTCAGGACCGTGTCACGCAGGCCGTTGACGTCCACCGTCGACGGGATGTTCAGCGTCGGGCTGGCCATCTGGCCGACGACCAGGTGGTTGGTCCCCGACTGGTAGTCGAGGACGGCCGAGGCCGGGACGTCCAGGCTGAAGGTGACCGTGGGCGTGGTCGCCGGGTTCGGCAGCCCCTGGACCGTCAGGCTGTACTTGGACAGGGCCGACTCCAGCTTGGCGACGTTGACCGTCACCTGGGCCGTTCCCGCGTTGCCGACGTAGACCTTGGGCTGGGCGGTGAAGCCCGATGGCAGCGCGTTAGAGGCGGGAACCGCAAGGCTGCCGCCCATGTGGGCCTTCGCGTCGGCCAGCGAGGCGACCGGCGTCACGCTCTGCTTGGTCAGCGTGGTCGAGAAGGAGCCCAGGCTCTTGAGCTCGGTCTGGATCTGCTGCATATCCTGCGGCGTGAGCGACTTGGAGGCGCCGGCGTACTGCTGGACCAGGTCCATCGGGATGGTGATGGCCGCGAACTGGTGGACGCGGAACTGGCTGAGCAGGTTGTCCGCCAGGGTGCCGACCGGCGCGACCAGCGCGGTGGCGACCATGATCGCGACGAGGGCGACGCCAGCCACGGCGACGGCCGCACGACGTGGCGCGCCGAACAGGCGATTCATCAGGGAGGCTCCTTCCCGTGTCGGGGAGAGCGGGCCGCCGGTCGCGGCCCGTGTGCGTAGCCGCCGGTAGGCGGCCGTGACGTCCGTGGTAGTCGGGGTCGGCTCGAGCCGATCCATCAGCGCGCCAGCGAAGGCGGCGTTCGCCTGCAGCCGAGCGAGCCGGTCGCGGCAGTCCGGGCACTCCGCCAGGTGCGCGGACCAGCGGTCCGCGTCCGGCGCTCCGGTCCGCGCGTCGACCAGGGCTCTCAGCTCGCTATCGTTCAGGCAGGCGCGTGGTGTGTTCACCGTCCTGCTCCTCCCCGGCGTCTGGGTTCTGCGCGAGGTAGCGCGCCCGCAGGGCGCGTTCCGCGCGCACCAGGATCGTTCCGACCGAGTTGGCCCGCACGCCGAGCGCGACCGCGATCTCGGCGTACGAGACTCCCGAGTAGCGGAGGACGAGGGCCGTCCGGTCGCGCTCGCGCAACTCCGCCAGCGCCGCTCGCACGGCCGCGGCTGCGTCGTCGCGCTCGACGTCGGCCGCCGGATCGGGCAGCTGCGTCGTGGTCGGCGGCTCGAGCCGCGCCCAGCGGAGCAGCCGGCTCCGGCCGCGGCGCCGTGCCCGCAGGGCGTTGAACCCCAGGTTGCTGGCCACGCGGTAGAGCCAGCCGCCGAGATTCGCGTCGTCTCCATGCGGGGCCGGGCGCTGCAGCAGGCGCAGGAACACCTCCTGGGCCAGGTCCTCGGCCTCGTCCGGCGAGCCGGTCAACCGCAAGAGCACGCGGTAGACCGTCGGGTAGTGGCGCCGGAAGGCCTCCTCGAAGTCCGCCTCGTCGCCGGTCTCTTGCGCGGTGGTCAGCACGGGCTCCGAGGTCATCGGGGCGATCGATAGGCCCACGTGCGTCGTCCAACTCCGCAGCTACCCAGCGGGTCATCCCCGCGCTCGTCACTTACTAAACACCGTGCGCGCGGTTCTTGTGTCAGGTGTACCACCGCCGTCTCGCTGCCTCGCTTCGATGGAGGTGGGCACGTCGGCTGCGCGGACGCGTGCCGGCGTCCCGGCCCTACGTCGTCGGGCGCGCAACCAGCGTCACCTTGACGTCCCGCGTGCTGCCGCCGCTCTCGACCCGCAGGGTGACCACGTCGCCCGGCCGGTACCGGTAGAGCACGTTCAGGAACGGGTGCTGGTCGTCGAGCGACGTGCCGCCGACGGCGGTGATCTGGTCGCCCACGCGGATGCCGGCCTGCGTGGCCGGGCTGCCCGGGCTGACCTCGGCGACCACGATCGGCTGTGGCTGGGCGTTCGCGCTCAGGGTAGTGTTCCCCTGGTCGATCGGCCGAAAGGTGATGCCCACGTAGGGCCGCGCGATCGCCCCGTAGGCGATGAGCTGCCCCACGTAGCTCCTGACCGTGTTGCTGGCGATGGCGAAGCTCAGGCCATCCGCGCCGGTCTGGCCGAAGCCGCCCTGGACGATGGCGGTGTTCATGCCGACGACGTTGCCCGACAGGTCGATCAGCGGCCCGCCCGAGTTGCCGGGGTTGATCGGGGCCGAGTGCTGCACCAGGTTCTCGAGCAGGTAGCCGTTGCCGGTGTCGAGCGAGCGGCCGCTGGCGCTGACGACGCCCTCGGTGACCGTGTTGTGGAACTCGCCCAGGGCGCTGCCGATGGCCACCACGCGCTGACCGGGCTGTAGCTGCGAGGAGTCGCCGAAGTTGACGGTGGCCGGCACCGGGCCGGCCACCTTGATGACGGCGATGTCCTGGAACGCGTCGGTGCCGACCAGGGTAGCGGCGACGGTGTGCCCGTCGCTGAAGATGACCTGGAGCGAGCCGCCGCCCTCGATGACGTGGTTGTTGGTGACGATGTGGCCCTGGTGGTCGAGGATCATGCCGGTGCCCATGTCGGTCTGCGACGACTGGCTGCTCGGGGACGCGCCGGGCGGGGTGTTGACGATGGTGACGATCGCCGGGTCGACCCGGCCGACGATCGCGCTGACCGACGCGGAGAGAGTTGTCTGGCCGCTCGAGGACGCCGCGCCGGTGGCGAGCAGTGGCGCCGGCAGGTGCTGCTCGGCGTACCACATTCCCCCGGCGGCCCCGAGCAGGATCCCCCCGAGCAGGCCGAACACCAGCGTGGTGACCGCCACTCCAACGGCCGGGAGAAACCCGACCTGGCGTTTCACCGTGGTCCCCTCCTCCCCAGTCCGCGTCCGCCAACGGCACGCGCCGCGACACAATCATTTCCCACACCGTCGCCGCGCGCCAGTGTCGTTCGGCCTGTCCCACGCGCGGCGATGACGGGGCGGGACACGGTGGGACACGATCCGGCAAGTGGGGAGCCGACTCCGGGAGCGAGCCAGGGCCATCGGGCGTCACCGACGGTGCGGGGTGCCTTCGGAAACGAGGGTCTTTACGCAAGTCACGGTGTCAATCCGGTCTCCGCTCGAGTATGCCCATGAATTGCCTCGAGAGGATGCGGGCGCGGCCGGTCGAGGGCTCGGCGATGGTATGCGCGTCAACGTAGCCAAGGCACCGACAACGGGAGGAGGCGCGGACACGGCGGACTTGCTCGAGAAGTCCGGCCATATCCGCGCCTCCACGCTCACCCGGGTGATCCGCCGGCCGGGCCGCTCACGTCACCGGCGAGCGGCCCGGCCAACGCGATCGCCGCTCGAGCCTTACGGACGTGCCAGAGCTGCCTGCCACGCCGCCAGCACGTTGGCGGGCGTGAACGGCAACTCGCGCAGCCGCACGCCGATGGCGAAGTAGATGGCGTTGCCGATCGCGGCGCCCATCGTCTCCGACGCCGGCTCGCCGGCGCCCCAGGCCGGCTTGGTGGGCTGGTCGAGCAGCAGCACCTGGATGCTGGGCACCTCGTTGAAGTGGAGGATCGGGTAGCTGGGTCCGGCTTTGTACTTGATGCTCCACGTGTTGTCCGTCGGGACGCCGGCCCAGGTCAGGCTGGTGACGCCGCTGGAGTCGAAGAGGACCTCTTCCTTCAGCGTCCGGCTCGTGGCCTGGATCACGTTCCCCTGGATCTGGTTGGTCAGCCCGTCGGGGTTGATGATCAGGCCGCAGTCGTGCGCCACGATGACGCGGGTCACCTGGACCGCGCCACTGGTCGGGTCGACCAGCACCTCGGCATAGGTCGCCACGTAGGCCAGGCTGTTCTCGTACTGCACGTAGGCGATGCCGCGTCCGAAGTACGGCGGCGGTGCCGGCGGGGATGGCGGCGTCTGAGCTTGCGGCGGAGGTGACGGTACCACCGGTCTCGGTCTCTTTGGCCACGGAATGGCCTTCCAGTTGGCCGCCTTCGCCACGGCGCTCAGCACCGCAAGCCCGCGGGGATCGGACAGGTACTGCTGGCGAAACGCGAGCGGGTCGGCGTTCGCCGCCATCGCCAGCTCGTCCACGAACGACTCGTTCGCGAACGTGTTCGAGAAACCGCCGAGCGTGCGCAGCGCGGTGGTCCGGGGGAACAGGTTCGTGGTCTGCGTCCACGTGCCGCTGGTCGCGGTAGTGAAGCTTCGGACCGAGTTGGCGGTGACGAGAGAGTTCCGGAACGCGTAGTTCACGATGCTGTTTCGGCCGCCCAGCAGTCCGGTCGGGCTCTCCGGCTGCGGCGCGAAGCCGAGCTCCTGGCCGGCGAGCAGGTTGCCGGCGATCCCACCCGGACGGGTGGAGTGGGTCTGTGTCCACAGGGTGTGCTCCCAGGCAGCCACCTTTCCCGCCTGGTCCAGCCCGCCCTGCATCTCATGAACCATCGCCGGGCCGAGCGGCTCCCAGCCGTCTTCGTCGGGGCGCATCCACTGCACCCGGACCGGCGCGCCGGCCGCCTGGGAGAGCAGGGCCGCGTCGGCCGCGGCGTCGTCCGCGCCGTTGTGGCCGTAGCAGCCGGACGCCTCCGCGTAGATCACGTGCACGGCTGCGGGCGCAATCCCCAGCAGCTTGGCGATCGCGCCCTGCAGCTGGTAGACGCCCTGCGTGCCGGACCAGATCGTGGCCTGGATTCCGGTTTTCTGGTCGGGGGCGCTGCGGACGTCGGCGACGGCGCAGGAGGGCCCGATAGCGGCGTGCATCTGATAGGGCGTGAAGTAGGTCGCCTGGAGCGTCGTCGCGGCTCCGGACAGACCGGAGGTTACGTCGCCGACGGCGGAGAGCGCTTTGGCGTTGAAGGTGTTGGCAGAGTCCTGGAGGGCCTGCTTCAGGGCCGTCCGAGTGGCGGCCGTGCCGTCGTCCGTGGCGAGCAGCGGCGTGCCTTGATGCCACTTCACGTCGAGCTGACTCGCCGCCTGGATCGCGGCCCACTCGTCCGTGGCCACGACTCCGACGAAGTTGCCGTTGGTTACTACCTGTGGGGATCCTGCCAGACCAGCGGGCAACTTCGGGTTCCCCAGCAGTGTGGCGTTGCGCCCCGCCGGCCGCA
>DASSZN010000052.1:0-47424 GCA_035702805.1 Thermomicrobiaceae bacterium | reverse complement strand
TCGTCGGTCTGGATGAGGTAACCCGGCACCGGCGAGCCGGTCGCACTCAGTCCAAGCTGGAGCACGTAGAGCCGCATCGTGACTCCCTCCCGTGTACGAGTAGATCAGGCTGATCCGTCACCATGATACCCGACGCCGTGGGCGTTGCCGGACTCAGGGCACCGGCCACCGACTCAACCCTTCCCGACGCGGAGCAACGGATTGCGTCAACCGAACCCGGCTTCCGGCGCTCCGGGCATCTACGGCGAGCACCCGCTCCACGACACGTGAGTTCAGCCGCGCTTGAGTTACTATACGATGGAGCGTCAGCCCGGGATCACCTTCGTTGGATCGGAGGTCTGCCGTGAGCAACTCGAGCACCGCGCGTCGCCGTACCGCGTTGCCCGTCTTCTCGAAGGCCTCGCTGCAACCTGCCGCGGCGGCCACCGACCGTGATGCGCCTGGCCTGCGCGAGGCGCTCGGCATATGGGGCGTCTTCGCCGTGCTGACGGTCGCGGTCCTCGCCACCTACGCCCGCGTCCCGCTCGCCGAGCTCTACCACGTCAGCCGCGGCGGGATTGGCGGCGGCGCCAGCCGGGTGGTCACCTACCTGAACTACCCGGGCGCCTTCCTCGCCGTCGCGCTGCTGGGGATTGCGGTCGCCCGGCTGGTTGCGGTCCCCGTCGCGCTGTCGAGCGCCGCGCGCTGGGCAATCGGGATCGTCGCGATCGCGGCCCTCGGGCTCTGCCTGGTCGCCGCACTTCCGGGAGTCGTCAGCGACGCCAACCTCGATGCCCGGCCGATCAATGCCCTCCCGGCACTTGGCGTCGCGCTGGCGGCCGGCCTCACGATGCTGGCGCTGCGCCGCGTCGGCCCGGGAACGCGTCGCGCCTGGACGACCGGCGACTGGCTGCGCCTGGGCGTGGTGGTCGTGCTTGCCGCGCTGGCGCTTCCCTGGATCCTGGCGGACTTCGGGGTGTACGTCGGCGACGTGCCGCTCATCGGCCATCTCTTCATGTCGAAGCAGATCCTGGCCGGTGACCCCCTGCCGGCCGTCCACCTGGGTGAGCACCACGGGCTCGACGGGGTGCTGCTCGCGACGGCAGCCCTGGTCCTGACCCGGCCACTCGGGCAGGTCCGTTCCGTCTGGCTGCGGGCACCGCTGTCGTTCTACCTGGCCCTGATGATGGCCTACGGCCTGGGCAACGCGGGCAACGATTGGTCGCTCGAGCAGCTGGTCAAGCGCGGTACGATCGCGGAGTCGCTTCCAGACGTGATCAGGCCGGACATCACGCTTGCCTGGGGGGTCATCCTGCTTGCCACCGTCGTCGTGGGCGCCCTGATCCTGTTCGTCATGCGTCCGCGCGCCCGGGCAGGCGCCTGAGTCTCGACGGGGCTACCGGGCCGCGCTCACCTGGAAGCCGACGTACAGGCCGGCGATCAGGCCGAGGAACAGGGTGACGGTCGCCGCGACCAGCCAGCCGGCCGGCCACGCGTCGCGGACCGCCGACGACCGGCGCGAGGCCAGCATAATCGGCAGCGCCACCTCGAGGCCGATCAGTGGCGGCACGAACACCACGGCCATATAGCCCTCCCCGCCGCCCAGCATGGGCAGGAGGGCGACGAAGAGCACCACCGCTGCTCCGAGAGTTGGCCCTACCGCGCCGGCGTTCAGGCGCCCGGCGGACGCCGCCAGCGCCAGCCCCACCCCTCCGAGGATGGCGACGACGCACAGGGCTACCGCGATATTCAGGAGCATCCTGCCCGGCAGCGGCAACAGGCCGACAAGCACCAACGCGCCCAGCACGACGAGCCCCGCGCCAAGCCAGCCCAGCAGGCGGCGCAGCGTCACTGGCTGGCCCAGGCGAAGTGTCAGCCCGATCAGGCTCCAGCCGCCCGCGAGCAGGGCCGCGGGCCCGAGCCAGGCGACCACCACCGCAACAAAGCCCTGGAGCGAGTTCGGCTCGCCGGCGAACGTGGACTCCGGGCCGCTCCGGGCCACGACGATCGTGATCACGTTTACCACGACACTCGCCGCCATTGCGGCGAGAGCGATCAGCAGCAGGATGGCAACCCGCGAGATCACGGGGCTCGGCCTCGACGATTGCCGCGCGACCACTGGACGCCTCCTCCTGACATCGGGGGTCGGGTCTCCGCCGAAGCGTCGCTCGTCACGACGGCCACGATCGCGCGCATACCCCTCTTCGGGCATAGCCCAGCCGACATGACAGGCGCTACTGAATTCCCCTCCGCGATGTGACAGAGTCGCGCACTCCTGATCTGAAGCGGCGTCGTGGCTGCCTTGCCCCGGCCGGCCAACCCGTAGGACAATGTCGCCGTCCGGCGAACCGCGGTCGCGCGATCGATCCGGCGGGCGCCCGTTCAATGCGCGCCGGCCGGACCGGGGAGAGGGAGGCAGCGATGGCCCGCGAGCTCCGCTTCGGCATCTGTACCGACCAGAACCTGCCCTGGCCCACGCTCGTCGAGCGCTGGCAGTACTTCGAGCGGCTCGGGTTCGACAGCGTCTGGGACTGCGACCACTACATCCAGCCCAGCCACCCGGACGGCCCCTACTTCGAGGGCTGGACCCTCCTCGCCGGCCTCGCCGCCGTGACTCAGCGCATCCGCATCGGCGTCCTGGTCAGCTCCAACACCTTCCGCCATCCTGCCCTGCTGGCCAAGGAGGCCGTCACCGTCGACCACATCTCCAACGGGCGGCTGGAGTTGGGCATCGGCGCCGGCTGGTACGTCCCCGAGCACGAGAAGTTCGGCCTCGACTTCCCGCGCCCCGGCGAGCTCGTCGGCCGCTTCCGCGAGGCGGTCGAGATCGTCGACCGGCTGATGCGCAATGACGTCTCCAGCTACGAGGGCCGCTACTACCGGATCGACGACGCGCCCTTCCGACCGGGGCCGGTCCAGCAGCCACGCCCTCCGCTCACGCTCGGCGCCAAGCAGCCGCGCATGCTCGAGATCGTCGCCCGCTACGGCGACGCCTGGAACTCGACCGGCACGCCGGAGGAGCTCGGCGAGCGCAACCGCATCCTGGACGAGGCGTGCGCCCGCGTGGGTCGCGACCCGGAGGAGATCGTCCGCTCGGTCTACGGCTGGGCTGCCGTCATGCCCTTCGACCCCTGGGAGTCGGTCGGCGCCTTCGAGGAGGTCGTCGGGCGCTACCGCGAGGCCGGCATCAACGAGTTCATCATCGACCAGCCGCCCGACCCCCAGATGCCGGTGCTGGAGCGCGTCGCCACCGACGTCATCCCGCGCCTGCGCCAGTCGGTCTGAGCGGCGCGTGAGGGGGAACCGGACATGGACTACGCGGCACGACTCGCCCGGCTGCGCGAGCGGATGGAGGCGGCGGACGTCGATCTCGTCTACCTGACGCGCGGGGCGAACCTCTTCTACCTGACCGGCATCCGCCGCCAGCTGGTGCACGGCACGGATCACAATGCCTACGGCGACTGGGCGACGGGCGCGTACGTCGGTCGCGACGGCGGCGTGATCGTCGTCGCGCCGCGGATGGGCGGCGCCTTCTTCGCGGCCGAAGGGGCGGGCAAGCCCTGGGTCGACCGCGTGCGGCTGATCCTGGAGTCCGAGGCACCGCTCGACGTCATGCGCGACGCGATCGCGAGCGTCTGCCCACGGGGCATGCGTCGCCTGGCCGTCGACGACCACGCCTGGGCCGAGACGAGTCTCGCGCTGCGGAGCCTCATGCCCTCGGCCACGGTCTCGCTCGCGTCGTCGCTCGTCATGCCGCTCCGCATGATCAAGGACGCCGACGAGCTCGAGGCGATGCGCCGCGCCTCCGCGGTCGCGGACCTCGTCTGGGAGCGCACCGTCCCCTTCCTGCGCGTTGGTGTGACCGAGTACGAGGTGGCACGCGAGGTCGACTACCAGTTCCAGATCGCCGGGGCTGAGTACACCTCGTTCGAGACGGGAATCAGCTTCTGGGGCGCCGCCGAGACAGGTGGCGACGTGCTCCGCTCGGGACACGCGCGGCGCCTGCAGCCGGGCGACTCCGTGACCTTCGACTTCGGCTGCGTCCTCGACGGCTACTGCTCCGACTTCGGCCGCTGCGCCTTCGTCGGCGAGCCGCCCGGGGAGTACCGGCGCGTCCACGAACTGGTGCTCGCCGCCCAGGCCGCCGGAATGGGTGCCATGCGCGCCGGACAGGTCACGGCCGCGGAGGTCAATGCCGCCGCCCGCCGGGTGATCGCCGAGGCCGGCTACGACGCGGCGTTCACGCATCGCCTGGGGCACGCCATCGGCGTCACCGTCCACGAGCCACCCTTCCTCGACGTGATGGACCACACCGTCCTCCAGGAGAACATGCTCTTCACCGTCGAGCCCAGCGTCTTTATCCCGGGGAGACTCGGCAACCGCGTCGAGGACGTGGTTCGGGTGGCGGCTGGCGGCGGTGTGGCGCTCAATCGCGCACCGCACGACCTGGCGCTCGTCGGCTAGCCGGACCATGCGCGTTCCTCGGATTGGCAGGGGGATCGACCGCGAGATCGCCGCGCTCTGCGGCCTGATCTTCCTGGCCGACGTCGTGACCGGGTTCCTGCCGCCCACCTTCCCGCTCTTCGCCGAGAGCCTGCGCGTCTCGCTGGCCGGGATCGGCCTGATCTCCACGGCCGGTGGGCTGGCGCAACTGGTGCTGGCTTTGCCGGTCGGCGTGCTCTCGGACCGCGTCGGACGTAAGCGCCTCTTCGGTGCGGGCATGGCCGGGTTCACCGCGATGCTTCTCTGCTTCGCCGCGGCCGGCGGGCCGCTGCTGCTGGTGGCCGGGCGCATCCTCTATGGGGTCGCCAGCGTGGCGGTCTTCCAGATCGGCGCGGCGCACCTGGGCGACATCTCGAAACCCGGCGAGCGCGCGGTCGCCTTCGGCGCCTTTACCACCGCCATGGGCACGGGGTTCACCATCGGGCCGCTCCTGGGCGGGCAGATCGCCGACCACTTCGGCTTCCGCGCGGCCTACCTCGTGGCCGCCGCCATCGCGGCCGTGGCCACGTTCGCGGTGGGCTGGGCGCTGCGAGACCGGGTGGGCCGCGGTCGGAGCGGAGCCGCGACGATCCGCCTCCTCGACGGGGTCCGTCACGTCATGCGGCAGGGTGACCTGATCATCGTCAGCTTTGGAAGCCTGCTGATGAGCCTGACCTTCGCCGGCGCGGTGTCGACCTTCTTCCCGATCTTCGGCGGCGCGCTCGGCCTCACCGAGGCGGCGATCGGCTGGATGTTCGCGATCCGGGCGCTGGTCTCGACGCTGGGCCGCATGCCGCAGGGCGTGATCGCGCGCCTCTTCGGTCACCAGCCGGTTATGCTCGCCTGCCTGGTCGTGGATGCCGTGGTGATGTTCTTCATGGCCGGCACACGGGTCACGCCCGTGCTCACGGTCCTGCTGGCCGGAGAGGGGCTCGCCTACGGCGCCTACCTCGTCGCGGGACAGACCTACGTCGCGGAGCGCACGACGATCGAGGTACGCGGCTCGGCCGGCGGCGTCTACTCGACTGCCGGGAGCATCGGCGGGTCAGTCGGCCCGCTGCTGCTCGGCATCCTGGCCGGCCGCAGCGGCGTGGCCTCCGTGTTCACCGCCACCGGCTGGGCGTTGGCGCTCGGCGCGCTCGTCTTCCTGGCGGCCGCGCTGCTCCTCCACCGCGCCGGTCAGCGCGCCGGCACGCGCGTCGCCCGGCTCTGACGCTCGGCGAACGGACGACGATTGCGGGCGCCCGGTCCCGGGACTACACTCGGCTGGAGACAGCGAAGCGGCGAACGGGGGCGAGGATGACCGGAGACGCGCGGCCGCTGCTGGCCATCACGATGGGCGACCCAGCCGGCATCGGCCCGGAGATCTGTCTGAAGTCGCTGCGGCACCACGAGATCTACGCTACCTGCCGGCCGCTGGTCGTCGGCGACCGTCGCATCCTCGAGCGCGCCGCGGGCTGGGTCGGCGAGCCATGCGGCGGCTTCGACGTCGTCGACGATCCGGCCCGGGGCAGCTACGAGCCCGGCCGGGTAACCCTGCTCGACCTGCACAATGCCGGCCCTGCCGACTGCCCGCCGGGACAGGAGCGCGCGGCCTCCGGGCGTGCCGCCGTCGACTACGTCTTCCGGGCCTGCGACCTCGCGATCGAGGACCGGGTCGACGCCGTGGTGACGGCGCCGCTCAACAAGGCGGCCATGCACCTGGCGGGCTTCCGCTATCCCGGCCACACCGAACTGCTGGCCGAGCGGACCGGCGCCGCCCAGGTGCGGATGCTCCTGGTCGGCCCGTCGCTCCGGGTGATCCACGTCAGCACGCACGTCTCCCTGTCGGAAGCGATCCGGCGGGTCACCCGGGCCAACGTCACGGCCGCGATCGACCTCGCCTGGACGTCGTGCCGGGCCCTGGGCATCGCGCAGCCGCGCATCGCCATCGCCGGACTCAACCCGCACGCCGGGGAGGGCGGCCTGTTCGGCGACGAGGACGAGCAGGAGATTCTGCCGGCCGTGCGCGATGCGCGAGCGCGTGGACTCGACGTGTCCGACCCCCAGCCGCCCGACACCGTCTTCCTGCGCGCCACTCACGGCGAGTTCGACATCGTGGTGGCCATGTACCACGACCAGGGGCACATCCCGATGAAGCTCCTCGCCTTCGACAGCGGCGTCAACGTCAGCATCGGGCTGCCGATCATCCGCACCTCGGTGGACCACGGTACGGCGTTCGACATCGCCGGCACCGGGCGCGCCCGCGAGGACAGCCTGCTCGCCGCGATCGACGTCGCCATCCGCATGGTCGACGCGCGGCGGGCCACCGCGGCATCGGAGATCCGGCCGTGACGCGCGGCGCCACCCGGCGCGTCACGCTCCCCTACGGCAACGGGGAAGTCGAGTTCACCGTGCCGGCGCGCGCCCGCCTGACGGTCGTCTCCCCCCATCCCGTCGCGCCCAGCGCCGATCCGGCAGCGGAGGTCCGGCGCGCGCTCACCGACCCGATTGGGGCGCCTCGCCTGCACGACGCGGCGCGCGGCACCCGCAGCGTGGTCATCCTGGCCGACGACCTCACCCGTCAGACGCCGGTCGACGTCATCATCCCGGGGCTGCTGGAGGAACTGTCGGACGCCGGCATCCGCGACGAGCAGATCACCGTGCTCATTGCCCTCGGCACGCACCGGCCGATGACCGAGCCGGAGATCGCCGCCCGCTTCGGGGCGGCCGTCACCGGGCGGGTCGCCGTCGTCAACAATCCCTGGGACGACCTCGATCAGCTCGTCGACCTCGGGATAACGCCGAACGGGACCCCGATCCTGGTGAGCCGCATCGCCTACGAGGCCGACTTCCTGATCGGGCTGGGCAGCATCGTGCCGCACCACATCCCCGGCTACTCCGCGGGCGCCAAGATCGTCCAGCCCGGCGTCTCCGGCGCTGCCACGACCGGGGCGACGCACTTCCTGAGCACGCGTACCCGCCGCTCCTACCTCGGCCTGGTCGACAACCCGGTGCGCGCCGAGATGGAGCGAATCGCCGAGCAAGTGGGGCTGAGCGTGGTGCTCAACACGGTACTGGACCACGCGGGGCGGTTGGTGCGCGCGTTCTTTGGCGATCCGCGGCGCGCCTGGCGGGCCGGCGTGGCCCTCTCGCGCGAGGTCTACGGCGCGGCGCTCCCCGGTCCCGCCGACGTCGTCGTGGCCGGATCCCACCCGTGCGACATCGAGTTCTGGCAGGCGCACAAGTCGCTCTACCCCGCCGACATCGCGGTGCGTGACGGTGGCACGATCGTCGTCGTGACGCCCAGCCCCGAGGGGGTCTCGGTCACTCACCACGACATGCTCGCCTTCACCGCGCTCGACGCGGCTCGCATCGAAGCGCTGATCGAGGCGGGCACGCTCGGTGACGTCGTCTCCGGGGCGCTGGCGCTGGCCTGGGCGCGGATTCGCGAGCGGGCGGATGTCTCGCTCGTCAGCGGCGGCATCTCCGATGACGAGGCGCGGGCGCTGTGCTTCACCCCCTACGTCGGCCTCCAGGAGGCGGTCGACGCCGCCCTGCGCCGGCACGGGTCCGACGCCGCCGTCACCGTCCTCACCCACGCCCCCGAGATGCTCCCGCTGCTGCCGGGATGAGCCGCGCCGCGCGCGTGATCATCGTGGCCGACGACCTCACCGGCGCCGCCGACACCGCCGCTGCGTTCGCCCGTCATGCCCTGACCGCCATGATCGACCTCGGCGACGGCCCGCTTCCGGAAGCCGACGTCGTCGCGGTCTCGACCGAGAGCCGCCACCTCGCACCGGACCTCGCCCGGCGGCGGGTGACCAACGCGGCGGCGCGGCTCCGTCGGGTGGTCCACCCGACCCGGACGATCCTGTACAAGAAGGTCGACTCGACGCTGCGGGGCAACCCGGCCGACGAACTGGACGCCCTCATGGACGCGCTCGGCCTCGAGCTGGCCCTGGCCGCGCCGGCCTTCCCCGCTCAGGGGCGTACGACGGTCGGCGGGCGGCAACGCGTCGACGGTCGGCCGCTGGAGGAGACGCCCCTCGCGCGCGAGGTGCCGTCGTCGCGCCTGGACCTCGCGCTCGTCGCGCGGGGCCGCACCTCCGCGGCACTCGACCTCGCGGCCGTCCGCGGCGGGGCGGGCGCGATCGCAAGCGCCATCGGCCAAGCCGGCCGCGGCGTGGTCGTGGCGGATGCCGAGAGCGAGGCGGACCTCGCCACCCTCGTCGAGGGGAGCCGGCGTGCCGGGGTTCGGCTCCTCTGCGGCTCGGCCGGACTCGCCGCGGCCCTTGGCGCCGCGCTCGGCGTTGGCGACGATGCCGCCCAGGCCGAGAGCCACGCCAGCGGACCGGTGCTGCTGGTGATCGCCAGTCGCCACCCGCGAACCCTCGCTCAGCTCCGGACCGCGGAGGACGCCGGAATCCCGGTGCTGAGTCCGTCAGAGGGAGCGCTGGCCGGAGACGACGGCGAGCAGGCGCGAGTGGTCGAGCGCGCCGCGCGGCTGCTCGCGCGGCAGCGGGTGCTCGCGCTGACGACCGCGGGCCACCGCGACCTGCCCGGGGATCCGCTCGACGTCGCCCGCAACCTGGCCGGCCTCGTGCGCCGGATCGCCCGGGTCGAGCCGCCGGGAGCGCTCATCCTGACCGGAGGTGACGTGGCCGACGCCGTCTGTCGGGTGCTTGGCGCGCGGGCGATCCGCGTGCTCGGAGAGGTCGAGCCAGGTATCCCGTGGGGCACGCTCGTCGGCGGTGACCTGGATGCCAACCCCGTCGTCACCAAGGCCGGTGGCTTCGGCGGTGACGACTTCCTGGTCACCGCACTGCGGTCGATCGGCGGAGCCTTCGAGACGAAGCGCTGAGGCAACCCGGGGAAACGTCGAAGATTGTCAGTCGTGCGCGGTTCAGAGCTTGCGATGCACTCCCACGCGGCCGGCAACCCACACCGTCGGCGCGAGAGGACGAGGGGGCGTGCTCCATCTGACCCGGCGATTCGGTGTCCTGGTGCCGGTCGTGCTGATCGCGCTGCTGCCGTCAGGCGGCGGCGCGATCGCGCTCATGGCGCTTGGGACCGTGGGATTTGCCGGCGGGCTGCTGCTGCGCCGTTCCTGGTCGGTCGCGGGAGTCCCGCTGTGCGTCGCGGCCGGGATGCTTGGCTGGGTCGCGACGCACGGAGGGCTCGACGGCCTCTGGCGCGGCCTCAGCCCGTGGGGTGTCCTGGTCGCCGCCGTCCTCTACCTGCTCTGGTTCGTCGCGCCGACGGTGCTCGGTGCCGCCGCCGGCGTCTCGACGCGCCGCATCCTCGACGGGTCCGCCGATAGCGACTTCGCCGGATGACGGGAGCACCCACGCCTGCCGCTCGGACACACCCTACGCGTTCGCCTGCCGGCCCCGGCCGGACGGCTTGCGCGGGACCGCCTGCCCGCGACCCCCGTCGATCGGCACGTGTCCGTTACCGGGAACGACGTCGTGGCCAACTCGCCCCGTGGTCCCGTTGCCTCGATAGGTTGCGCTCACCGCGCCGCGTCCGTCATGGTCGATCCCGCGCCGCAGCGTCGTCACCGTGGACCCCGGCTCGGCGTTCGACACCCCCTGGGGCGTTCTGCGGCACTCCTCGCAGAGGTTGACTCGCTCGTTGACGGCATCGACGGCGGCGCCGAGATCGGCGAGATCGCGCAGGTCCCCGCTCGCGACCGACGCGCCACACCCGGCGCAGGCGGTAAGCAGTACGAGCGCGTAATCGCCGACACGGTTGCCGCGCACCACGCCCAACCGCAATCCATCGATCTCGACCATGCCACTGGACGGCGTGATCTTGACGCCAAGCCGCTGCGCGGTCAGGCGGCGGAGCGCGTCGGCGTCTTGCGCCGCCCGACGCTGTTGCTCATGCGCCAGCCGTGCCTCCTGCTGTCCACGCTGCTCACCCCAGGCGTTGAGCGCCGCCTCGCGCAGGGTCGTCTGACCGATCTCCGGATCCGCGTTCAGCCGCCCCTCATCGTTGCTCGGAATCGGTCTGGTCGCGCGGATCTCCGCGGCACTGTGACGTGCCATGGCGCGCGCGACCTGACGCTCTCGCGCCCGTGAGCGGGCGTCCCCCCAGGCTCCCTGCAGGCGCAGCACGATCGCGACGGCGGTGGCGGTGACCCAGGCGACAGCCACGGTCAGTGCGTCGTTCAGCCAGAGTCCCGCCTTCCGCCGCCACCGCCGTGACCGCCGCGCGGCATGCTCCGAGGCGACCACACACCAGGCGGCGATCATGCGAACCACAAGTTCGGTCCGCGCGCGGGCCTCGGCGGCCCACTCGTCGGTGTGGTCCGGAAGCAAGCCCATCCGGGCCCGCTCCGGGTCCTCAAAGGCATCTTCGGCCAGAATCGCCACGGCCTCGTCACCGGGACCCACGTCGAGATGCTCGAGGGAGATGTCGGCGGCCCGGTCGTCACGACCTGTCGTTGTCGTCGGCGCCGAGCGCCTCTGTCGGGTCATGCGAGGTTCCCTTTCGCTTCATCGGTCGGGGGTGGCGGTAGAACACACCCGGGCACCTGACCGCGGGCATCGTCCATCCCATTCCGCGCCGATTTTCCGCGCCATACCCGTGCATGATCCGCACCACCGGCGCGGCCACGACCCCGGAAGAGCGGGGAATGTCAGCGAAACAACTTCCAGGTCGAGGGGTCGCGTGTGGCGGCGCCGTAGTCGAACTCGTCGTCGTGGCGGAGTACCGTCAGTCTGCCGTGGAGGGCCGCGAGCGCCATGTAGCGGGAGAGCGCCGTGATCTCGTCGCCACGCCGCTCGAGGTCGCCGGCGTCGAAGTAGCGGGCGTCGTCGTTCTCGTAGCCATCCGGTCGTGGCTCGCCGCTGAGTGGCTCCATCAGGAACATGACGTAGGTGTCGTTGCCGCCGGGGTCGTGGCGAGAGCGCACGCCAACGATCCCGACCGGCCGGGCGACCACGCCGGTCTCCTCGGCCACCTCGCGCGCGACCGCCACGTCGAGCGTCTCGTCGGGGTCGACAACCCCGCCCGGCAGCAGGTAGCGCCCGCGCGCGCCGCCGTAGGTGTGCCGCACCAGTAGCACCGCGCCGTCCCACACCACCAGCGCGCCGACCGCGGTCACGTTACGCCAGGGCCGACCCGCCGCGCTGTCCGCCACCGGTTCCGGCTCCTTTCCGGCCCTCGCTACAGCGCCTCGTAGAACTCCGGCACGCGGCTCTCCAGCAGCGGGATCACCTGACCCAGGATCTTGTCCTTGAACGCCGGCGTGTCCCGGTGCGCCTCGTAGCCTGCACGGTCATGGTACTGCTCGTAGAGCAGGAAGCGGCGCGGGTCCTCGGTCGAGCGGTTGACCGTGTAGAGAGCACAGCCCGGCTCCGCATTCGCCAGCGGCAGCATCTCCTTCAGTACCGCCGCCACCTGGTCGTCCTTGCCCTCGAGGGCATAATAGCGCGCCGCCACGACGAACATCGCCAGGTCTCCTCTCCTCGGTCGACCGACCGGCTCTGAGCGCAGTATCGCAGAGCGCGCCGCACAGGTCACGCCGGAGCGGCACACGGATTCGGTGTTGGGATCATCGTACGTACGCGAGTTGCCAACCGGGCGGCGGCCGGCGCCGCTCGCCCTCGCGAGCGTGGACTCCGACCAACTCGCGCGGCATCCGCGACGCCGTAGACGCGCGAGGACTCAAGAGGAACGAGCCCGCGCGCTACAGCCAGCCGCGTTCCTCGGCCAGGCGCGCGGCCTCGGCCCGATTCCGGGCACCGACCTTCTGGATCGCCTCCGACAGGTAGTTGCGCACGGTGCCTTCGGTGAGGAACAACGCCGCCGCGATCGCCGCGACGCTGCTGCCGCGCGCGGCCTCCGCGAGTACCTGTCGCTCCCGTTCGGTCAGCGGGCTGTCACCCTCGCTCAGCGCCGCGGCCGCCAGCGCGGGGTCGACCACGCGCTCACCGGCGACAGCGCGCCGAATCGCCACCGCGAGCTGTGCTGCCGGCGCCTCCTTGACCAGGAATCCGACCGCGCCGCTCTGCATTGCGCGGCGTAGATACCCGGGCCGTCCGAAGGTCGTCAGGATCAGCACCCGGCACGCCGGAACCGCCGTGCGCAGCGCGGCCGCCGCGTCGAGCCCGCTCAAGCCGGGCATCTCGATGTCCAGCAGCGCCACGTCCGGACGGTGCGCCCGGGCGGCCGTCACGACCTCGTCGCCCCGCCCCACCGCGGCCACCACCTCGAGGTCGGGCTGAAGCCCCAGCAGCGTCGCCAGCGCGTCGCGCACCGTGGCCTGGTCCTCGGCCAGGAGCACCCGGATCACGTCGCTCCCCTCTCCGGTGAGGCGCTCACGCCGGAAGCGACTCGACCGTCGACGTCGCTGGGTCGGTCGGAACGCTGACCCACAGCCGGAATCCGCCTCCCGGCAGCGGTCCCGCTTCCGCGAGTCCGCCGACAGCGGCCAGGCGCTCGCGCAGTCCGGCGAGCCCACTGCCCATAACCGCCGGCGACTGCTCGTCGCGGTCGAGCGCGGCTCCATCGTCAACCACTTCCAGTGACAGCGACGACGTTTCACGCGCCAGCCGCACCGTGCAGCGAGCCGCGTGGCTGTGCTTGACCGTGTTCGTCACGGCCTCCCGCAGCGCCCAGGCCAGCGTCGACTCAACGGCCGGCGAGGCCTCGAAGGCATCACGATCGACCGTGACCTGAATTCCGGCGGCTCCCAGGATCTCCCGAGCGGCGCGCAGTTCGCCCGCCAGCGTTGGCTGTCGGTACCCCGCCACGACCGCGCGGACCTCCCGCAGCGCGTGCCGTGCCGCGTCGGCCACCTCGTGCATCGCCACCGCTGCCTGCTCCGGTGCGGCCGCTGCCAGGTACTCGGCAACCTCGCTCCTGAGCGCGATCCGCGCCAGATCGTGGCCGAGCACGTCGTGCAGATCGCGAGCGATGCGCAGCCGCTCGGCGCTGACGGCCGCCTGACGCTCCAGCTCGGCGCGCTCGGCGCGCAGGTGTTGGCTCGTCGCGACCGAGCGTGTCGTGGCGACGACCGTCATGCCAGGTATCAAGATGAAGGCGGCGTTGCTGACATACTGCGCGATCCCCATGCCGGCCAGCAAACCCAGTGCCGCGATGGCGACCAGGAGGATCACCACGCTGACCGCCTGCCGGAAGGGGAGCCAGCCGCCGAGGCAGGCGGCGGCGTAGATGAAGAGCGGTCCCCATTCCTGGCCGTTGAGCAGCACCAGACCGGTCGCCAGCACGACGACGGCCGCCACGGGGCCCCATTGTCGGGCGCCGGACGGTGGATCGACCGGGACCGGACTGGCAAGCCTGACGGCGTTCCGGTGTCCCATCCACACGTAGAGCCCGAAGAAGGCCAGCGCGCCCGGGATGCTGAGGGCCAGCCGGAGCGCGTCCGGGCGGCCGCGCCAGAAGCCGCCCGCCACCGGGATGAAGAACGGCAACCACAGGAGCCAGATCAGCCACCAGACGTAGACCGTGCGCCGGCTCGACGCATATCTACCGCCGCTAAAACGCTGAGTTGGAGCGCTCATCGACACGGTCCTGTCAACACACGCCTGGACCCGCGGTGACTCGGGCAGCCCGGTCACCGTGAACAGTAAACCGGGGACGACGGGTCACGTCCAGTGACATCTGTCACCTGGAGCGCCTGACGCCGCGCACTACCGCCGTCCCCGAGCGGGGCCCATGCTCGACGCATGGCCGCGGCACGGCGAGTTCGTTCCGGACGAAAGCAGCACGAGAGATGGAGAGGGACGTCACGATGGAGGTGACCCGGTGATCACTCGCACACGACCGACGTCGAGGGCGGATCGACCCGCCGCACCGGACGCCAGGTCGCGTCAGCACCACACGGCTGCGGCAGCGATTCTGGCGCGCGGACTGGTCAAGCGCTTCGACGCCCTCACGGCCGTCGACGGTCTCGACCTCGAGGTCTCCCCCGGCGAGACCGTCGCGCTGCTCGGGCCGAACGGCGCCGGCAAGAGCACCACGATTGCCATGCTTCTCGGCCTGCTCTGCCCGGACTCCGGCGACCTGGCAGTGCTGGGGCAGGAGGCAGGTCGCGCGGTATCGGCCGGGCAGGTCGGCGTCATGCTGCAGGACGCGGGGCTGATGCCGGGCGTGACCGTCGGTGAGTTGCTGGCGTTCGTCCGTGGGCTATATCGCGACCCTCTGTCGCGCGACGACCTGATCGAGACGGCCGGCCTCGAGGAGTTCACCGGCCGTCGTATCGACCACCTGTCCGGCGGGCAGGCCCAGCGCGTTCGCTTCGCGCTCGCCATCGCCGGGAATCCCGACCTCATTCTGCTCGACGAGCCCACCACGGCGATGGACGTGGAGGGGCGCCACGCATTCTGGGAGCGGATGCGGACGATGGCGGCGACCGGTAAGACGATCCTCTTCGCCACCCACTATCTCGAGGAGGCCGATATGGCGGCGGACCGAATCGTGGTCGTCGCCCGCGGTCACAAGGTGGCCGACGGCACTGCCGCCGAGCTGAAGGCGGGGCTCGGCGAGCAGCGGGTGCGTTTCACCCTCGACGGAACTGCTGGTCCGGTCGCGGCCCTGCGCGGCGTGACCGCCGTCGAGCGCTTCGGCCAGCGTGTGACCGCCTATACGCGCGACGTCGACCTGACCGTGCGCGACCTTGCCACATCCGATCTCCCGTGGCGTGACCTGGAACTGGAGACGGCGGACCTGGAGACGGCGTTCCTGAAGCTGACGGGAGAGGTGCGATGAGCGGATACCTGGGACTCGAGATTCGCCGAGGTCTGCGCGACGTACGCTACCTGCTGCTCGCGGTGGCGATGCCGGTCGGCTTCTACCTGCTCTTCACCGCTCTCTTTGGCGTACACGGCGAACGAGCCGAGGGGCTGCCCCAGCCGGTCGAACTCATGGTCGCCATGACCGCGTACGGCGCCATGTGGGCGGTCTTCTCCGCCACCGGCCCGCGCATCGCGCAGGAGCGCCAGATCGGCTGGCTGCGCCAACTGCGCCTGACGCCGATGCCCGCCCGCTCGGTCATCGTCGGGCGGGTGCTGGCCAGCATGGTGATCGCTCTGCCGGCGATGGTCCTCGTGTGCCTGACGGCGGTGCTGGCGCACGACGTGCGCCTGTCTGCCGGCGGCTGGCTCGCCATGCTCGCGTCGATGTGGGTCGCGACCATACCGCTGGCGCTGCTGGGCGTCGCCATCGGCTACCTGGTCCCGAGCGACGCGGCGTTCGGGGTCATCATGGGACTCTACTTCGCGCTGGGCGCGCTCGGCGGACTCTGGATGCCGGCCGAGATCCTGCCCCGGACGCTTCAGCGCATTGCGCTCGCCCTGCCGTCAAATCGCCTGGCCGACATCGGCTGGAAGATCGCCGCGGGGAGCCCGCCCACCGCCTCGACGCTGCTGGTGCTCGTGGCCTGGACCATCGGCTGCGGGATGCTCGCCTTCGTCGCCTACCGCTCCGCGCAGGCACAGTGATCCCGGCGACGCGGCCCGGACGGCCATCCGAGACGCGGACGGTCGTTCCGAGCCGCCGGCGCGTCTCGGTCGCCGCCTACTCGCCCCGGAAGCGCGGCGGCCGCTTCTCCCGGAACGCCGCCACCCCCTCGGCGAAGTCGCGGCTGCTCCCCGCGATCTCCTGCAGCTGCGCCTCGTAGTCGAGGACCTCCTCCAGCGTAGCCGTCGCCGCCTTGCGCAGCGTCCGTTTCAGCAGCCCGTAGGACCTCGTGGGTCCCTGGGCCAGCTGACCCGCCAGGTCACGCACCGCACCCGACAGCTCCTCCGCCGGGACCACCCGGTTGACCAGCCCCAGCTCCAGCGCCTCGGTCGCCGACACGCGCGGCGACAGCGCCAGCAGCTCGTAGGCCTTGGCGTGCCCCACGAGGCGCGGCAGGAAGTAGCTCATGCCGGAGTCGGCCGTCAGCCCGATCCGCGAGAAGGTGGTCACGAAGACGGCGCTCGACGAGGCGATGCGCAGGTCGCAGACGAGCGCCAGCGAGAACCCGGCGCCGGCCGCCGCGCCGTTCACCGCCGCGATCACCGGCTTGTCCATCTCGGCGATCCGCTTGATCATCGGGTTGTAACCGTCGAGGACCGCGCGGAACGACGGCTGCGCGCTGTCGCGCATCAGGTTGTTGAGGTCCTGACCGGCGCAGAAGCCGCGACCCGCTCCGGTGATCACCACGGCCCGCACCGCGGAGTCGCGCGACGCGTCCCGCAGTTGGCCGTTGAACTCGACCAGCATCTCCCGGGTGAAGGCGTTCAGGGCGTCGGGCCGGTTGAGGGTCAGCGTCAGCACCCCGTCGGACAGGTCGCGCTCGACCTCGCTCATTACTCCGGTCTCCTATCTCCCGCTCCAGCGCGGCTGCCGCTTCTCGAGGAAGGCCCGCACCCCCTCGTCCCGGTCCTCGGTCCCGAACAGCAGGTAGAAGTTGTGCCGCTCGTAGGCCAGCCCGGCCTCCATCGAGAGGTCCTGCGCCTTGAGCACGGCGTCTTTGGCCAGCCGCGCCGCCACCGGTGCCCGGGCCGCCACGTTCCGCGCCAGCTCCAGCGCCTCGTCCAGGTAGCGCTCCACCGGCACCACGCGGTTCACCAACCCGTGGCGCAGCGCCTCGTCGGCCGTCAGCTGCCGCCCGGCCAGTACCATCTCCATCGTCAGGTACTTGCCGAGCTGACGGAGCAGCCGCTGCGTCGCGCCACCGCCCGGCATCAGCCCCAAATTGATCTCCGGCTGGCCGAAGCGCGCGGTCTCCGCGGCCACGATGATGTCGCAGAGCAGTGCCAGCTCGCAGCCTCCGCCGAGCGCCCAGCCCGCCACCGCCGCGATCAGCGGCGTCGCCGTCCGGCGCAGCGCCTCCCACTCGTCGAAGCGGTAGGCCGTCACCATCTGAGACACGCTCGCGCCGGCGAACTCGGTGATGTCCGCGCCCCCGGCGAAGGCCACCTCGTTGCCGGTCAGCACGATCGCGCCGATCGCGTCGTCGCCGTCGAACTCGGCGACCGCGCGCACGACCTCGGACATCGTCGGCTGGTTGAGTGCGTTGCGTACCCGTGGCCGGTTGAGGCGGACGAGCCCGACCCCGCCCGCAACCCGCTCGACGATCAGGTTCTCGTACCCCTCGGTGGAGTCGGCCATCGCCAGCCCTCCCGGCCGGGTGCCGCCCGGCTACTCCTCGACCTCACAGACCAGGGCGGTCAGGAGCCCGCGAGCGAACCCCATCACATCCTGACCGACCGCCTGGTTCTCGGCCGAGCGCATCGCCGCGCGGAAAGTATCCCGGTCCGGGTAGGACATCTCCGCCACGAGGTAGTAGGCCGGCTCGCCGCCGAAGGGGTTCGCGGTCACCCGGCTGACCTCGTAGCGCGCCAGGCCGGGGATCTTGCGTACCAGCGGGTCGTGCACCTCATGGTAGTGCGTCAGGAACGCGTCGGGATCGTCCGGTTTCGCGAACAGCGCGATCAGCTTGATCATCGCTCCGTCCTCTCGCGCGCGACGCGAGCCCGCTCCAGGGCGTCGCGCAGGCGCGCCTCGAGCCGGCTCCGCGGCAGCACCACCTGGACCGTCTCGCCCTCGCCGATCAGCTCACCCGTCGCGTCCTCGACCCGGCAGCGGACGTGGATGCGGTTCCCCTCGGTCCGCACGTGCTCGCCGGTCACGCGCAGTGTCATGCCGGGCGCGGCGGGCGCCAGGTGCCGCACCGTCACGCCGTAGCCGATCCCCTCGTCCACCGGGTCGAGGTAGGGCAGGAGCACCTTCCGGCCGACCAGCTCAAGGTGCTTCGCCATCCAGTAGGTCGCATACACCGGGTGCAGCGGCCCGAGCTCCTCGAAGTCGACCGTCATCTCGGGAGTCACCACCAGCTCGAAGGTCGCCGTCTGGCCGACCGGGATGGGGCGCATCGTCCCTCTCTACAGCCTTCGGTTGTCGACGACGCGCCGCAGCTTGCCGCCCTCGCTGCGCGGCACCGTCCCCGGCGCGACCAGCGTCACCGTCGTCCGCAGGCCCAGCGTGTCCCGGATGCGGCGGGCGATGCTCTCCCGGAGCACCCGTAGCCGCTGGTTCGTCTCGACGATCTCATCCGAGAGGACGTCCTGGCCGACCCGGGCGAACAGCGGCTCGGTCACCTCCACCCGGACCTCGACCTCGTCGAGCGTGCCGTCACGGCTGACGACCAGCTGGTAGTGCGGCACGACGTCCGCGATGCCGGCCAGGATCTCCTCGATCTGCGTCGGGTAGATGTTGACGCCGCGGACGATCAACATATCGTCGGTCCGGCCGCGGATCGGTCCCATTCGCACGTGGGAGCGTCCGCACGAGCACGGCTCGTAGCTCAGGTAGGTCAGGTCGCCGGTCCGGTAGCGCAGCACGGGCATGGCCTCGCGCGTCAGCGTGGTGAAGACCAGCTCTCCCTCTGACCCCTCCGGCAACGACTCGCCGGTGCTCGGGTCGACGATCTCGGGCAGGAAGTGGTCCTCCCAGATATGGCTCCCGGCGCGCTCCTCGATGCACTCCTGGCTCACGCCCGGCCCGATCACCTCGGACAGTCCGTAGATGTTGCAGGCGGTCACACCCAGCCCCTGCTGGACGTGTTCGCGGATGGCCTCGGTCCAGGGCTCGGCGCCGAGCACGGCGTACTTCAGGCTGATCGCGTCCGGGTCGATCCCACGCCGCGCGAACTCCCCGGCCAGGGTCTGGGCGTAGGAGGGCGTGCAGGCGATGACCTCCGGCTCGAAGTCGCGGATGAGGGTGATCTGCCGCTCGGTCACGCCGCCGGACACCGGCACGACGACCAGGCCCAGCCGTTCGCCGCCGTAGTGCAGACCGAGTCCGCCGGTGAAGAGGCCGTACCCGTAGGCGTTGTGCAGCAGCATCCCCGGCCGCGCGCCAGCGGCCGCCATCGAGCGGGCGTTGACCGCGGCGAACAGGTCGATGTCTCCCCGGGTGTAGCAGACGACGGTCGGCTTGCCGGTCGTGCCGCTCGAGGCGTGGACGCGAACCAGCTGCTCGCGGGGCACCGCCAGCATCCCGAACGGGTAGTGGTCGCGGAGGTCCTGTTTGCGCGTGAACGGGAGCTTCGCCAGGTCGCCGACCGACCGCACGTCGCCCGGCCGGACGCCTGCCGCGTCGAGCCGCTCGCGGTAGAGCGGGACGCGCTCGTAGGCGTAGGCGACGATGGAGCGCAGCCGCTCGTCCTGCAGCCGGCGGAGATCGTCCCTCGGGAGCGTCTCGGCCTCCCGGTCGAACATAGACAACGCTCGCCCTCCCTTCGTCGCTCGACACACGCCGACGACGGTCATCCGCGGAGCGCTGCCATGGCCGTCCGGTCGAGCGTTGGCTGATGGTCGCGTCGGCGTCCATCATAGGGCGACCCCACCGTCCCGGCAACTCGTGCGTGGTCGTGGTCGCACGTCGCGGGCGTGCTCACGACACGGTCGGCATTCGAGTTACTTCCCTGCCGACGACGCCAGCACGGCGCGGGCCACGGACCATCACCGGGCGGCTCGGCCAGGAAGCTCAGACGACCTTGAACGCCTCGAACGGTTGCCGGCAGGATCGGCAGTAGTGGATCGAGCGGCAGGCCGTCGGACCGAAGAGGTTCTCGAGCTGGGTCTCCGTCGAGCCGCAGTAGGGGCAGGCCACGGGCTCGGCCGGCACCGGCGTCAGCCGGATGCCACCGCGCGGCGGCGGGGCGAGGCTCGCCGCGCTCAGCATCGCGCGCCCGGCCGGCGTGATCCGCTCCGTCGTCCATGGCTCGTCGAACACGACCTTCACCTCGACCTCGCCGAACTCGCGCAGTCGCTCGCGGATGTCGCGGCGCATGAGGTCCAGTGCGGGGCAGCCGACGAAGGTCGGCATCATCTCGACCCGGATCGGCTCGCCGAGATCGACGCGCCGGATGATCCCCAGGTCGACCACGTTGATCGTCGGGATCTCCGGGTCGGCAACGTCGTGGAGGGCGTCCCAGATTTCCTGCGCGGTCACCGTCATTGCGGTCCGCCTCTCACCAGACGCCCTCCGGTTCCAGCCGCCGCACCATCGTCATGTCCTCGTACAGCTCATCCCAGCCGGCGCCGTGCCGGCCCTGCCGGCCGCCGAGCGCCGGCTCGACCAGGAGCTGCCAGCCGTCGGCGCCACGCCGTGCCGCGAACGGCATGCCGACCGGCTCGCAGCGCGCGGCAACGCGCTCCAGCCAGGGGTCGCGCAGCGCCGAGGTCCGGCAACCGATCAGCCCCGCCGCGACCAGCGCCTCCTCGCCCGGTGCCTCCTCGAACAGACCGAGCAGGTCGGGCCAGATCGCGACGAGTGCCGCCGCCAGCCGGGAGGGCGCCTCGCCCTGGCCCCGCGCCAGCGCCGACCACCAGGCCTCGCCGTGGCGCAGGTGGTAGGTCTCCTCGCGTCGCACCTTCCGCGTCGCGCCCGCCAGCGGCGCCCAGGTGGACGCCAGGAGGGACTCGGTGCGCAGGTCGTCGAACAGGTCGTAGAGGAAGCGCCGCGCCACCGCCAGCGCCCAGTCGCCGCCACCCAGGTGCTCGCCCGACTCGACGTACCGCGGCGTGGCCCGGCGCTCGACGAGACGCGCGTGGTAGTAAGCGTCCTTCGGCCGCAGCAGCGCCAGGTGGTCCGGGTCGGCGTCCAGCAGTTCGCCGGCCAGCGTGTAGTAGAGGCGCGCGTGGCCGATCTCGTCCTGCGCGAGCGAGCTGAAGGCCACGTCCTCCTCGACCATCGGCGCGACCGCGGTCCACTCCGAGTCGCGATAGCCGAGCACGAGCTCGTCGTCGGCCAGCGTCAGCAGGTAGCGGCCGAGCGCCGCGGCCAGTTCAGGCGCCACCGTGGCCGCCCTCCCGCGTCCGCAACTCTCGCCGCTTGGCGATCGTCACCCGGTAGCCCTCGCCCATGCGGTAGGCGCGCTCGATGGGCGGCCGCAGGAAGTCCTGGTCTTCGATCTCGACCACCGAGCTCCTGGGCACGACCCAGAGGCGGGTCGCCTCGCCTCGCCGCGAGTAGACCTCCCGCGCGTACTGCACCGCCAGGCCGGGATCCGGGGCGTCGACGCTGCCGACGTGGACCATTGCCTCCCCCTCCTTCTCCTGGCGGAACACCTCGTAGACGTCCACGCTCGTCCTCCCCGCCGCTCAGGCCACCAGCTCGGCGCCGCCGACGACCGCCTGCCGCACCCAGGCCGTCTCCTCGTACGACAGCCGGCGGAAGCCGAGCCGCTCGCGCGAGGCCGGCCCGTGGCCGCGCCCGATCTGGGCCAGCTTCTCCCAGTCGATCGGGCTGTACTCCCAGTGCCCGGTCGCCTCGTCGAGACGCAGCGCCGGGTCCGGGATCTCCAGACCGATCTCCCGGATGCGCCGCACGTACTTGCCGAGGAACTCCTGGCGCAAGTCCTCGTTCGGCCGGCTCTTGATACCCCAGGCCAGATCCCTGTCCTGCTCGGCCGGCGTGGGTGGACCGTAGAACATCATCAGCGGCTCCCACCAGCGCTCCAGCGCCTCCTGTATCAGCGCCTTCTGCCGGGGCGTGCCGCCGACCGCGGTCAGCACGATGTCCTCACCGTGCTTGAGGTGGAACGCCTCCTCCCAGCAGATGCGGCGCATCACCCGGGCGTACGGCGCGTAGCTCGAGCGCTGCAGCGCCGCCTGGCTGATTACCGCCGCCGCGTCGACCAGCCAGGCGATGATGCCGACGTCGCCCCAGGAGCGCGTCGGGTAGTGGAAGACGTTGTGGAACTTGCTCTTGCCGTCGATCAGGTCGGCGAAGATCTGGTCGCGCGGCTTGCCCAGGTCCTCGACCAGCCGGTAGAGGAGCTGCGCGTGGCCGACCTCGTCCTGGATCTTGGCCGTCACCGCCAGCTTGCGCTGCAGGCTCGGCGCGCGCAGGATCCAGTCTCGCTCCGGCAGGGCGCCCATGATCTCCGAATTGGCGTGCATCTCGATAAAACGGCTCACCCGAAAGCGGTACTCGTCGGGCATCCAGTCGCCCGCCTCGACCCGGTGGCCGTCGTGAATGCGCTGCGTGAACTCGTCGACTCGCTGCTCGTCGGTCATGCCAAACCTCCCAGCGCGTGCAAGATCAGGCTGACGTAGTGGTCCGCGAAGGCGTCCAGCGGGAGCGGGCCGGCCGGGTCGAACCACTGGTAGGTCCAGTTGAGGGCCGAGAGGACGAACAGCGTTGCCAGCCGCGGATCCTCCACCCGGAATGAGCCGTCGGCCGAGCCGTCGGCGATCGCCCGCTGGAAGAACCCCTCATACTCGTCCCGTTGCGCCTGCACCCGCGCGCGGCCCTCGGGCGAGAGGAAGCGCCACTCGTCGAAGAAAACGGTCGCCCGGCGGATCTCGCGCGCCACCACGGCCAGGTGCGCGCGTGCCAGCGCCCCCACCCGTTCGACCGGCGTCCAATCCGCAGGAACCGCGCGGGCACCGCACAGGAACTGGCGCGCCGCGTCCTCGACGATCTCGGCCAGCACCTCCTCTTTGGAAGTGATGTGAGCGTAGAGGCTGCCGCCCTGCAGGTTGACGGCCCGCGCCAGATCCCGCATCGAGGTCGGGTGGTAGCCCGCCTCGCTGAAGAGGCGTCCGGCGGCGTCAAGGATCTCGCTGCGACGATCCACCATCGTCCCGTCGTCCAAACGAACGCTCGTTAGGTTCCGCGCGTGCCGCCGTTATACCGGGGAGTCGCGATTCGCGTCAAGGCGGGGAGTATAGACGGACCGGCGGACGACCGCGGCGTCTACGTCAGGTCCGCAAGGGACAGACCGCGGCGCAGAGCCGCCCTGCCGAACGGCGGCTGCCCCGTCCGCCCTGCTGTGTCCTGCGGGAACCGGATTGAACCATCACCTGGCAGCGACGGCGTGAACCGGCTCCAAAGAGCGGGCATGAGGACCGGCTCACTCCGGTGGAGACGGGTACACCATCTCTTCCGGGTCGCCGGTCCTCATCGCCTCCGTGATCCAGACGTCCGATCGCCGTTAGTCGGCGGCGGCCGCGTGCGGCGGCTCGTTCCCGGGCCGAGCGCGCAGGTCGTAGCGGTCCAGGTCCATGACCTTGTGCCAGGCCGCCACGAAGTCGCGCACGAACTTCTCCTTCGCGTCGTCCGAGGCGTAGACCTCGCAGATGGCGCGGAGCTGGGAGTTCGAGCCGAAGACGAGGTCGACGGCAGTCGCGGTCCACCTGAGCTCGCCGGTGGCGCGATCGCGCCCCTCGTAGCGGTTCCCGGCCTCCGGCTTCCACTCGGTGCCCATGTCCAGCAGGTTGACGAAGAAGTCGTTGGTCAGCCGGCCGGGCCGGTCGGTAAAGACGCCGAGCGGGGATTGCTCGAAGTTGGCGTTCAGCGCGCGCATGCCGCCGACCAGGACCGTCATCTCGGGTGCCGTCAGCGTCAGCAGGTTGGCCCGGTCCAGCAGCAGCTTTTCGGGCGACAGGATCGAACGGGTGTTGAGATAGTTGCGGAAGCCGTCGTAGGTCGGCTCGAGCACGGCGAACGACTCCGCGTCGGTCTGCTCCTGCGAGGCGTCCGTCCGTCCCGGGCTGAACGGCACCGCGATCCCGTGCCCGGCGTCCCGCGCCGCCTGCTCGACGGCGGCACAGCCGGCCAGGACGATCAGGTCGGCCAGCGAGACCCGCTTGCCGCCGGACTGGGAGCGGTTGAAGTCCTGCTGGATCTGCTCGAGGACGTGCAGCACCCCGGCCAGCTGGGCCGGCTGGTTGACCGCCCAGTCCTTCTGCGGCGCGAGGCGAATCCGGCCGCCGTTGGCCCCGCCGCGCTTGTCGGTGCCGCGGAAGCAGGCTGCCGCGCTCCAGGCGGTGTAGACCAGCTGCGAGACCGGCAGCCCCGACGCGAGGATCTTGCCCTTGAGCGCGGCGATGTCCGCCTCGTCGATCAGCTCATGATCGACCGGCGGGACGGGGTCCTGCCAGAGCTGCGGCTCCGGTACCCAGGGGCCGAGGTAGCGCGAGAGCGGCCCCATGTCGCGGTGCAGCAGCTTGTACCAGGCGCGGGCGAACGCGTCCGCCAGCTCGTCCGGATGCTCGTGGAAGCGCTTGGCGATCGGCCCGTAGATCGGATCGACCTTCAGCGCGAGGTCCGTCGTCAGCATCACCGGGGCGTGTCGCTTCGCGGGGTCGTGCGCGTCGGGCACCGTGGTCTGGGCGGCGGGATCCGTCGGGATCCACTGCCAGGCGCCGGCCGGGCTCTTCGTCAGCGTCCACTCGTACTTGAACAGGTTGTCGAGGAACCCGTTGTCCCACTTCGTCGGCTCGTAGGTCCATGCACCCTCGAGCCCGCTGGTGATCGCGCCGTCGCCCTTGCCGGTGCCGAAAGAGTTCTTCCAGCCGAGCCCTTGCTCCTCCAGGGGGGCTCCCTCGGGCTCGGGACCCAGGTACGTCGCGGGGGCGGCGCCGTGGGTCTTACCGAATGTGTGGCCGCCAACGATGAGTGCCAGCGTCTCCTCGTCGTTCATCGCCATGCGGGCGAAGGTCTCACGAACGTCCCGGGCGGCCGCCAGCGGATCGGGAACCCCGTTGGGGCCCTCCGGATTCACGTAGATCAGCCCCATCTGCACGTTCGCGAAGGGGTTGGCGAGGTCGCGGTCCCCGCTGTAGCGCTCATCGCCGAGCCAGGTGTCCTCGGTCCCCCAGTTGATCTCGTCGGGCTCCCAGATGTCGGGGCGCCCGAAGCCGAAGCCGAACGTCTTGAACCCCATCGACTCCATCGCCACGTTGCCGGCGAAGACGATCAGGTCGGCCCAGGAGATCTTCTGACCGTACTTCTGCTTGAGGGGCCAGAGCAGCCGCCGCGCCTTGTCAAGGCTCGCGTTGTCCGGCCAGCTGTTGAGGGGGGCGAAGCGCTGCGCGCCCTCGCCGCCGCCACCCCGGCCATCGGCAATCCGATAGGTCCCCGCGGCGTGCCAGGACATGCGGATGAAGAGCGGTCCGTAGTGGCCGTAGTCGGCCGGCCACCAGTCCTGCGACGTCGTCATCAGCTCGATGAGATCCCGCTTGAGGGCCGCGACGTCGAGGCCCTTGAACGCCTCCGCGTAGCTGAAGTCCGCGTCCAGGGGATTGGACAGGTGCGAGTGCTGGTGGAGCACCGAGAGATCGAGTCGATTCGGCCACCAGTCCCTGTTCGAGCGGGGCCGGGTCACCTTGGGTGTCGGGGACGGAACTGCCGGACTCTCGCTCTCGCTGAGGCTCGTCGTCACATCCTTGTTGTCGGACACGCCGGTCCTGCTCCTCTCCTGGTGTCTTCTGCTCGTGACCGTTGGCAGTCGGCCTCGGCTATCTCTAGTGAACGGAACAGTAAACGAATTCTCGGCATCCGTCTTCGGTCATGGGTCGCGACGGTATCCGGCGACGACCGCGACCAGGATGGTTACCGAAGCGACCTCGTGATACGCGTCACCATCCGCGCCGGTGGTTTCACCGCTACACCCGGAGCAGGGTCACCCCGTCCGGGTCACCTCTACTTCGCCGTGAACTCACCTCCCGGCAGGATGGCAGGCGGCAGGCGCCAGCCTGTCGCCTCGCGGGGCCGTCCCTCGTTGTACTGCAACCCGTAACCGTCGACCACCTCGCGCGCCCCGCCGCGGACGACGGTGTCCCGAATCGTGGGAGAGGTCAGCGCCGGGCGATCGCGCAGAGCATACCGCCTTCCGGGCACGTGGGGATGTCGAGATCTCGACCGCCGCGTCGGTCGTCACTGCCACCCCGTCTACCTTACCGCCACCGTTCTCCGCCCGAGGGGTTTAGCGTCGCCTCAGGTCACATTCAGAGCCGGCTCATCCCTCCTCGGTACCGTGGGTGGTGACGAGAACGGTCACCGGGCGCCCCGGGGAGCGACCGCCGACTCCCGGAGACGCACCGCGGCCCACCAGCCACGACGGCCGGCCGGAACCGGTAGCGAGCGAGCTCGGGTACGCGGTCGTCCGTCCGGGCGCTGCATTGCGAAGGGTCCCAGCCATGTCCCACCCATACCGGCGCTTTGGTCTTCGCCTCATCCCGGCGTTTCTCATCTTCGTGCTGGCAGTCGGAGGCTATGCATTCGTGCGCATCGACCTCCCTGGCGTGTTATCACCGGCACCGGTCAGCGCCGCCCCCGCCGCGACGCCGTCCACGGGCTCCGCGGCCAGCTTCCAGGCAGCGGTCGAGGCCGCGGTGCAGCGGGTCCGGCCGGCCGTCGTCCAGATCACCAACGACCAGACCCAGGCGTCGCAGTTCGGCCAGCCCTACACGGTTCCGGCCGGCGTCGGCTCGGGCGTCATCTACGACAGCCAGGGCCACATTCTGACCAACGACCATGTGATCGCCGGAGCGCAGAAGCTCCTCGTCTCGCTGCCCGACGGTCGCTCCTTCCCGGCCACCGTGGTGGGCACCGACCCGCAGACCGACCTGGCCGTGATCCAGATCCACGGCAGCAACCTGCCGGTCGCCAGCCTCGGCAACTCCGGTCAGCTGCAGGTCGGCCAGTTCGTCATCGCCATCGGCAACGCGCTGGCGCTGCCCGGCGGGCCGACCGTGACTACCGGGGTGGTCAGCGCGCTCAACCGCACCGTCCAGGAACCGTCCCAGCCGTCGAGCGCGTCCGGCACGGCCGGCAGCCCGTTCGGCCAGAGTTCGACGCAGACCTCGGCCGGCGGTCCATTCCTGTTCGACGTGATCCAGACCGACGCCCCGATCAACCCCGGCAACTCGGGCGGCCCGCTGGTCAACCTCCAGGGCCAGGTGGTGGGCATCAACACCCTGATCGCCGGCCAGGCGGAGCCCGGCGTCCAGGCACAGGGCATCGGCTTCTCGATCGCCATTGACACGGCCAGGCCGATCGCCAACCAGCTGGTCACGACGGGCCACGTCGTCCACCCGTACGTCGGGGTGCAGTACGTCCCGCTCAACCCGGCCATCGCCGCTCAGCTCGGTATTCGTGAGACGAGCGGCGCGGTCGTCGAGCAGGTCGTCCCGGGCTCACCGGCAGCGTCGGCCGGCCTCCGGGCGAACGACGTGATCACGGCTATCGACGGCACCAAGCTGACGACCGAGTCGTCGCTCGCGGAGATCATCAACCAGCACAAACCGGGCGACGTCGTGACGCTAACCGTCCAGCGAGGCACCCAGCAGCTCGCCATCAAGGTCACGCTCGGCACCATGCCTACGTCGTCGTAGCCGGGCGGCTCACACTCCCTACTGCAGGAGGGCGGCACGCGCCGCCCTCCGCCGGTTCCTGCGAGGACTCGCCGCCCTCGATCACGCGACGCGCTGCACCACCATGCTGATCCCCTGGCCCACCCCAATGCACATGGTCGCCAGGCCGAACTCGACCTCCGGGCGCCGCTGGAGCTCGTGCAGCATGGTCGTCATGATGCGCGCGCCCGAGCAGCCGAGTGGGTGCCCCAGCGCGATCGCGCCGCCATTGGGGTTCAGGCGCGGGTCCTCCGGGTCCATGGACCAGTCATGGAGCACCGCCAGCGCCTGGGCGGCGAACGCCTCATTCAGCTCGATCAGGCCGATGTCGTCGAGCCCAATCCCGGCGCGCTCCAGCGCCTTGCGAGTGGCCGGCACCGGGCCGATCCCCATGATCCGCGGCGGCACTCCCGCCACCGCGATCGCCCGTACCCGCGCCAGCGGCCGCAGCCCGTGCGCCTCAGCGTAGCGCCGCGACACGACCAGCAGCGCCGCCGCCCCGTCGTTCAACGGGCTGGCGTTGCCGGCCGTGACCGTCCCGCCCTCCCGGAAGACCGGCTTGAGCTTCGCCAGCTGCTCGAGCGACGTGTCGGGCCGCGGTCCCTCGTCCGCGGTGACCACGCCGTCGCGCGTCGGCACCGGGATCAGCTCCTCGTCGAACCGCCCCGCCGCGGCGGCCGCGACCGCCTTGCGGTGGCTGCCGAGCGCGAAGCGGTCCTGCGCCTCGCGCGAGATGTCGTACTCCTCAGCCAGGTTCTCGGCGGTCTCCCCCATCGCCATGACGTGGCCGGCGGCGCGCATCTTTGGGTTGACGAACCGCCAGCCGAGCGCCGTGTCATAGATCGTCCGATCGCCGGACTGGTACGGACGGTCCGGCTTGGACATCGCCAGCGGCGAGCGGCTCATCGACTCGACCCCGCCGCCGACGTAGACGTCCGCGTCGCCGAGCATGACCGCCCGCGCGGCTGCCGCGATGGCCTCCAGCCCCGACCCGCACAGCCGGCTGACCGTGCAGCCGGCCACCTGCTCGGGGAAGCCGGCCAGGATCAGGCTCATGCGGGCCACGTTGCGGTTGTCCTCGCCGGCCTGGTTCACGCAGCCGAGGTAGACGTCCTCGACCTCCTCCGGCGGCACGCCGGAGCGCTCCATCAGGGTCTTCAGCGTCAGCGCCGCCAGGTCGTCCGGGCGCACCCCGGCCAGCGCCCGCGCGTGACGGCCCACCGGCGTGCGCGCCGCCGCGAGGATCCAGGCCTCTTCCACTCGTCACCTCCCCCGTGCCGTGGGCCGAGACGTATGACCACCATGTCCAAGGTCATCATGATGGACGATTATAGAGCCGGCCGAACCGGCGCCGGTCAGTCGCCCGGCCGCCGGTATACTTGTCCGGTCCGGCGGCAAGGGCCCGGACGGGCGCGGCAGCGATCGAGAGGGCGTACGTGACCGACACGCGCGACATCTACGACGTGACGGTGATCGGTGGCGGACCGGTCGGGCTCTTCGCGGCGTTCTACGCCGGCATGCGCGGCCTGCGCACCAAGATCATCGACATCCTCGAGGAGCTCGGCGGCCAGCTCATCGCCGTCTACCCGGAGAAGTACATCTACGACGTGGCCGGCTTCCCCAAGATCCTGGCCAAGGACTACGTCAAGGGCGCGGTCGAGCAGGGGCTCTCCACCGGCGCCGTCGCCTGCCTGGGCGAGGAGGTCCAGGCGCTCGAGCATCTTCCCGACGACGGCCTCTTTCGCCTGACCACCGGCCGCGACCGGCACTGGACACGCACCGTCGTCGTCTGCGCCGGGCTGGGCGGGTTCGAGCCCAAGCGCCTGAGCGCGCCCGGCGTGACGGAGTTCGAGGGGCGCGGCGTCCACTACTTCGTGCGCGGGCTCGACCAGTTTCGCGACAAGGACGTGGTCGTCGTGGGCGGGGGCGACTCGGCGGTGGACTGGGCGCTGACGCTGGAACCGCTGGCGCGCCAGGTCTCGATCGTCCATCGCAGCAAGTTCCGCGCGCACGAGAAGTCGGTCCGCGACCTGGAGACCTCGACCGTCAATCTCCACTACCCGTTCTACGAAGTGGCCGAACTGCGGGGTGACGACCGGCTGCGAGAGGTCCACGTCCACCAGACGCGGAGCGGCGAGCGCACGGTGCTGCCGGCGCAGGAACTGATCATCGCCATCGGCTTCGCGGGCAAGGTCGGCCCGCTGGCCGAGTGGGGGCTGACGCTGGAGCGCAACAGCATCGTCGTCGACCCGCTCACCATGGCGTCAGGCGTGCCCGGCATCTTCGGCGCCGGAGACATCGTGACCTACCCGGCAAAATTCAAGCTGATCGCCACCGGCGCGGCCGAGGCCGTCACGGCCGTGAACCACGCCATGCTGCACATCAACCCGGCCGCCCGCCTCGACCCGGGCCACTCGACCAACCTCATGGAGAAGAAGGCGCGCGGCGCGGGCGCGAGTGCCGCCGAGCCGGAGGAGTAGCCCGCCCTCACGGCACCGCCCGTGGCAGCTCCGCGCCGGCCAGGAAGACCGCGATCAGCCTTCCCAGTGCCTCCGGCCGATCCTCCTGGATGAAGTGGTTGGCGTGGACGAAGGGCACGGCGACCGCGTCCGGCAGCAGCGCCGCCACGTCTTCAAGCTCGGCACCAAACGTCGGGTCACGCATCCCCCAGGCGAGGAGCGTCCGCCCCCGGTACGCCGTGAGGGCCGCCCGCCAGCGGTCGAACTCTGCCGCGGTCGCGATCGGTGACCGGTAGAGGGCCAGCAGCACGTCGCGGAAGCCGTGCTCGAAGGGCCACCAGTAGCCGTCCATGACCGAACGCGTGAGCCGCCGGTCCTCCGAGACGTAGACACGCATCGCCGCGCGGAGCATCCAGCGCCGCGCCAGCGCCACGCCCAGCTCGCCGAGGATCGGGAACCGCAGGAGCGCGAGCGGCGTGAACCCGTGCCAGCCGGCGGGGCGGAGGCTGGTGTTCGTCAGGACCAGCGCCGACACCGCCGTCGGATCACGCCGGACGAGCTCCGTAGCCACCAGCGCGCCCAGGTCGTGCCCGACCAGCGCGTAGCGCGCGACCCCGGACTGCGCGAGCAGCCGCGCCACCGCGTCGGCCCACGACACGACCGTATACGGCCGGTAGCGCGGGCGGTCGGAGCAGCCAAAACCCGGCAGGTCGGGCGCGATCGCCCGCCGCGTCGGGGCGACCCACGGCAGGACATCGCGCCAGACGAACGACGAGGTGGGGATGCCATGGAGAAAGACCGTGGTCGGCCCGGCTCCGCCCGCGCGCGTGAAGATCCGCAGCGCGTCGACCTGCTCCCAGCGCCCCGCGACCAGGTGGTCGCACACCCGGTCGGTCTCGCCGCTTTCCGCCATCGTCCCTCTCCATCGCGACCGGCCGCCCCGACCTGTCCTGCGTTGCTCGACGTATCGTATCGCGCGGCCGGGCAGGAAACGTCCGGGGGCCTGATGCGTTATAGTCAACGGGTCCGGTACCGGGCGCCCAGCCTCTCGAGCTGAGTTCGTCCGTCCTGCGGGCCTACCGTCCCCTGGCACACGCCCTGCCAAAACGGTCGACGACCGACGCCGGCAGACTGCCCGGTTGACTCGCCGGAGACCGGAGCCTGTGCCGGGCGAGGAGTGTGCGTGTGGCAACGGTGGAACGAGATCGGCTCCGCGACGTCCTGGCCCGTTTTGCGAGCGGCGTCGTCGTGGTGACGACTGCCGGTCCGGATAGGTATCACGGGGTAACGGTGTCGTCCTTCTGCTCGGTATCCCTCGACCCACCGCTGGTGCTGGCCTGCATCGACCGGGGGATTCAGAGCCACGATCTGGTCGCCGCCGCGCCGGGCTGGGCCGTCAACGTGCTGGCTCGCGACCAGTCGTTCCTGGCCGAGCAGTTCTCGGGGCAGACCCCGCTCGCCGATCCCGGCTTCACCCGGGTGCCGCACCGTTCGGGCTCGCTCGGCGCCCCGCTGATCGACGGGTGCGTGGGCTGGATCGAGTGCCGGCGCCGGGACAGCTATCCCGGCGGGGACCACACGATCTTCGTCGGCGAGGTCGTGTCGGTCGAGATCGGCCTGCAGGATGACCCGCTGGTCTACTTCGACCGCCGGTTCACCGAGCTGGCCTGGGGCTGAGCGCCGCCGAGAAGGCCGGCAGCAACATCGCGGGGAGGAGATTGGATGAGCGCGATCGACCCGGCCGGCGACGTCGCCGCGGCGCCGCGCACCCGCGGCCTGGGTGGGCGCTTGACGACCATCGTCGTCGCGGTGCTCTTCGTCGGCGGCGTCGGCTTCGTGATCGCGCGGGCCACCTTCGGCGGTGGCGGTTCCGCGGCCGTGGTTGCGGTCGGCCACCAGGCACCTCCCATCAGTCTTCCCAACCTCGACGGCCAGACCGTGCAACTGTCGGCGCTGCGCGGCAAGGTCGTGCTGGTCAACTTTTGGGCCACCTGGTGCCCGCCGTGTCAGGCAGAGATGCCCGAGCTCCAGAGCGTGTACCAGGCACGGCAGGGCACCGGGTTCGTGATCCTCGGCGTCGACCAGGCGGAGAGCGCCGACATTGTGCGCCCCTACGTCGCGCAGCGACACTTCGACTGGACCTTCGCGCTGGACCAGAACACGGACGTGTCGCGCGAGTACGGCGTCTACGGCATCCCGGAGAGCTTCCTCGTCGACCGCCAGGGCCGTATTGCCTACATCTGGAAGGGACCGCTCACCCGCGCCGGACTCGAGCAGCAACTCGCGGTGCTCGGTGTGAAGGCGACCTCATGACCACTGCCGAACTCGCACCTCACGGGATTGGATCGACAGGACGTGCGCACCGAGACTCCTCGCCACTCGCGTAGGCTGCTCCGCTCGCTGCTGCCGCTGTCCCTGGCAGTAGCGGTTATCGTCGCTGGTTGCCAGGCGACCTCCGGCAGCCAGGCAACCCCGGCGGCCCAGGGCGCGACCGGCTCGACGGCGGCCGTGGCGCAGGTTTCGACACCCGCGCCAACCGCGACCAGTACGCCCACCCCGACGCCGGAGCCGACCGCCACGCCGTCACCGACGCCGACCCCCAGTCCGACGCCGACGCCAGAGCCGACGAGCACCCCGACGCCGAGCCCTACGCCATCGCCGACGGCCCAGGCGGCGGCCACCCCCGGGGCGGGCAGCCAGCCCGCGGGGTGGGCCCAGGCGGTCCACACCACGGACGGTGGCGTCATCGGCATCGTCAATACCACCAGCCTCAACATCCGCTCGGCACCGTCGCTGCAGGCCTCGATCGTGGCGCAGACGTACGCGCGCCACCCGATCACGATCTACCAGAACGTCACCGGTCCGGCCGTGGACGGCGATACCACCTGGTATCGGGTCGGCCAGGGGCAGTACGTCGCGGCCGCCTACGTCGTGCCCTTCGTCGCCCCGAAGCCGCCACAGACCTTCTCCGGCCACTGGGTCGACATCGATCTCACGCACTTCTACGCGGTAGCCTACGAAGGGAACACACCGATCTACGCCGCCATCATCACCGACGGCGGAAGCAACGGCCCGACGCCGACCGGCGTGTTCCACGTCATACGCCGGGTCCGCAACGAGACGATGGACTCGGCCACGGTCGGCATCCCGAAGGGCTCGCCCGGGTACTACTACCTGACGAACGTGCAGTTCACCCAGTACTTCAAGGACGGCGGCTACGCCATCCACCAGAACTGGTGGACCCCGCCGGACCAGTTCGGCAACTACTCGACCCACGGCTGCGTCGGCCTGCTCCTGCCGGACGCCCAGTGGTTCTGGAACTTCCTGACGTATGGCTCGACCGTCAGCATCCACATGTGACGGGTGAGACGGAGCTGCCGATCGACACGGTCGCTCGCGAGCGGCGCGCGGCGCCGGCTCCGCGTGCTAGGCTAGGCGCCCGTGAGCGCCGCGACTGATCCAGCCGCGCTACCGCCGGCGAGCCGCGAGCGCCGACGCGCTCCGGTCGTCGGCGCGATGGTGCTCGCCTTCGTCCTCCTGACCGTCCTCATGACCTGGCCGCTACCGCTCCATGCGGGGTCCGCGGTGCAGGACCTCGGCGACCCGCTCTACCAGATCTGGGTCATGCGCTGGATCCAGCACGAGCTGCCCCGGAACCCGGCGAACCTCTGGAACGGCAACGCCGCCTACCCATTCCGGCTGTCCCTCCTGTTCGGCGAGCCGGCTCTGAGTACCGCGCTGCTGGCCTGGCCGCTCCGCCTCCTGTCCGGCAACGACCTGCTGGCCTACAACGCGCTCTTCCTGGCTAGCTTCGTCGTGCTCGGCACCGGTATGGCACTCCTGGTGACCGAGGTCACCGGCGTCGTCGGCGCGGGGCTCCTCGCCGGCATCGTCGCGGCCTACACGCCATACCGCTTCGGACACCTGAGCCACCTGAACCTGCTGAGCTACGGCTGGTTCCCGCTCGCCCTCTGGGCCCTCGTGGTCTTCGCCCGCACTCGCCGCGGGTGGTACGCGGTCGTCGCCGCCACCTGCCTCACGATCCAGTTGCTGGCGTCCGACACACTGGCCATCATGTCGCTCGGGATGCTCGCGGTCGGCCTCCCGTTCGTGCTCTGGCCCGAGCGGCAGCGCCTGTCCCGTCGCTTCGTCGTCGGGCTGCTCGCCGCGCTGGGCGTGCCGCTCGCGGCCCTGGCGCCGGACGCCGCGGCACGGCTTCAGGTCGGGCGCGTCTACGGGTTCGCCCGCGACCTCGCCACCATCCGCGCCATGTCCGCCACTCCCCGGACCTACCTGTCAATCTCGCCGTTCAACCGACTCTGGCGGGGCGTACTCCCGCACGCCTACCCGAATCCCCTCTTTCCCGGCGCCGTGGCGGCGATCGGAGCGCTGCTCGGACTGGTCCTGGCCGGCCGCCGCTGGCCGCGCTGGACCCTCTACGGCGCGCTGCTTGCCGGCGGCGGTTTCGTCCTCTCGCTCGGTCCGAACACCGTGATCGCTGGACGCACCGTGCCGCTCCCCTACCTCCTGCTCTTCGAGCACGTTCCCGGCTGGTCGGCGATGCGCGACGTGGCCCGATTCGGCATGGTCGCCCTGCTCGGCCTGCAACTGTTGGCCGGGCTCGGCTTCGCCGCGGGCTGGCTCACCCTCCGCCGGCTCGTGCCGTCGCGGCGTCAGGCCCTGACCGGCGTGGCGCTCGTGCTGCTGGTGGGGGCCGCCGCCGTCGCCGAACTGCGCAGCGACGTGGGCGCCGTCACCGTCCCGCGCGACCCGGCCACGCTCGCGGTCTACCGCTGGCTCGCCGGTCAGCCGCGTGGCGCCGTCTTCGAGCTGCCGGCCAACGGGCTGTGGACCGGGTCGCTGACCTCGATCGACCAGGTGTACTACTCCACCTACGACTGGCAGCCGGTGGTGGCCGACGACACCAGTTTCCTGCCGCGGCGCTACCTGGAACTGCTGCAGGCTATCCACGCCAACCCGGGAAACCGCTCGCTGGTCGACGTCGCCAACGTCGGGCTGCTGCAGGACATCGGCATCCGCTACGTCGTGATCCACCACGCCGACGCGCCCGCCTACGACTGGCGGGGAGCGCTGGCCGCCGCCGAGGCGGTGCCGGCACTCCACCGCGTCGGCGCCTTCGGCAGCGCGACCGTCTTCACTCTCGACGCTCCGGCGCGGCACCCGGTCGCCTACCGCCTGGACGCACCCTCGTCCGCCGCGCCCGGCGCCACCTTCCCGGCCCTGCTCCTGGTGCGAAACCCGAACGGGAGCGCGGCCGTGACCACGCTCGGCACCGTGCCGGCCGCGCGCGCGACCTGGACCGACGCGGCCGGGCGGATTGTGGCTACCCAGACCATCCCGATCACGCTGCCGGTCGCGGTCCCCGCTGGGGATCGCGACGTGCTGGTCGCGGCCGCCGCGCCCCGCACGCCCGGCCGGTACCGGGTCCACCTCACCGTCGGCTCGCTGGCGCCGGCCCTGGACACGACGGTGGACGTGCGACCGTCGACCACGGCGAGCGGGCCGGCCGTCCTCCTCCAGACGGCGAGCTGGGCCAATCGCGCTTACCGCCCCGGCGACACACTCGAGGTCCGGCTCGTCTGGCAGGTTCGGCGCCCGCTTACCACCGGCGACGCGCTCACTGTCCAGTTGATCGACAGCCGGGGCCAGCTCTTCGCCCAGCACGACGGCTACCCGTTCGACGGCCAGCTGCCGACCACGCGGTGGCTCCCGGGCATGACGGTCGTCCAGGTCATCGGTGTTCGCCTGCCGGCCACGGCCCCACCCGGCCCGGCGCAGATACTGGTCGCCCTCTACGACCCGGAGAGCCAGCAGCTACCGCGGCTGACCATCGGGCTCCCGACCGGCGGGAGCGCGCCGCAGGCGCTGCTCGGCCCGCTCACGGTGGCGGCACCGTGACGGTGATCGACCGTGACAGGCACGTGCACGCGCGGGTCGGTGCCGCGCTCCGCCGCGCCCAGGCGGGCCGATCGTTCGCGACAATCGGCGGCCGGCTCGCCATAGCGTCCCAGGTCGCACCTCCGGCAACGCTACCATCACGGGAAATCGACACGCTTTTGTAACGTCCCCGTCTCGCCTGTAACACGGTCGTCACCGCCATTCCCCTACGCTCTGGGCTGAAAAAGGCCGTCCGCCCGCCGTGGCCGCCGCGCGTCGACCACACGGGACGCGCGGCTCGGTCGGGACGCTGTCTCCCGCGGGTGGCCGGTCACCGCACCGCGGCGGGAAAGGCAGGGCGCAATGCTTCAGACCGAGACCGATCTCCGCACGGCGCTGCTGCGCCGGGGAATCTCGCGGCGTGACTTCCTCGGCTTCTGCGCGTCGATGGCCAGCATCCTGGCGCTGCCGCCGCGGTACACCGGGCAGATCAGCAAGGCCCTCCAGCAGGCGACCAAGCCGGTCATGGTCTGGCTGGAGTTCCAGGACTGCGCCGGCAACACCGAGTCGATGCTGCGCTCCAGCCACCCCGACATCGTCGACATTGTCCTCAACACCCTGTCGCTCGAGTACCACGAGACGATCATGGCCGGAGCCGGCACCCAGGCCGAGGCCGCGCTGGAGAACGTCGTCAAACAGGACAAGGGCAAGTACCTGGCGGTCGTCGAGGGATCGATCCCGACCGCGGACGGCGGGGTCTACTGCACCATCGGCGGGCGCACCGCCATCGACATCGCCACCGAGGTCTGCAAGAACGCCGCGGCCGTCCTCGCCGTCGGCGCCTGCGCGTGGGACGGCGGCATCCCGTCGGCCGGGCCGAACCCCACCGGCGCCGTCGGCATCGCGAGCGCCGTCCCCGGCATCAACGTCGTCAACCTCGGCGGCTGTCCCCATAACGTCGTCAACACGGCCGCCGTGCTCACCCACTACCTGACCTTCAACGAGATGCCGGCCCTCGACCAGTACAACCGCCCACTCTTCGCCTACGGCAACCTGATCCACGACCAGTGCGAGCGGCGCGCCCACTACGACGCCGGCCGCTTCGTCCAGGTCTGGGGCGACGAGGGGCACCGCAAGGGCTGGTGCCTGTACAAGATGGGCTGCAAGGGCCCGGCGACCACCTACAACTGCCCGCGCGTCCAGTGGAACGACGGCACCAGCTGGCCGGTCAAGTCCGGCCACGGCTGCATCGGCTGCGCCGGGCCCCGCTTCTGGGACGCGATGGACCCGTTCTACGGGCGGCTCCCCAACGTGCCGGGCTTCGGCGCCGACGTCACCGCCGGACAGATCGGCCTGGGCGTCGTCGCCGCCACCGCCGCCATCTTCGGGGTCCACGGCGTCGGCAGCTACGCCCGTGCCCGCCTCAGACCCGAGGAAGCTCCCACCGAACAGACCGGCGCTCCCGCGCCGTCCGAGACGCAGGCACCCCAGCAGGAGGAGGACTCGCATGGCCCGGATCGCCATTGACCCGGTCACCCGCATCGAGGGACACCTGCGCATCGAGGCCGAGGTCGACGCCGGCAAGGTCAACGACGCCTGGAGCTCCGGGACGATGTTCCGCGGGATCGAGCTGATCCTGAAGGGGCGCGATCCTCGCGAGGCCTGGATCTGGGCCCAGCGCATCTGCGGCGTCTGCACCACCGTCCACGCCCTGGCCTCGGTGCGCGCCGTCGAAGCCGCGCTCGGCATCGAGATCCCCGACAACGCCCGCATCATCCGCAACATCATGGCGGGCATCCAGATGGTGCAGGACCACGTCATCCACTTCTACCACCTGCACGCGCTCGACTGGGTCGACGTCGTCGCCGCCCTCAAAGCCGATCCCGCCAAGACCGCCCAGCTGGCCCAGTCGATCTCGGCCTGGCCCAAGTCCTCCACCGACTACTTCAAGGGGATCCAGGGCCGCGTCCAGACCCTGGCGGACAGCGGCCAGCTCAGCCTCTTCAGCAGCGGCTACTGGGGCCACCCGGCCTACACCCTGCCGCCCGAGGCCGACCTGCTCGCGGTCGCCCACTATATCGAGGCGCTCGAGTGGCAGCGCGACGTGATCCGCATCCACGCCGTGCTCGGTGGCAAGAACCCGCACCCGCAGACCTATCTCGTCGGTGGCATGGCCTCCTCGATGGACCCGAACGAGCCGGACGCCACCATCACCGACGAGCGCATCAACTTCATGCTCGGTCTCGTGACGACCGCGAAGACCTTCGTCGAGCAGGTCTACGTCCCCGACGTGCTGGCCGTCGCCGGGCTCTACCCCGACTGGTTCAAGGTCGGCGAGGGGCTGGGCAACTTCATGGCCTACGGCGGCTACCCGCAGGGCAGCGTCAACGACCCGGCGAAGTTCTTCCTGCCGCGCGGGATCATCCTCAACCACGACCTGACCCAGCTCTACCCCTTCGCGCCGTCGAACGTGAGCGAGTACGTCACCCACTCCTGGTACACCTATACCGACGGTGACAGCGCCGGCCACAACCCCTTCCAGGGACAGACGAACCCGAAGTACAGCGGGCCGACGCCGCCCTTCCAGTTCCTCAACACCGACGCCAAGTACTCCTGGCTCAAGTCACCGCGCTACCAGAACCATCCGGTAGAGGTCGGCCCGCTCGCCCGCGTCCTCGTCGCCTACGCCGCCGGCCACCCGCAGATCAAACCAACCGTTGACAGTGTCCTCGCCAAGCTGAACGCGCAGCCGGCCGCGCTCTTCTCGACCCTCGGCCGCGTCGCCGCGCGCGCCATCGAGACGCAGGTCATGGTCAACCAGCTGGCGGGCTGGCTGACGCAACTGCAGGACAACCTCAACAGCGGCAACATCCAGATCTTCAACGACTCCCGCTGGGACCCGAACTCCTGGCCCACGAGCGCGCAGGGCTTCGGCTACCACGAGGCACCGCGCGGCGCCCTCGGCCACTGGGTCGAGATCGACAACAAGCTGATCTCCAACTACCAGGCGGTCGTGCCCAGCACCTGGAACGCCGGCCCGCGCGATGCCGCCGGACAGCGCGGCGCCTACGAGGCGGCGCTCCTCAACACCCCCATCGCCGACCCGACGCGTCCCCTGGAGATCCTGCGGACGGTCCACTCGTTCGATCCCTGCCTGGCCTGCGCCGTCCACGTCGTCGACCCGCGCGGCGGCCAGGTGGTCCAGGTCAAGGTGCGATAGGAGGCGGTCGATGCAGCGCACACGACCCGCGCCGAAGGCCACCACAACCGCCCCGGCTGTCGAGTCTGAGCGGATCATCCGCGTCTACGTGTGGGAGCTGCCCGTCCGCCTGGTTCACTGGACGATCTTCATCACCACGGTGATCCTCGCCGTGACGGGCTACTACCTCTACAACCCGTTCATCGTCTCGGTCACGCCGAACGCCTTCCTGATGGGCTGGATGCGCGCCATCCACGAGGTCACCGCCTTCGTCTTCACGGCGGCGTTCCTGGCTCGCGTCTACTGGTTCTTCGCCGGCAACCGCTTCGCTCACTGGCGGGCGTTCATCCCCCTCAAGCGCTCGCAGTGGCGCGGCATCCGGGACATGCTCAAGTACTACCTGTTCCTCTCCTGGCGCTCGCCGGAGGCGGTCGGCCACAACTCGCTGGCGGCGTTCTTCTACCTCGTGGTCTACGCGATCATGCTCGTCCAGATCGTGACGGGGTTTGCCCTCTACCAGGCGGTCGTCCACACCCAGCCGTGGCAGTTCCTCTTCGGCTGGGTACCAGTCTGGATCAACCTCCAGTACCTGCTCGAGATCCACTTCCTGATCATGTTCGTCTTCATCGCCTTCACCGTCCACCACGTCTACAGCTCGCTGCTGGTGTCGGCGGAGGAGAAGAACGGACTGATGGGGAGCATGTTCAGCGGTCATAAGTTTGTGCCCCAGCGGCTCGTCGAGTCGGAAGAAGAGGAGGAGTCACCGGAGCCGCCGGCAGCTCCGGTCACGGAGCCGAGTCCCGACGGGCGGAAGAAGGCCCTGGTGCCGGCCGATGATTGAGCGCGACGACGCCACGATGGTGCTGGGACTGGGCAACGTCATCCTGTCGGACGAGGGGCTCGGCGTGCGTGCCGCCCAGCGTCTGCTCGCCGATCCACGGCTGCCCGACCGGGTCGAGGTCATCGACGGTGGCACGCTCGGGCTCGAACTCCTGAGCATGGCGGCGGGCGCGCGCCGGATGCTGGTCCTCGACGCCGTCGATCTCGAGGCCGAGCCCGGCACGCTCTACCGCTTCGATCGGGACGACCTGCGCAGCCTGATCCAGGGCAGCACCGCCCACCAGCTCGGCGTCGCCGACCTGCTCGCGGCGTTGCGCATGCTGGACCGGGAGCCCGACGAGGTGGTCCTGCTGGGGCTGCAGCCCGAGAGCCTGCGCCTCGGGACCGAGCTCACGTCGGTCGTGGACGCCGCGCTGGACCGCCTCGTCGAGGCCGCGCTCAATGAGCTGCGTCGCTGGGAGGCTACCGCCGAGGAAGGGCGCCGGGAATGCACGAAGTCGGCTTGATGACCGAGGCGCTCAAGCAGGCCTGCCTGGTGGCCGACGGTGCCGGCTCGCGCCATATCGAGCGCGTGACCTTCGCCATCGCCGATGGCGGGCACGTGACCGACGACATCGTCGAGACACTCTTCACGGTCTTGAGTGTCGGCACCGCGGCGGAGGGCGCGGCCCTCGCCATCGAGCACTGGCCGCCTCGTCGCCTCTGCCTGGACTGCGCCCGTTCCTACCAGAGCGACAACGGCGCCTGCCCGGCGTGCGGCGCGGTCGGCCTGGTCGATGCCGATGCCGAGGACTTGGTCCTGGTCAGCATCGACGTCGACGGCTGAGAGGAGCGGCAGGATGTGCCGGGCAGTTCCGGCCCGCGTGCTTCGCGTCGACGGTGACGTCGCCTGGATCGAGGACGAGGGGCGCGAGTCGCCCGTGTCGCTCCTCGGTGTCGAGGGCATCGTGCCGGGCGACTACGTCTTCCACCACGCCGGGCTGGCGCTGGCGCGCGTCGACCCCGAGGAGGCCGCCGCCATCCTGGCCGCCTATGCCGAGCTCGCCGAACTGGACGCGCTGGAGAGAGGGAACGGCTCGTGATCGAGATCGCCCGGCCCGGCGCGGCGCTCGCCGGCACGCTGCGCTTCATCCACTACGGCTTCATGCCCAACCGCCTGCGCTACTGCGGCGGCGACGACAACACCACCCTGCTCCAGTACGCCGTGGCCGGGACCGACGACGGCGGCCTGCGCCCGCTCCTGGCGCGCTTCACCGGCGCGCTCCCCTACCTCAAGCTCATCGCCCGCGCCAACGGTATCGCCGACCCCTTCGACGAGCGTGTCGTCGAGGCCTACTGGATCGGCAACGACCTGCTCGAGGGCGTCGAGGTGCGCCAGCTCTACGACGCCCTCGCCGAGCGCTTCGGCAAACAGCTCTCCGGCCGCACCCGTGAGCTGGTGCTCGGCAAGGCTCCGGCCGGCGCCCATCCCCACCACAACTTCCACGTCTTCGACGTCCACAGCCGCGTCGGTGAGCTGGGGCACTCGCTCGAGACCATGGACCAGTGCCGGATCAGCTGGGGCCGGGTGCGAGAGGTCAGCGGGGCGGAGCTGGCCGTCGAGCGTCCGCCACTGGTGCTGGTCGACGGCACGCTGGCGCTGGGGCCGGCCGCGACGGTGCGGGTGGCGCGCCAGGTCGACGGGCACGGCTTCGTCGACGACGCGGTCGTGGGCGACTGGGTCGCGCTCCACTGGGGCTGGGTCTGCGAGGTGCTCACCCCACGCCAGCAGGCCAACCTCGCGCGCTACACCGACCAGCACCTCCGGCTGGCGAACCAGACCCTCTGAGGGTCTATCGGAGAGGGATCGCCAGGTGACCACCATCCGCCGGGCCGTGATCACGGCCGGGGTTGCCGACCACCACGCTCTGACCCGGCCCGGCGACCTGCTCGGCGACTTCAACCGGCTGGATCTGGGCGGCCTCGCGTCGACCGACTTCACCCGCGAGGATCTGCCGGTCGTCCTCGATTCCACCGACAACGGCTCGCTCCAGGCCCGACGCGACCGGGTCGCAGGCGTCCCGGCCGGGGTCGACGGCGACCCGCGCGTTGCCGCGGCGGCACCCGGGCCTCCCGGAAGGGCGTGACACTGATGGCTCCGATGACCCGGCGCCGGTTCCTGCGCGGCGCGCTCGGCGGCGCCGGTGCCCTGGCTGCCGCGGCGCTGCTGGGCGCCTGCGGCGGATCCGACCCGGCGCGCTCGGCCGGGGCGCCCGCGACCGCCACATCAGTCCCCTCCGGCGCGCGGACCACGCCGCCCGCGGCACCCGCCGCCAGCCCGGCCGCCGAGCCGCCGGTCGACCTGGTGCGCGTTGCCTGGTGGACCGACGTAGGACGGCCGACGCCGTTTCAGATCTCTGTCTCCGGCCCGGGTGGCGCCGCACTGCTCACGCTCATCTACGACACCCTCACCTGGAAGGATGAGTACGGCATCATCCCCTGGCTGGGCGCCTCCTGGGAGGCCAGCTCCGACGGTAAGACCTACACGTTCCGCCTGGTTGACGGCGCGACCTGGCACGACGGCACGCCGCTGACCGCGGACGATGTCGCCTTCACCTTTGCGTACTACGCCAGGCATCCGTACGTCTGGATGCCGACGACCGTGGTCACCTCGGCCACGGCACTGCCGGATGGCCGCGTCCAGATCGGGCTCGCGCGCCCCGACGCCGCCTTCCTCGAGGACATCGCCGGCAATGCCCCAATCGTGCCGCGTCACGTCTGGGAGCCGGTCGCCGACCCGATCAAGTACACCGGGGCCAACGCCACGATCGGGAGCGGCCCGTACACGCTCGCGGCCTACGACGCGACGCAGGGCGCCTACCGGCTGCTCGCCAACGACCACTACTGGCGCGGTCGCCCCCGCGTGCGGGAGTGGCGCCAGGTCACCGTCCCGTCGCAGTCGAGCGTGCCGGCGGCGCAGCACGGCGACGTCGACATCGCCCTCAGCGCCGACGCCTCGGTCCAGACGGTGCTGGCCAGCGACGCCCGCCTGCGGGTGTTCGCTACCGCGCCGCTGTCGATCGTGCGCCTCGTCGTCAACACCGAGCGCGCGCCGGTCGACCGCGTCGAGGTCCGGCAGGCCATCATGTACGCCCTCGATCGCGCGCGCATCGCCGAGACCATCACCCACGGGCCGGCCATCGTTGGCAGCGCCGGCGTCATCCCGCCCGAGACTCCCTGGTTCGACCCCAACTTGAAGACCTACCCGTACGACCCCGCGACGGCGCGCCAGCTCCTGGGCGGCAAATCGCTGAGCGTCGAGCTCCTCGCCGACCCGACCGCCCGCGAGCCCGACCTGATGGCGCCGATGCTCGCGGCGGTCGGCATCACCCTCAACGTGAGGCAGGTCGACGCCGCGACGCGGACGCAACTCCTCGAGGAGGGGAACTTCCAGCTCGCGCTGACCAGCCACATCGGCGTCGGCTGCGATCCCGACTACCTGCGCCGCTGGTACGCCGGGGAGGAGACCAACAGCTTCGCGCAGGGGTCGATCTTCCACGACTCCGCCTACACCGCGCTCGGCAGCCGGGAGGCCGCCGAGCTCGACCCGGCGACGCGCCGCCAGCTCGTGTTCCAGATGCAGGCCATCCTGGCCGAGCAGCTGCCGACGATCGTTCTCTACTACCGCCGCTTCTACTGGGTGTACGACCCGGCCAGGCTGCGACCGATGAACACCTGGGGCGGGTTGTTGGATGGCATCCCGTTCCCGAACAACAAGCTGATCGTGCTGGGGAACTGACGGTGACGGAGGGCCGTGGTCTGCCGGCGCTCGTGCTGCGCTACCTGCTGCTCGCCGTGGCCGTGGTGCTGCTCAACTTCTTCCTGCCTCGGCTGATGCCGGGCGACCCGCTCGACGTCAGCACCGCGAGCGGCCTGGGCACCGGCGCCGTGCTCTCAGGGCCGGCGCGGGCCGAGCTCCGCGCGTACTACCACCTGGACGAGCCCCCCATGGCCCAGCTTCGCGACTACTTGGTCGGGCTGGCCCACGGTGACCTCGGCTGGTCCATCGCCGAGGGACAGTCGGTGCGCTCGCTGATCGGCGAGCGCCTCGGCTGGACGCTGGCACTGATGCTGAGCGCGCTAGTCGTCTCGACGCTGGTCGGCACGGGGCTCGGGCTGCTCGCCGGCTGGCGGCCCGGCACGCGGCGCGACCGCGCGCTGGTCACGCTTGCCGCGTCGGTCGGCGCGGTGCCGGAGTTCCTGATCGCGATCGCGCTGCTCGCCGCCTTCGCCCTCGGCCTCGGCTGGTTCCCCCTGGCCGGCGTGCAGTCGAGCTTCGCCGACTTCGGCGGCGGGGCGCTCGGGCTCGCCCGTCAGACCGTTGACGACGCGCGGCACCTCGTCCTCCCGGCGACGGCGCTGGCACTCGCCGGCACCGCCGGGTTCCTCTTGATCGCGCGCGACGCGACCGCCGGACTGCACCGCGCGCCCTGGCTCGACCTCGCCCGCGCTCGGGGGCTCGACGAACGCCGCGTCGCGCTCCGCCACGCGCTGCCCAACCTCGGACTGCCGCTGCTGACCTACTTCGGCCTGCGGCTGGGCGCGGTCTTCGGGGGCGCGCTGGTGGTGGAAAGGGTCTTCGGGGTACCGGGGCTCGGGATGCTCGCCTTCCAGGCGGTCCAGGCGCGCGACTACCCGGTGCTCCAGGCCGAGTTCCTGCTGGCCAGCCTGGCGGTACTGGCGGCCAACTTCGCGCTCGAGCTGGCCTACCGCGGTCTCGAGCGACGCCGGATGCCGGCCCATGGCTAGATCCGGCGTCGACTGGTCCGCCACGCTGCCCGACCGACGGCGCCCCCGGATACGCCTGGGCACCGACGACGATCGTTTGCCGGCGCGGAGCATGGCGGCCGGTGGATCAGTCCGCGGCCGGCCCGCTCGACCCGGCTCGGCCGGGCGCCCACCCCTCTTCTGGCTCGGCTCCGGACTTCTCGGGCTCACCGTCGCGGCGGCCGTCCTGGCGCCACAGCTTCGGCCGCTCGACCCGCGCCTCCCGGTCGCCCTGCCGCTCCAGCCGGGCTCGGCGGCATACCCCCTCGGGACGAACGACCTCGGCCAGGACAACCTGGGCCTGCTGCTCTACGGCGCGCGCAGTACTCTGGCCGTCGCCGCATCGGTCGCCGCGACCTCGACCGCGCTGAGCTGGCTCGTCGGCCTCCTGGCGGGATTCGCGCGCCGGCTCGAGTGGCCGCTGATGGCCCTCACCGACCTCTTGCTCGCCCTGCCGGCCATTCCCCTCTACCTGCTGGTGGTGACGCTGACCGGTCCCAGCCAGACACACCTCATCCTGGCGCTGGCCCTGCTCTCCTGGCCGTCGTTCGCGCGGATCGTGCGCAGCCTCGTCATTCAGAGTCGCGCCGCGCCCTACGTCGAGGCGGCCCGCGCGATCGGCGCCAGCGGACCGCGCATCATGCTCCGCCACCTGCTGCCGGCGACGCTCGACGTCCTGCCGACCAAGCTCATCCTGACGGTACGCTTCGCCACCTTCGCCGAGACGACGCTCGCCTTCCTGGGGCTGGCAGACGCCGGCCGGCCGGGCTGGGGCACGATGCTGAGCTGGGCGTTCAACGACCCGCTCCTCTTCTCGCGCTCGGTCTGGCCCTGGCTGGTGCTGCCGCCCGCGCTGGCCATCGCCGCGCTCGTCCTGGCCACCACCTGGATCGCCGAGGGGCTCACGACGACCCGATCCGGGGGCGGACCGCGCGAGAGATGTCGAGGTGGCATGTAAGCCACCAGCGAGCAACGCACCACCCGACCGGTAGGAGTTCCGCTCGACCTGGCCGCCGACGACCTCAGCTCAGGACGTGGTCGATCTGCTCGCGGTTGACCAGCACCGTGTCCTCGGCGAACGCCGGCAGCACCGACGAGGCGATGCGCGCGTCGGTCAGGGCGATAAACGGGAGGAAGACGCTGACGAGGCGCGTCTCGATCGTGCCGCCGGGCGGCACGTGGGCATCCCCCTCGATGAAGAAGGGCCCGACGGCCAGCGTGACGCGCTGGCGTTCCCGCTGCACCGCGAATCGCCCGTGCGCCGGCTGGTAGCCGGGCACCGGCCGGTCGCAGATGAAGAGCACGCGGCTCTTGATCACCATCGCCTGGTCGCGGGCGTAGCGCAGTCGCGGGTTGGCGTAGTCGACCGCGACCACGTCGCGCAGGCGCAGGTGGGGGTTCCCGTCGTTCATGCCGTCGCTGAGCCGAGCGTGGGTCGTCACCAGCTTACCCGACAGGAAGTTGCGCAGCAGGTAGACGTGTACCGGCACGGTCAGTGTCTCGGTCCCCACGTCAGCCACGTCCTCGCCCCCTCCCGCCTGCCGCGGTCGTGCCTACCGCTTTAGCGTGAGCTCGACGCCGCGCTCGAACGGCAGCGTCTGGGTCAGCACGTCCACCCGGGCGCGGACGACCTCCAGGAACGCGGAGCAGTCGTGCGACACGACGTTGTCGGTTAAGATCAGGCCGCCGTGGCGCACCTGGTCCACCACCGCCAGGAACAGTCGCCCGTAGTCGTCCTTCTCCGCGTCGATGAAGACCAGATCGAGGTCGGTCATCTCCGACGCGACCGCCGCGGCGTCGCCCCCCCGCACCCGGGCGACCTCAGCCAGTCCCGCCTCGGCCAGGTGGCGGTTCGCCGCCTCGGCGCGCTCGGGACGGATCTCGACCCCCTCGACCCGGCCGCCGTTCTCCCGCGCCGCCAGCGCCAGGAAGATCGTCGAGTAACCGTTGGAGGAACCCATCTCGAAGACGCGTCGCGCCGCGGTGGCGCGCGCGATCGCGTAGAGGAACGCGCCGGTCGGCGCCGTGACGTTCCTCGTCCGCTCATCGACGGAGAGCCCGGCGTCGCGCTGCGCCTGGTCCGCGGCGCGCAACCGGTCGAGTACCCATCGCGCGCGCTCGTCGCTGATACCCGGATGCTCGTCGCCGGTCACGTCATCGAACCCCACTCCCGCGCCCGCTCGCGCCGGCCGCCTCAACCCGCACCGATCGACTCCGCCAGGTGCTCGGCCAGCATCGCCGTCGGCAGGTTGGTGTTGGCCCGCATCAGGGCCGGGAAGATCGACGCGTCGCAGACGTAGAGATCCCGGACACCGTGGACCCGGCCGGCCACGTCGACCACCGCTTCTGGGTCTGTCGACGACCCCATTCGGCAACTGCAGCCGGGATGGTAGTAGATCCCAACGTGCCGCCGCACCCAGTCCGCGATCGCCGCACGCGCCCGCACGTCGGGCCCCGGCGCGATCTCCGCGACCGGGGCCCGGTCCGGCTCCGCGCTACCCATCACCGCCCGCGCGATCTCCACCCCGTCGACCAGCACCTCGAGGTCCCGCTGCTCCGCGTCAGACAGGTAGCCGTGGTCGATCACCGGGGCCACCTCGGGGTCCGCCGA